>JAUXMZ010000077.1 GCA_030683105.1 Burkholderiales bacterium | reverse complement strand
GAAATACCGCCTTTGCCAAATCAATGCCCATTATCGTAATCTTCATATCGGACGCCCCTTTCTATTTTAGTAGTCATAAGAGAACCACTAATTTGGCACTCAGATGCCGTTTTAGGAAGTGGGCGTCCATTCCATTACGGGGGCCTACGGATACATTGCTCTGAATATTACGCCGTAATATCGGCTCGATACAAAAACCCTTCGAAATCAGTACCCAGTTTCGCCCTAGATTGGCTCCCCAATCTAGGCTCGAACCACTGGCCTACGAATGATTCATCCGTAGCGCGTCAGCCTCACACGCGTGCGGCCTTAAGGCGCACCCTATTCAACGTTGCGGACTAGATTCAACGCCAACCTAAATCGCCTATAATATGTATTATATTCATATACTTATATTGCTTTCGCGCCCTAACGCCGATCAGCGCGCAGGATCGCGCTGGCCCGTTCCGCGATCATCACCGTCGGCGTGTTGGTGTTGCCGGAAGTGATCGTGGGCATGATGGAGGCGTCGATCACGCGCAAATGCCCGATGCCGCGCACGCGGAATTTTGTGTCCACCACCGCTGTTGCGTCATGCTCGCGCCCCATCTTGCAAGTGCCGACCGGATGGAAAATCGTGGTGCCGACGTTGCCCGCGGCCGTGACCAGTTCTTCCTCACTCTGGAATGCCGGGCCCGGCGAGAATTCCTCGGGCTGGTATTTTTTCATCGCGCGGGTGCCGGTGACGATGCGCCGCGTCAGCCTGAGCGCGTCGGCGGCAACTTTGCGGTCCTCGGCCGTGGACAGGTAATTGCACTGGATGGCCGGATAGGCGCGCGGATCGGGCGAGATGATGCGCACATGGCCGCGCGAAGTCGGCCGAAGATTGCAGGCGCTGGCGGTGAACGCGGGAAACGCGTGCGGCGGGTCGCCGAACTTGTCGAGCGATATCGGCTGCACGTGGTATTCGAGATTGGCAGTGGCCTGCGCCGGGTCCGATTTCACGAATGCGCCCAGTTGCGACGGCGCCATGGTCATGGGCCCGCTGCGGAACAACGCGTATTCGAGGCCCATTTTGATCTTGGCCCGCCACGATCTCAGCATCGTGTTGAGCGTCAGCGCGTGCTGAACCTTGAACGCCATCCGCAGTTGCAGGTGGTCCTGCAGATTTTCGCCGACCGGCAACTCGTGCACGACGGGTATGCCGTGCTGTTGCAGCAGTGCGCCCGGGCCGATGCCGGAGAGTTGCAGGATCTGCGGGCTGCCGATCGCGCCAGCCGAGAGGATGGTCTCGCGTTGTGCCGTGGCGAACATGGGCTCGTTGTCCCGCTCGAACTCGACGCCGAGCACGCGCCGGCCGTCCATGCGCAGTTTTTTCACCAGCGCGCCGGTGATCACGGTGAGATTGGGCCGCTTCATCGCGGGTCGCAAAAAGGCTTTGGCCGCGCTCCGGCGCACGCCGCGCTGTTGATTCACCTCGAAGCGCGACACACCCTCGTTATCGCCGCGGTTGAAATCGTCGATCTGGGCAATGCCGATCTCCGCTGCGGCATCGCGAAACGCTTCGAGGATCTCCCAGCGCAGGCGCGCCGGTTCGACGTGCCATTCGCCGCCGGTGCCGTGTTTTTCGTCCGCGCCCCGCCAATGGTCCTCGGTCTTCATGAAGACCGGCAGCACATTTTGCCAAGACCACCCCGGATCGCCAGTCGCCTGCGCCCATTCGTCGTAATCGCGCGCCTGGCCGCGCAGACAAAGCATGGCGTTGATCGAGGAGGAACCGCCAAGCACGCGTCCACGCGGATAGTTTATGGTGCGGCCGTTGAGTCCCGGGTCAGGCTCGGTCTGGTAACACCAGTCGGTGCGTGGATTGCCTATGCAGTAAAGATAACCGACTGGAATGTGGATCCAGATCCAGTCATCCTTGCCGCCGGCTTCGAGCAGCAGCACCGTGACCTCCGGATCCGCGGACAGGCGGTTCGCCAGCACGCAACCGGCGGTGCCGGCGCCGATGATCACGTAATCGTAGGGTCCGATGTTACGCATCGCTGTCGCGATCCAGGTTCAAGGTTCCGGGTTTAAGGTTCAATGTTCCAGGTTCCAAGTTCAATGTTCAATGTTCCAGGTTCAATGTTCAATGTTCAATGTTCCGGCTGCTACTGCGCCTCGAGCTTCGCGTCCTGCACCACCTTGGTCCACTTCACGATTTCCGCTTTCACGTGCGCGGCAAACTCGTCAGGCGTGGCCGGCATGATGTCGATGCCCTGGTCTTCGAGCCGCTTTCTGAGCGCGCTGCCGCCCAGCAACTTGTTCACGTCCGCGTTTATTTTGGTGATGATGGGCTGAGGCACCCGCGCCTGCGTGCACAGCCCGTACCATCCCGTGACATCGTAACCCGGCACCCCAGCTTCCTGGAACGTCGGCACGTCCGGCAACTGCGTGTTGCGCGTGGCCGAGGTGACGCCCAGCGCCCGGACCCTGCCGGACTTGATCGCCGCCAGCGGCCCGCCAGCCAGATTGCCAACCGAGGATTCCATGTGTCCGCTCATCACGTCGGCGAGCGCTCCCGCGGCGCCTTTGTACGGCACGTGCACGATGTTGATGCCGGTCAGGGTCTTGAGCAGTTCGATCGACATGTGGGGAGAGGCGCCGACGCCGGAGGACCCGAAATTGAGCTTGCCGGGATGCATTTTGGCATAGGCGATGTACTGTCCCAGCGTGCGCGTCGGCAGCGACGGATGCACCATGAAGACGTTGGGCACACCGCCGATTCTCGCCGGGAAGGCAAAGTCGGCGATCGGATCATAGGTCAGCCGCTTGCCGAAACGCGCCGGCGTCACACCGTGAGAGCCGATATTGCACAGCACCAGTGTATAGCCGTCGGGCGCGGCCTTCGCCGTGAACTCAGTGGCGATATTGCCCGCAGCGCCGGCCCGGTTCTCGACGATCACGGTGCTGCCCCAAAGCTCGGTGAGTGCAGCGGCAACGATGCGCGCGGTGGTGTCCACACCGCCGCCCGGCGAGTAGCCCACCATGATGCGCACCGGCTTGTTCGGGTAGGCAGATACCGCGCCTGCCGCTGCGGTCTGGGCCTGCGCGGTTCCGGCTGCTGTCACGGCAAATACCGCAGCCAGCGCGTTCAGAGCGATTCTCATGAGCCATCCTCCCTGTTACGTGTTCTGTTTATACCCTTTGCACGCCAGTCTGGCCTGTGCGCAGGTTTTTGTTTATAACTATATCCTATCTTCACGGCGGCGCACGCGAGGGGTGCTGAAACAGAGCCATCCAATCAGGCTTGCGGCAACCTTGATCGTCGCCATGACGTGCTGACCGACCCGCCCCAACACGAATGCAACATCACACCAGACGATGATGGCACCCGGCCCGGACAACCGCTTTATGGAAGAACACGCGCAATTGCTGCTCGACAGCTACCGGCGTCTGACGGGCAAAGACCTTGTGCCCGCCGGCGACCCGCAGCAGCGCGCGAAGAGTCTGTATGAGGCCGCGTTCGTGGTCGTGTCGCACGATACCGCATCCGATCCGGTATTCAACTATGCCAATCTTGCGGCGCAACACCTGTTCGAGATGGATTGGGACACCTTCATCACCGTGCCGTCGCGGCTGTCGGCGGGGCCGGTGCATCGCGAGGACCGCAAGCGGCTGCTCGACCAGGTGACGCGCAACGGATATATCGACAACTATGCCGGCATCCGCGTCACCAAAAGCGGCCGGCAATTCAGGATCGAATCGGCAACGGTGTGGAACCTCGCCGGCGACGATGGGCAATACGCCGGTCAGGCCGCGATGTTTTCGGAGTGGGTCTTTCTTCAGGCCTAGCGCGCCGGCCAGCCGGGCAGCGCTTTGCAGCGCGAGAGCCATGCCACGATATGCGGGTACGGCTCGAGCGGCAGTTTCGATTCCGGCGCGGTTTCCACATACGCAAAACAGGCGACGTCGGCGATGGTGGGGTGATCACCCGCCAGCCAGTCGTGGTCCTTGAGGCGGTTTTCCAGCGTGGCAAGCGCCACGCGTCCCACCGCATGGCCCTGCTCCAGCGTGCCCGCGGTCCAGCGGCCAAGCTTGAGGCCGCGGCGCGTGTACTGGAGCCCGATCTGGCCTTCGGTCGCGGCCAGCGCCAGCCACTGCTGCACTTCCGCCATGCCGGCGGCATCATCCGGCAGCCACTGCCCGCCGCCGTGCCTGCGCGCGAGATAGACCAGACAGGCCGCAGAATCCCAGATCACCGTCCCATCGTCCTCGATGACCGGCACCTCGCCACGCGGATTGAGCTTGAGAAACTCAGGCGTCTTGTGCTGCTTGGTGGCGAAGTCGACGTTGATCTGCTCGCACGGCAGTTTCAGCAGCGAAATCAACACCTGGACTTTGTAGCTGTTGCCCGAGTCCCTGTTCATGTACAGCTTCATGTCAGGCCTCGAGCGCCAGACGCTTCAGCATCGCCGGATCGGGATCGACGCCGAGGCCCGGCCCCTGGGGAATTGCGATGCGCCCGCCGCGCGGGTTGATGGCCCCGCCAAACGGCGTGGCTTCGAAGTCGCAGTAGAAACGCTCGACCCAGACTTCGCGCGCGCGCGCCGCGCACACATGCATGGAGGCAAGCAGACCGGGGCCGAAGTACGCGGAGTGCGGCACCACCCTCACGCCGAACGCCTCGGCCACGTCGAACACTTTGGCGAGTTCGGTGACGCCGCCGACCTTGGTGGCGCTGGGCTGTGCCACCGTGATCGCCTGGGATTCAAACATGCGCTTGAATTCGAACACGCTGCCGACGTTCTCGCCCGCAGCGACGGCGATGCCACCCCCGGCGCGCACGCGCGCCAGCCCCGCGTGGTCTTCGGGCGGCCATACCGGTTCCTCTATCCATTCGAGATCGAGGTCGCGCAGCGTGCCGCACATCGCCAGCGCCTCGTCCACCGTCCACGGACAATTGCAGTCCACCATCAGCGGCACGCCGTCGCCCGCTGCGCGCCGCGCCGCGCGGATGACGGCGGCATCGGTCTCGTGAATCTTGATCAGCTTATAGCCGCGGGCAAGCGCTTCGGCGATGCGCGGTTCGAGCGCCGCTGCCTTGCCGTAGCGCAACAGGCTCGCATAGGCAGGAAGGTCGGGGCGCGGACTGCCGCCGAGCAGCCGGTAGAGCGGCAGCCCGGCCAGCTTGCCCGCGATGTCCCACAGCGCAATGTCGATGGCGGACAGCGCATACAGCACCGGCCCGCTGCGTCCCGCGCCATGCAGCGTGCGCGTCAGATCGTTCATCAGCGCATGAATCGCTGTCGGGTCGCGCCCGATGCACAACGGCCCGACCATCGTCTCCAGCGCGGTGCGGGTCGCGGGCCACACGCGGTGGCCAAAGCCCTCGCCCCAGCCGGTCACGCCTTCGTCGGTGTCCACGCGCACCAGCAGCATCTCAATCTCGGTACGCGCCTGGCCGCCGACCATGGGCGCATCGCCGGCGATCACCAGCGGCATGCGGACGACGAAGGTGTTGACTGCGGTAATTTTCATAGACGCTGCCCCTGGCAGTTTTGGCAATTATAGTCGACGCCCATCAGAACGCCGCCGATTGGGACTAAAATGAATGCCGGGTCGTCATCAACGGGAGGCATCTTGCACGCAAGCTCACTGACATCCTGGGGCAGAGCGTACTCATCGATAATCGCGGCGGCGCCAACGTCATGATCGGCGCCGACATTTACGTGCTCTCGCCGGAGGAGTTCGGCAAGTTCCTGCAAAGCGAGATCAGGCGCTGGAAAGGCGTGGTCGCCAAGTACAAGCTGGAGCTGTAATCCGGAAAGTTTTGCCGCAGCCACAGCCGTTGTATTCGCTGCGTTTTTTTTCCGCGAACGTTCCGCGCGCGAACCGCATTTTACATTGCGCTAAAATTCGAATATAAACACAAATATAACTCTCAACCCGGCATATCCCGGGGTCGCATCAAATGAATTATTACAATGAAGGAAAAATCATGAAAATTACGCAACCCCGTTTCACCCGGATCATGCTGGCACTCAGCGCCGCGGCATTGGCATTTACGGCGCCGCACGCCGCAGCACAGGCCTATCCAGCGAAAAACGTCCAGATCATCCTGCCGTACACCGCCGGCGGATCGACCGATGTCATCGCGCGTGCGGTGGCGAAGGGCCTCGGTGACATGTGGGGCAAGAACGTGATCGTCGACAACCGCCCCGGCGCCAGCGGCATGATCGGGGCCGAACTGGCCAGCAAAGCCGATCCCGACGGCCACACGCTGCTTTCCACCACCTCATCGTATCCGGCCACCGCTGCGGTGCGCGCGAAGATGCCGTTCGACCCGGCGAAGGCCATCATCCCGGTCGCGACGTTCGCGCGCGCGCCGATGCTGCTCGCGGTTCATCCGTCGGTACCGGCCAAAAGCGTGAAGGAACTCATCGCGCTCGCGAAAAAGAACCCCGGGAAACTCAATTACTCGTCCTCCGGCACGGGCGGCAACAACCATTTCTCGGGCGCGCTGTTCGGCACCGCCACGGGCACCAAGCTCGTGCACATCCCATACAAGGGCATTTCGCTAGCGGTCACGGCGGTCGCTGCCGGCGAGGTGGAGATGGTGATCTCGAGTTCCTCGGCGCTGCTGCCGATGATCAATGCGGGCCGGGTGCGCATCCTGGGCGTGAGCAGCCTCGAGCCTTCGACGCTTTTCCCGGGTGTGCCGTCGATCGCGCAGTCCGGCGCGCCGGGCTACGAGTATCAGCTGTGGTGGGGCCTGTTTGCCCCGGCGGGCATGACGGCCGAGCGCATCAACTTCATCAACGCCGCGGTCAACAAGGTGCTGGCGAGCGCCGACATGAAGAAATTCCTCGACACCCAGGGTGTCGAGCCGTGGCCGCAATCCCCGGCGCAGATCGCCGATCTGCTGCCGAAGGAAATCGCGCGCTACAAGAAGGCGATGGCATTGGCGGGGATAGCGCCGCAGTAACGATAAGAAGCAAACCAGCAGAATCCGGGACGGAGTTTTTCGAGTAACCGAAGTCCCGGATTCCGCCTGCGGCAGCTACCTGACACTCGCGCGCTTCACGGCAACCGTCAGCGCCTTGGCATGTTCGAACAGGATTTTCCCGCCGTCGAGACGCATGCCTATCCCCGCCGTCGCCCCTTTCCCGGCCAGCTCCATCATCACGACTCTGAGGGGATGCGCGCGTTCGGGTGCGTTTGTGATCTTGAGCCAATCTTCAAACTCTCGGGGATCGGACCACTCCGTACAGGTTTCCACCGTCAGGTTCGCATTCTCCAGAACGCTTTGCAGCTCGCTTTTGGGCAGCATGCGTACATGGGAAGGGTCACGCAGCGTTTCCAGCGCATTATGCAGTGCGGCTTCCGCTTCGTTTTCCGACGAAATCACGTCCAGGATCACGACGCGCCCGCCGGCGCGAACAACGCGGGCCATTTCGCGAAGTGCCGCCGCCACATCGGGAAAATGATGCAATGCCGAGCGCGACACCACGACATCGAACGAGGCATCCTCGAAAGGAAGGGCCTCGGCGCGTCCGGGCTCGAAGCGCACGTTGGTCAAACCGGACGCGGCGCAGCGTTGCCGCGCCTTGGCCAGCATCTCAGGCGTGATATCGCAGCCCACGACTTCCCCTGCGGCTGGCGCGAGCGCTTCCACCACGATGCCCGGCCCGCACGCCACATCGAGCACGCGCGATTGCCTGGTCAGCTGTGCCGCCTCCCGTATGCGATTCAGGATGCCCGCATCGTTGAACAGCGCCGCCTTGGACATCGCCTCCGCCTGTTGCGAAAACTCCCTGCGTATCAGATCCTGATGATCTTCCATGATCGCCCCTCATTTAACGTTGAACCCTGAACCCTGAACCCTGAACCCTGAACCCTGAACCCTGAACCTTGAACTTTGAACTTTGAACTTTGAACTTTGAACTTTGAACTTTGAACTTTGAACTTTGAACCTGCTGGAACATAAAACCCTACACCGTCGTCCCCGAATTCGCCCCAGTTGGCCCCCTCGGGACGGTTTCTCCAGCGTTGGGTCATGAGTGCCCGCTCCTGATAAATCGCGAGAGGTTTATGATACAGGCTCTGGCTTTTCCCATCCCCACCAGGAATGCAGAAGAGGACGACATGGGCGGATTTCGCTGGATTTTCATTCTGATCGTTGCGCTCTCGGCCGTCTGCACCCGGGCCGCGGCGCTGGACTTCTATTTCAAGGATCCGCAGTACTCATTCCAGGCTTTGCGGGTGCTGGGCGCCGCCCCCGGCGGCGGCGCCGATGCGGGCGAAGTCCTGATCACCCTGGGCCGCATCAAGGAAGGGGACGACGAGAGTTGGTATGCCGCGTGGCGCAAAACGGCGCAGGAGCGAGAGCAGGCCGGGGACGATTTCCTCGCCCGGGGCCGCAAAATCAGCGCGAGGCAGGAATACCTGCGCGCGTCCAATTACTATCGCACGGCGGAATTTTTCCTGCGCAACAACCTCGCGGACCCGCGCATCGTGACAACCTGGCGCAAAGGCCGGGAGCTGTTCCTGAAATTCGCCCGGCTCGCCGACCACCCGATAAGGCCGGTGGAAATCCCGTTCGAGGCCACCACCCTGCCGGGCTATCTCGCTCTCGTTGATGGCTCGGGGAAAAAACGCCCGCTGCTCATCATCCAGACCGGTTTCGACGGCACCGCCGAGGAGCTTTACTACAGCAATGCCGTATTCGCCCTACGCCGCGGCTACAACGTGCTGATCTTCGAGGGGCCGGGCCAGGGGCGCGTGATCCGGGAGCAGAAGATCCCGTTCCGCCACAACTGGGAAACCGTCGTCACGCCGGTGGTGGATTTCGCGCTCAGGCGCCGGGAAGTGGACAGCCGCAATATCGCGCTCATGGGCATCAGCTTCGGCGGCTATCTCGTGCCGCGCGCCGCTGCATTCGAACACCGCATCAAGGCCTGCATCGCCAACGGCGGCGTCTACGACATGCACAGCGTGGTCATGAAACGGCCCGGGATGGAGCCGGCCCTCGACGACCCCCAGGCATCGGCGGAGATCGACCGGGAAATCTACAAGATGATGGAAACCGATCCCGCACTGCGCTGGGCGTTCGGCAACGGCATGTTCACCTTCGACGCCAAATCCCCCACCGACTGGATGCGCAAGACCCGTCCCTACACCATGAAAGACGTGGCCGGCAACATACGCTGCGACATGCTGGTGGTGGACTCCGAAGACGACAAGGACATGCCGGGGCAGGCGCGCCAGCTCTACGCCGCGCTGAAGAGCCCGAAGGAGTTCATGCTGTTCACCAGCGAGGAAGGCGCGGGAGAACATTGCCAGATCGGCGCCGCCATCCTGTCCAATGCGCGCATTCTCGACTGGCTTGACGGCAGGATGAAGTCGCCGGTGGCGAAAATCAGAAATAAATAATTGGCATCCCGCCCGTGGAATTGACTCGCACCCCGTCATTCATCTAGTCTCGCCGAACAGCAACGTTCATACGAGCCCCGCATGCCCGCCACGACGCCAGAATCACCCGACGCGCTTTCCACGCCTGCTCCAGCCGCAATGCGCCAGCCTGACAGGGCGCCGCCGCGCATCCTGCGCCGGATGCTCGCGCTGGATGATTTCGAAGATGCGGCGCGCCGCTATATTCCGCGGCCGATCTTTGGTTACGTCTCGGGCGGAGCCGAAACCAACGCGTCGATGCGGCAAAACCGCGACGTGTGGGATGAACTCGCTTTCGTTCCCAAGGCGCTGGTGGACTCATCCAGGCGCACGCAGAAAACCACGCTGTTCGGCCACACCTACGATGCGCCCTTCGGCATCGCCCCCATGGGCGGGACCGCGATGGCCGCTTACCAGGGCGATCTCGTGCTCGCCCGCGCCGCGGCGCAAGCCAACGTCCCGATGATCCTGAGCGGCGCTTCGCTGACCCCGCTCGAGCAGGTCAGGCAGCACGGACCCACCGCCTGGTTCCAGGCCTATCTTCCCGGCGACACCGCGACCATCACGGCGCTCGTCGACCGCGTCGCGCGCGCCGGCTACGACACGCTGGTGCTCACCGTCGACGTGCAGGTGGCGGCCAACCGCGAAAACAACGTGCGCAGCGGCTTCAACACGCCATTGCGGCCTTCGCTGCGCCTGGCCTGGGACGGCCTCATCCGTCCGCGCTGGCTGCTGGGCATGTTCGCGCGCACGCTGCTGCTGCACGGCATGCCGCATTTCGAGAACATGGGCCCCAGGGTGCCGCTGTTGTCCCGCACCGGAGAACGCGGCAGGGGAAATCGCGATGAGCTGTCCTGGCACCACGTCGAACTGATGCGGCGGCTATGGAAAGGGCGCCTCGTGTTGAAAGGGGTGCTGGACAAGAACGATGCGCGCATCGCCCGCGACAGCGGTGTCGACGGCATCATCGTGTCGAATCACGGCGGACGCCAGCTCGATGGTGCGGTCGCGCCGCTGCGCGTGCTGCCCGGGATCGTGTCCCAGGCGGGCGACATGACCGTGATGCTCGACAGCGGCGTGCGCCGCGGCACCGACGTGCTGAAGGCGCTGGCCCTGGGCGCGCACTTCGTGTTCGTCGGACGGCCCTTCCTCTATGCAGCCGCCCTCGGCGGCGTGCCCGGGGTGCGTCATGCCATCAGGCTGCTCAGTGAAGAAATCGACCGCGACATGGCATTGGTCGGCATCGCAAGGCTCGCCGACATGCGGCGGCATCTGCTCATGAACGCAAACAGCTTCGATGGATGAACCGGGCATCGACAGTCCGGAATAAACCAGGCTGGTCTACTGTTTATAATGTCGTCGCCCGGGCCATGGCACCCCGCCTGTCCACGGCACGAACTTTTCTCTGGAGGGGTGAAATGAACAAGACAAGTTGGACTATGCTCGCACCGGCCGCACTCCTGGCGCTGGGATTGAGCTGGGGCGTGCAGGCAGAACCCTCAGTGATGACGTTTTTTATCACCAGTGCCGGTACCGGCAAAGGCGCTGACCTTGGCGGACTGGCAGGCGCGGACAAGCTCTGCCAGACGCTCGCCAGCGCAGCAGGCGCAGGCAAGCGCACATGGCGCGCCTATCTGAGCACGAGCGCCGCCGACGGCCGGCCCGCCGTCAACGCGCGCGAGCGCATCGGCAAGGGCCCGTGGCATAACGCGCAGGGCAGGCTCATCGCACGCAATGTCGCTGAACTGCACGGCATCAACAATATCAGCCGGATGACAGCCCTGACCGAGAAAGGCGAGCGCGTCAACGGCCGCGCTGAATCGCCCAACATGCACGACATCCTTACCGGCTCGCAACCGGATGGCACAGCGTATCCGAGCGGCAAGGATACGACCTGCGGCAACTGGACCAAAAGCGGAGAAGGTTCGGCGCAGGTCGGCCACCACGACCGTTGGGGCCTGAAGGACGATGAGCCTTCCCGTTCCTGGAATTCCTCGCATCTCTCGCGCGGCTGCAGCCAGGACAACCTGCGCGCTTCGGGCGGTGCGGGAATGCTATACTGCTTTGCAGCTAAATAACGCCAAATCCGGCCGCGGCCCTCGGTTTTTTTTAATTAAGAGCGTCACTCTTCACTCTTCACTCTTCACTCTTCACTTTCAGAGGAAAATCATGGCCAAGGCTTACTGGATTGCGTTCTACCGCTCGATCAAAAACCCCGATGCCCTCGCCGCATATGCGAAGCTTGCCGGCCCCGCGGTCCAGGCCGGCGGCGGACGGTTTCTGGTCCGCGGCGTCCCTGCGAAAACCTATGAAGCAGGACTTGCCCAGCGCGTGGTCGTGATCGAGTTCGACAGCGTGGCGCAGGCAACCGCCACACACGACAGCCCCGCCTACCAGGAAGCGCTGAAGGTGCTGGGCAAGGACTCCGTGGAACGGGATATGAGGATCACCGAAGGCGTGTAGGTTGCTGAATCGCTAGCGCGGTAAGCGGTAAGCGGAGATTTGAAACCGATCCCGCGCTGCGGGCCCAGCGGATAATTGATGTAAAGCAATTACCGGCGCACACGCTGATGCTACAGTCGGGCCGTGTGTCCTGACGCCCGCCCATCCGCATGAGCACCAATCCGAACACTCCGGCGGCCACAAGCGCAATGCCGCGCGACGGTGTCAACACAGTATCGCTGGTCGTCTTCTGCCAGATCGTCCACGGCATCACCTTCAGTGCCATCCCCCTGCTGCTGCCGCTGATCCGCGAGGACCTGCAGATCAGCTTCACCCAGGCCGGCATGCTTTCGGCCGCGGTGACGTTAAGTTACGCGCTCGGGCAAATCCCGGCGGGCTTTCTCAGCGACCGTCTCGGCCCCGGGCGCCTGTTTTTCATCGGCCTGCTCGGGTGGTCGGCGCTATCGATGTGCTTCGGGCTGATCCACACCTTCTGGCTGGCAATGCTCTCGCAGTTCGTCGCCGGCGCTTTCCGCGCGCTGATGTTCGCACCCGGTCTCGCGCTGCTGGCGTCGTGGTTCCCGCCGCAGCGCCGCGCCACCGCCATGAGCCTGTATATGCTGGGCGGCTTCGCCGGCACCATTGTGCTCTCCCTCGGGGGCCCGCTGCTCACTTCACTGTACGGCTGGCGCGCCGCGTTCATGATGTTTGCCGCGCTGGGAATCGGCGCGGCATTTCTCTACAAGGCCTACGCCAGGGAAAAACCACGCGCCCCGTCGCAGCAGCACGTCGCGCTGTCCGACCTTTTCCAGCTGTTCCGCTTCCCCATCATGTGGGTCTGCAGCGGCCTGCAGTTCGTGCGCTTCTCGGTGGTCACGAGCTTCAATTTCTGGCTGCCGTCGCTGCTCGTAGCCGACCGCGGACTGTCGGTGCAGACCGCGGGCCTGGTGATCGCGATGAGCGCCGCATTCACGGCGCCGTCGAACACGATCGGCGGCTACGTATCCGACCGCCTGAAGAATCCGCCGCTCGTAATCGGCGGCGCGCTGGCCATCCTCGCCTGCACCTCGACGCTGCTGGTGTTGACTGAATCGATCCCGCTGCTGCTGCTCGTCATCGCTGTGAGTTCGATCTTTCTCCAGTTTTATTTCGGGCCGCTGTTTCTCGTCCCGGTGGAAGTGCTGGGGCCGCGCATTGCGGGCACAGCGACCGGTTTCAGCAATCTGTTCGCCAACATCGGCGGCTTTCTGACCGCCTACACACTGGGGGTGATCAAAGACCATACCGGGAGCTTCACCTGGGGTTTCGTCGGGATCAGCGGCATCTGCCTCGTCGGTGTTGCGCTGTCCGTCGTGCTCGCGCGCATGCGCAGGCGCGCGCTCGCTGCGCAAACCACATGACGGGGAACCCCGGGCAGCATCGCCGTGGCGGCAGTTTTAGTGCAAAATACCGGGCTGCAATCGGAATAATGTTGGCTCAAAGACGTTATTAATAATATATATAATAATCAAATAGTTATAATATACCCTGGCCAACGCCCAATCTGCACCGGCTAAAAAATTCAGCCGGCGGGTTTGCGCGACATCCCGTCACCGTCATTCATTTTTTCATCATTCTTTTTCCGGCAGCCATGACCACATTGAACATATTTTCCACCAACGCCATGCGCTCGGCGATGTCCGAGCTCATCACAACATTCGAGCACACGAGCGGCAACACGCTTTCAATCGGCTGGTCCACCACCAATCAGACGCTCAGCCGCATCCAGAATGGCGAAACGGCCGATATGGTCATTGCGACCGGGCCCGGAATCGATGAACTGACGAAACAGGGCAGGATCGTGCCTGGCAGCCGCGTCGAACTCGGCAGCACGCTGATCGGCCTGGGCTTGCGCGCTGGCGCACCCAAACCCGACATCAGCTCGGTGCAGGCCTTCACGCGCGCGCTGCTGGCAGCGAAATCGATCACCTACACCACGCTCGGTCAAAGCGGCATGCATTTCGAGGAGGTGATAAAGCGCCTCGGCATCGCCGATCAACTGCAGCCCAAGTTCAGGGTGATTCCGGGTGGTCTCGTTGGAGAACTCGTGGTGCGGGGCGAGGCCGAACTCGGCGTGCAAATGCTGCCTGAAATCTTCGCCGTCAAAGGCTTCGAACTGGCCGGGCCCTTCCCGCCCGAACTGCAGCAGGTCAACACCTTTGCAACCGCCATACTCACCGGCACACAGTGCGCCGATACGGCAAAATCCTTTATTCAATTCCTGACCACGCCTGCCGCTGTGAACGCATTGAAAACGGGGGGCTTCAACACGCCGTGAGCCGCAGGTCCCCGGGATCCGTGCGTTTAGAACCGCTGCTGCAAACGCCGCGCGCGGGCCCCTGAGAACGCTTATGAAGAAGACATTACCATGATCGCTCACCGCCCCCTTCGCGGCATTGCATTAATGATCGCCGCCATGACCTTCCTGCCCATCAAGGACGGCATGTCGAAAATTTTAGGGGCCACCTACTCGCCGGTTGAAATCATCTGGGCGCAATTCTGCCTGGTTTATCTGATACTGGCGCCGGTGATCATTTATCGGTACGGGCTCGCGATGTTATGGCCCCGTCCGCTGGGTTTGCAGATCCTGCGCGGGATATTCGCTGTGACCGGCGTAGGATTTTTTTACTGGGCCGTGCTCTACATCCCCCTGGCGAGCACGACGTCCATATTTTTTCTGGCACCGCTGGTCGTGGCGGCACTTTCCCCCTTCTTGTTGAACGAAGCCGTGGACTGGCGCCGGTGGGCAGCCATCATCATCGGCTTTATGGGCGTATTTCTCATACTGCGTCCCGATCTTGATGCCTTCAACCAGGGCTATCTGATCGCTGTTGCCGGCGGGATCATCATCGGTTTTTTTTACATCTACAACCGGAAACTGGCGGCCGGGACGCCGGCCATCGTTGCGCTGGCGCACTCGGTGATCATAGGCGCCGTGCTGCTGTCGTTTGTCATGCCTGCCGTGTGGGTCGCGCCCAGGATGGCGGATGTCCCGTTGATTACGAGTTTTGTCTTATGCGCCCTGGTGGGACAAGGATTTCTTATGGCGTCCTTCGAATATGCACCGGCATCGGTGGTCGCCCCGTTTCAATATAGCGCGATTATTTCCGCCACCTTGTTCGGATTGTTCATGCTCGGCGAGTTTCCCGATATCTGGACGTTTCTGGGAATTGCCATCGTAATCGGCAGCGGTGTTTACATCGCCGTTCGCGAGGCACGGGTTAAAAGAATGCAGCAGACGTAGTGATCAGACCCGCAAGCCGCACCAGCGGTCAGCGGCCTGGTCCCCACTTAGAGCGCATTTCAAAAAGACCAAGATCGATGTAACCGCCGATGAACGCCGATAAACGCCGATGAAAAAGAAAATGGGCAGGATTGAACAAAAAACATCTAATAAATCATGTAAATCTTGTTAATCCTGTCTATGGTTTTTCGCTCTAGGTCTTATCCGAGTTTATCGGCGTTCATCGGCGTTCATCGGCGGCTGATTTTTAGATTTTGTTACGGCTTTTAATTCAATCCGCGCGGATATTGTTTTCGCGCACGACTTTGCCCCAGCGCGCGATCTCACCCACCGTCCATTTCTGCAACGCTTCGGGCGTGCTCACGGCGAGATCCATGCCGAGTTGTTCAGTAAGCTGTTTGCGCAGCGGCTGATCGAATGTCTTGGTAAGCTCGGCATGAATCTTGTTGAGTATGGGCTTGGGCGTGCCGGCCGGCGCGAATATCCCCCACCAGGCCAGGGCTGAAAAGCCGGGAAAGCCCTGCTCCGCGAGCGCCGGCACATCCGGCATGGCCTGAGAGCGCTTGTCACCGGTGACGGCGACTGCGCGCAGCCTGCCGCTGCTCACGAACGGCGCAAGCAGTGCAACCGTGCCGATGCCCAGATCGATCTGGCCACCCAGCACATTCGTTGACATCGGCCCGCCGCCCTTGAACGGCACGTGCACCAGCTTGAAGCCGCCGCTGTGCTGCAACAGCGTGGTCGTCAGGTGCCCGAGGCTGCCGCTGCCGACCGTGCCGTAGGTCACCGTATCCGGCTTCGCCTTGGCCGCCGCGATCACATCGCCGAAATTTTTGTAGGGCTTGGCGGGATGGGTCACGTAGGCCATGGGCGCAGTACCCACCAGCATCACCGGCGCAAGGTCCTTCACCGTGTCGAACGGCAGGTTCAGTATCAGCGATGGATTGACTGCGTGCGTATCGAAGACGAAGAGATAGGTGTAGCCATCCGGGTTGGCCTTGGCGGCGATGGCGGTGCCGATCGAGCCCGAGCCACCGGTGCGATTGTCGACGATGAACTGCTGGCCGAGAGCGGCGCTGAGTCGCGCGCCCAACTGGCGCGCCAGGGGATCGACGGTGCCGCCCGGCGGGAACGGGACGATGAACCGTACCGGCTTGGTCGGCCAGTTCACGCTTTGCGCGGCCGCGGGCAGTGCCGCGAGCACGCCCAGCGCGATCAGGATGTTGAGAAAACAGCGCCAGCCCGTGGTTTTTCCCATGCTTTTCTCCTCTGGTCAGTTTTTGCGCGCGAGCTGTTCAATCTGGCTGCGCAACAGGGTCAAATCTACAATGATCTGCCGGTTCGGCACATAATTGGCGGTCGAATCCGGCGACGGGTGCAGGTTGCTCTCGGCATCGGCAATGATGGCCAGCATTTGCCGTGCAATATCGTATCCCGGCGCATCGCGGCTTATCGACCTTGCAAATTTCCCGTGCGCTTCGAGCAGGGGTTTCAGATTAGCAAGATCCGGATCGGACATAATAGGTCTCTTGTCATGCCTGTGAGCGTGGTGTTGACAGAGCTTATTCTACCTCCTGCCCGCCGCAAATAATCGCCGTCTGCACTTTGGGCAGCGATTAATTGCGCCGTCCCGCTCTGGACTGAGCGCTCCAGGGCAGGCACCATGCTGTTTTTCGTCCAACGGAGAGCCGCATGGCCGCCGATCACCCCGACACGCCCCGACCCGAACGTCTGCCGCGCATTGCGCCGGAGAACATGACCGAGGCGCAAAGAAAGGTCGCCGCTGAAATCGCCGCCGGCCCGCGCGGCGAACTGCGCGGCCCGTTCATCGCGCTGCTGCGCAGCCCGGAACTCGCGAGCCCGGTCCAGAAAGTCGGGGAATACCTGCGCTACCGCTCGCCGCTCGACCGGCGCACCGCCGAGATGGCGACGCTGATCGCCGCGCGCCACCACAGCCAGCAGTACGAATGGAACGCGCATCACGCGCATGCGATGAAAGCCGGCCTCGACCCCGCCATCGCGCAAGCCATTGCAGAAGGCCGCCGCCCGGCCGGCATGGCCGGCGACGAGGAAATCGTCTACGACCTGCTGACCGAGACGCTGCACAACAAGAGCGTGTGCGATGCGACCTATGCCCGGGCGGTGGAAAAATTCGGCGAGCAGGGGCTGGTGGATTTACTCGCGATAGCCGGCTACTACGGGATGCTGGCAATCATCCTCAACGTTGCGCGCACCGCGCTGCCTGCCGGAAAGCCGCTGCCGCTGCCGTTTTTCCCGAACTAGCCCTCTTTAAAACCCATGTAAAACAAAACCAAATATCAAGCCACAGAGATCACAGAGGTCACAGAGGAAAAACAAACTACGAAACACGGTTCGTATCTGATTGTTTAGGAATCATTCCAATGGGTTTCTCTGTGAACTCTGTGCCCTCTGTGGCTAAAGTTTTTCAGTTCTTGATTCTGATTTTGGTTTCCTTCATATCTCCACCGGCGCGGCAACCAGCCCGATCAGCTCACTCAGCGTATCGAGGCGCTCGAGATCGCGCACGAGTTGCACGATGCGCGCGGCGCGCGCGCCGTCGATGCAGTCCACCACTACGTTGCTGAATTTGTGCTCGATGTCTGCGGGCGCAAGCGGGTTCTCCGGGCTGCCGCGGCGGTCCAGCGCCAGCGTCTCGAAGACTCGCCCGTCGCGCGCGGTGACCTTTACCCGCGCCGCATGCCGGAACGCAGCGCCCATGCTCTCGATCTCCGGATCGACGCAGGCAGTGATGCGCTGGATGAAATCGATGATCCGCGGGTCGCGCAGCCTGTCCTCGCGGTACTGGCGGGTGAACGCCATGCCGTCGAGCGCGATGACGGCAAGCCCGTAGTACAAATTCATCTGCGCCGCCGTGACGCCCTGTGCCTTGTATTCCCAGGCACAGTGCAAATATGTCATGGGGCTCAGTCCGGCTTCGACTGCGCGAATGTCATCCGCTTTAAGCCCATGCTCGCGCATGATATCCGCGAGCGCGTCGAGCGCCGTGTGGATGCTGGTGACGCTGGCGTGCGGCTTGTAGCCCACCTGCAGCGTCTCCCAGGTCTCGCCCAGTCCGGCGGTAAGGCGGGACGGATTGGGCTGGTCGGAGAGCGTACTGAGGAATCCACCATAGGGCGCTTCGAGGACGTCGGTAATGCCGGTAAAGCCCAGCTTCGCGAGCAGCGCCGAGTAGACACCGCTTTGCGCCGCGCGCCCGCTGTGAAAGCGCTTCACCATCGCGCCTTCCTGTGCGGCCATCAGCCCGCCCGCCTGGGACCCGGCGATGCCGAGCGCATGCTGGAACTGGCTGGCGTCCAGTTGCAGCGCGCGCGCCGCAGTCGCCGCGGCCACGAACACGCCCGACGTGCCCTGAGGATGAAAACCGCGAAAAAACAGGCTCATGGTGGCCGCATTGCCAACGCGATGGCCCACTTCGTAGCCTGCGACCATGGCGGTGATCACGTTCCGCCCCGTCATGGCACCACTCTGCTCCGCCAGCGCCAGCGCCACCGGCGTCGCCAGCGATCCGGCATGCACGATGGATTCCTTGTGGATATCGTCCAGCTCGAAAGCGTGCCCCGCGGTGCTGTTCACCAGCACGGCGAGCGATACGGAGCTTTTCCTGCCGAAGCCCATCAGGGACGCGACCGGTTGCGCCCCCTCGCCTTCGACGAGCGCCGCAACCTTGCGGGTCCACGGCAGGGTTGCGCCGAAAAGACAACAGCCTATGCTGTCGAGAATGCTGAGCTTGATTCGCTCTATGACCGCCGCGGGGATGTCCTCATACTGGAGTGCGGCGCCAAAGCGGGCGAGATCGCGGGTGGCGTTTGCCATCAGCGGGGGCGGCGAATGGCTCATCGCTACTCGTTGCGCACACCCGTGAGTTTGATGAGCTGGCCGTACTTGTCATAGTCGGATCTGATCCGCGCCGCGGTCTGCTCGGGTGTCATGGTCCACGGTTCGAATGACTCCAGTCTCTTTACTGTATCCGGACTGTCCATCGCATTCTTGATCTCGGCATTGAGCCTGTCGATGATGGCCTTGGGCGTGCCGGCGGGCGCAAGCACGCCGACCCAGCCGCGGAACTCGTAGCCGGGAACGCCGGCCTCGGCCACCGTCGGCACCTCCGGAAACTGCGGCAGCCGCGTGTCCGAAGTCACCGCCAGCAAGCGCAGGCGGTTGGCCTTGATCTGCGTCAGCACCGCAGCCGGGCTGCCCACCAGGAGTTGCGTCTCTCCCGAAACCAGCGCCGTGGTCGACGGCCCGCCGCCTTTGTAGGGCACGTGCACCATCTTCGTCCCGGTCATCGACGTCAGCAGGGCGATCGCAAGATGCGAAAAGCTGCCGCTGCCTGATGACGCATACAGCAATTGGTCGGGACGCGCCTTCGCAAGTGCTACGAGTTCCCTGACCGATTTTACCGGCAGCGACGGATGAACCACCAGCAGTCCGGTTTGCGCCACCAGTAGCCCGACGCCAACGAAATCCTTGAGCGTGTCATAAGGCAGCTTGCCGTAAACGTGCGGATTGCCGACGTGGGTCGTGGAATGCACCATCAGGGTATAACCATCAGGTGCGGATTTCGCCACCAGATCGGCGCCTATGGTGCCGGATGCGCCGCCGCGGTTGTCGATCACGAACTGCTGTCCCATCGTCTCCGACATTTTCTGGAACACGATGCGTCCCGCGACATCGGTCAGGCCGCCCGCCGGCCAGGGGATCACCACGCGCACCGTCCTGGAAGGATAGTTTCTCACCGGCTGCGCCCACGCGGCAGCCACCGAACAGACTGCAAGTGCGACGAGCAGGCGCGACAAGTTCATGAGCAACATCTGGCCTCCGGAATAAACTCAAAATGGACTAAATGCATATTAGCGGAATTAAGCCCCCGCCTCTTGTTTTAACCAATCCCATGCCGTGGAAAAATCGTCTCTCTCTATTGACCGCCGCTCATCCACCCCACTCTATTGAGAACCGTGAGGCATTTGCGCGCGCAGGCGGGTGAGCTGCGCTTCGAGATCGTGTATGCGTTCCAGAAGTGAAACCACCAGAGCCACTGCGTGCGGTTCGAGATCAAAGTTGACGCGCAGCCGGCAAGCCGCGCGGACAGTGACCACACATTCCCCCTTGAATACCCACTGCGGGGAATCCGGATTCATGGGCGAGATGGCGCCGTAGTCAACGAGTTCGTGCAGATCCGGTTCGGAAAGTCCTGAGAGTTCCGCGAGTTCGGCGAGCGAGAACTCGCGGTCTTCGGTTAGCCATACGGCTTCAACTTGTTTAGCTTCCACTGCTCGCCTCCTGTTGAAAGTGCCCGCGCGGATTAAACGTCGAGCCGTCCGCGAGTTGCTTGAACAACGCGCGTTCATGTTCGCCTGCCGCGGTGGGCACGACAATCTGCGCAATGGCGAAGAGATGGCCCTCGCCGCCGTGCGGTTTGGGCAGTCCACGCTTGGAAAGCCGCAGCTGCTGCCCCGCACGGGTATTCGGCGGCACTTTCAGACGGACCGGCCCGCTCAAAGTCGGCACTTCCACGGTCGCGCCCAACACCGCTTCCCACGGGGCTAACGGCAGATCGAGATACAGGTCATGCCCGCTCACGCGAAACAACGGGTGGAGGTGCAATGCGATATTCAGATACAGATCGCCATCCCGGCCGCCATTGATTCCTTTCCCGCCCCTGCCGGCCAGCCGCAAGCGCTGTCCATCGGCCGCGCCCTTGGGAATGCGCACTTTGAAGGTGCGGGGCACGCGATGCAGGAAACCTTTCCCGTCGTATTCAGGCACGGTCAGATTCAGTTCGACTTCCGTGCCGCGGAACGCTTCCTCGAGCGAGATATGGGCCGTGACTTCGTAATCCTGTCCGGGCATCCTGATTTGCCCTGCCCCGGGTCCCGCGCGATGCCGGCCCGCTGCGAGTCCCGCCAGCAGATCCTCCAGATCGATGTCCTCGAACGAGGACTTCGAATCGCCGAACTGCCTGGCCCAGTCCGGCGGCGGCCGGAAATCCTGCCCTGGCTGGTAACTGCCGAGCTGGTCGTAAGCCGCGCGTTTCTCGGGATCTTTGAGCGTTTCGTAGGCTTCCGCGACCTCCTTGAATTTCTCCTCTCCCTGGGGATCCTTGGAAACGTCCGGATGATACTTGTGCGCGAGCTTGCGATAAGCTTTCTTGATCTCTTCGGCACCCGCGTCACGCTTGACGCCGAGGGTGTCGTAATAGTCTTTATATTTCATTTATTGCTCACGGAATCTCTAACCATCGAGTTCGGGATAGTAGCGGAAAAGCCCTTCCGTGCTGAACGGCAGGCGGCGCCCAGACGCCAGATACGCGGCAATGCGCGGATGCGCCATGACCCGCTGATGCAGCGCCAGCAATTGCGGCCATGCGGGTTGCAGGCGCGCCATGGCCTTTGGAAAAGCGTAATTGAGACCATCGACGACCTGGAACACCGACAGATCGACATAGGACAACGTCTTGCCGACCATGTTCTTGCCGCCATTGCGGCCCAGCACGTCCTCGAAGTAGCCGAGGAACTTCGGCAGACGCACCGTCCTTAAATCCGCGGCGCGCCGCTGCGCTTCCGGTTTCTGCTCATGATAGTAGAGGCTGCCGGCTATCGGGTGATGACTGTCGTGGATCTCGGTCACCAGGTCAGTGATCGTGAGCTGCAACTGATGCGCCCAGACGCGGGTCGCTTCGGCTTGCGGCACCAGGTTCAGACGCGGGCCCAGGAACTGCAGGATGTTGGCGGTCTGCGCGATCACCTGCTTGCCGCACTTGAGTATCGGCGGCGCAAACGGCGGGCGCCCGGTCGCCTTGTCTTCCAGAAGCCGCATCAACGCCGGCACGCCCATCCCGTCACTCTCGGGCATGCGCGCCACGTCAACGTAATCGGCCGCAGCCTCCTCGAGCGCAAGGCGAACAAACTCGCCGCGCCCCTGGATGCCCGGCCAGTAGTAGAGTTCGTAACGCATGGAAAATGCTCCTCACAAGATTAAGAAATCCGATGTGCAAAGTTTACTCTATGGGCGGGAAATGGAAACAAGCCGGCATATTAGGACCTGCTCTCTTTGCTTATTGCCGGGGGGCAGCCCCGGTGCTGGTCACTTTGGCTCCGGCGTATTGGCTCTGACATAACCTGAAGGTAAGTCTCCACCGCAACAAGCTATGCGTGTTTACTCTCGACATGCGATACCGCACGGAATGACACTGGCGGGCTGGACACGTATAATCATACGTGTCAATTACAGGATCCTGCCATGAGCAAAAAACTTACCATATTGATTGAAGACTCGGTATACGAAGGCCTCCACCGGGTCGTAGGGCGCGGCAGCATCAGCAAGTTCATCGAAAATCTCGCCCGCCCGCATGTCGCGCAGAAGGATCTTGGGGCCCAGTATCGCGAGGCGGCACGGGATGCAGCGCGCGAGCGCGAGGCGCGCGCCTGGACGGAGGGCCTGATCGGGAGTGTCGATGAAACGCGGTGAGGTCTGGTGGGTGGATTTCGAACCCGCCACGGGCTCCGAAGTCAGGAAGACCCGACCGGCGGTCATTGTCAGCAACGATGCATCCAACGGGGCCATGAACCGCGTGCAGGTAGTTCCCGTGACCAGCAATACAACCAAGCTCTACGTGTTCGAATCCCGGATCGAGGTCAAGGGCGCCCAAGGCAAAGTGATGGCGGACCAGATCATGACAGCGGACAAGCAGCGGCTCAAGAAGCGAATTGGCAAGGTATCCCCGTCGGAAATGCTTGGCATCGAGCGCGCCATCAGGATTCAACTGGGAATTCACTGATTCACGATCATCCCCCATCAGGATGCGCCACACCAACGCAATTACGACGTGGCGCTTGGTGCAGAGGCGGGGCCTGGAGATCGTTGCGTAGTGCGCGGGTATCTGCGCGAAGACGCTGAGATCATCCATCGAACTTCCTCCTGCGTGGCTTTCCTTCGCCCTCTCGTTATCACATAAATATCAATAAAAACAACGGATTACATAATATCTCTCAGGCGACACGCTTTCTCCTACACGCTCAAGCTTTCACATCAGCGAAGCAGCGCCCTCCGGCACTTCACTCAAGCGTAATCCTTATTCCGCCAGCATGAAAGCATTGTCAGGCAAATGCTGTCCGGTCTTATGCAGTGCTTGCATGCAAGGCAGCGACCGGTTATTCTGATACCACATTCTACTTTTGGTATCACACGTATGAGCCGTGTTTCACGCAGCATTCGCCTTGATGCCGGGCTCTGGCGCGCGCTCGACCGTGCCGCGCTGGAAATCTCCTCCCGCTCGGGTCGCTATTGCAGCGCCAACGCGCTGATCGAGGAAATCCTGCGCACGCGCCTTCCGGCCGTGGGCACACTGGACCGGGAATCGGCGCCGATCGCGCAGGCGCGCGCAGCGCGCGCGCACAAACAAGCGGACGATACCCGCCGCGTCGCCTGGCACAAGCGCCTGGCCGGCCATCTCGAGCGTGCCGCCGCGGCTGAGCAGCGCAGCACACTCGAACAGGCTGCCGCCGAGATACGGCGCTGGAAACGCGCGCGGCTCGCAAGCCCCATCTACATCGAGGCGTGGTCACGCCTGATCGCGGAGGGTCCCCGGGCGATTGCCCGCGCCATGGGCGAGGGCTACCACGGCCTGAGCCCGGCCGCGCTCGCGGGCAACTCGCCGTTCTCCAGCGCCGGCGCCACTCGTGAAGCGGCTTGAACTGGCCCGCCTTCTCGCCGCGGCAAAGCGGCTGATTCGCCACCGCGACTTCGTGATCGTCGGCAGCCTTTCGATTCTCGGCGCGACACTCGATCCGCCCGAGGAGATGATCGGTTCAATAGACGTCGATCTCTATCCCAAGTCCGATCCCGGCCGCATCGACGAGATCGCCCGCACGCTCGGCGAAGGCAGCGCCTTTCACCGCCGTCACGGCATTTATGCCGATCCGGTGTCGCCTTTTCTCCCGAGCCTGCCCGCGGGTTGGGAAGAGCGCCTGATCGCACTGCCGCTCGCCACCGGGGTCACAGCATGGTGCCTGGAGCCGCATGACGCTGCAGTATCGAAGTACGTGCGCGGCGAGGAACGCGACCGGATTTGGTGCCGCGCCGGACTGGCGCACCGGATTCTCAAGGCGAACACCCTTCGCGAGCGGCTACGCGATACGCACGCGGTGGAGCCAGGCGAGATCGATCGGGCCCGCGCCGCCATCGCGGCGGACGTGCGGGTCTTGCGTTCAACTCACACCCGTGAGACCAGAAAGCGGCGCAAGCGTAGCCAGGCGTAACACCCCAACCTCCTCAGCAAGCGCCACATCATCATCCCGCAAATGCCCGCCGGCCTCAGCCGCTGCGCGGCAGCGTGAGCTCCGCTTCGAGCCCGCCTTGCGGCAGATTGCGCAGGATAATGTCGCCGCCGTGCGCGCGGGCGATGTTGCGCGCAATGCTCAGTCCGAGGCCCGTGCCGCCGGTATCGCGGCTGCGAGACGCCTCGAGCCGGTAAAACGGCTCGAACACGCGCGCAAGTTCGTTCTCCGGAATTCCCGGCCCCTGATCACGGATACAAATCCGCAACTGGTCTGCTGAGTCGACCACTTTGATCGCCGCCGCCTTGCCATAGTGGACGGCATTGCCGATCAGATTGCTCAGGCAGCGTTTGAGCGCCTGCGGATGGCCGAGATACGGCTTCAGCGTTTTGCCCTCGATCTCGACCTTGCCGTCCACTTCCCTCGCGTCTTCCTGCAGGCTCTCGAGCAGCGCCATGACGTCCAGCGGCTTTGCCGTCTCGCGATTTTCCAGTCCGCGCATGAAATCCAGTGTGGCGCTCACCATCGCCTCCATTTCTTCGAGGTCCTTGATGAACTTTGTGCGCAGCTGCTCATCGTCGAGGAGTTCTGCGCGCAAACGCAATCGCGTGATCGGCGTCTTCAAATCATGCGACATCGCGGCAAGCACGCGCGTGCGATCGTTGATGAAGGTGGCGAGCCGCTGCTGCATGATGTTGAATGCGCGCGCCGCCCGGCTCACTTCGAGCGGACCGCGTTCATCGAGCGGCGGCCGGTTGATGTCGGCGCCGAGTTGCTCCGCAGCTTCGGCCAGGGTCTTGAGCGGCCGCGTCAGCCAGCGCACCGCAACGAGCGTCAGCGCGATCACCGTCACCAGCAAAACACTCAGGCTCAGCAGCAGCCGGTACGGCCAGGTCGTGGTATCGATGGGCGGCCGCGAACTGAACGTGACGAGCGTGCCGTCCTGGAGGCGTGCCTGCACCACGAATGAAATGCCGCGCGCCACGGCGCCGGGCTGCCCGTACATCATGCCGGGCCCCGCCATCATTCCCGGTCCCGCCATCATGCCGGCGCCCTGGCCCTGGCCCTGGCCCTGGCCCCGTCCCGGCCCGCCATAAGCCATCGCCCACGCCGGGGGCGCGCTGGTGACGTTGACCACCAGCGGTCGCTCGTCCCCCAGATAACGCCTGAGCATGGCTGAAAAGCGCGCGGCCTGTTCGGTCTTGTCGGAATCGGTCTGCGCGAGCGCCAGCGGCGGCTGGGTCAGCGACACCCGCAACGGCGGGGCATCGACGACGCTGATGATCCGCGCGCGTTCGGCGGCAGACAGCGGATCGATGAGCCTGACGATATCGGCTATGCGCTGCGCCGAGCGCATGCCGCCGCTTTGCACCATGAGCTGGCCGCGCTCCTGCCAGAAAATGGCGAAGCTCACCAACTGCGCCACGATCAGCCCGCCCAGCAGAATGATCACCATGCGGCTGAACAGCGAGCGCGGCAGCCAGCGCATTATTTTTCCACTTCCACCGCCACCGACAGCACGTAGCCTTCGCCACGCACCGTCTTGATGATAGCCGGCTCCTTCGCACCCTCGTCCAGCCGGTGCCGCAGGCGGCTCACCTGCACATCGATGCTGCGGTCGAAAGGCGAGGCCTCGCGCGAGAGCATGAGGTCGATCAACTGGTCGCGGTTGAGCACGCGGTTCGGATGGTTCAGGAAAATGCGCAGCAGCTTGTATTCGGTGCCGCTCAACGCCACCACCACGCCCTCCGGCGACAGCAGGTTGCGCGCCTCCAGATCGAGGGTCCAGCCGGCAAAGCGGATCGAGCTCGCCTCTTCGGGTTGCAGATTGTCCGGAAGCGTGCGGCTGCGCCGCAGTATGCTCTTGATGCGGGCCAGCAGTTCGCGCGGATTGAAAGGCTTGGCGAGATAGTCGTCGGCCCCCATCTCCAGGCCCACGATGCGGTCGGTCTCCTCGCCGCGCGCCGTGAGCATGATCACCGGCACTTCGGAACGCGCGCGCAGATTGCGGCACAGCGTGAGTCCGTCCTCGCCGGGCAGCATCAGATCCAGCACCACGATATCCGCCCGACCCGCGTCGAACGCAGTCCACATACCCTTGCCATCGGCCACCGCGGTCACGCGGTAACCGTTCTTCTGCAGGTATTCGCGCAATAAATTGCGGATTTCAGCGTCGTCGTCGACGACCAGAACATGATCGGTGTTTGCCATGAATTATGTATATATCCGATTCCCGGCGCCGGGGACCGGGAAATTGTATCGCAGTGTAACAATCGGGGGGGATGATGCGCTGCGATACAAAAAAGGGGGGGGTTGACATTCTGCAGTTACACACAGTGGGTTAAATGAAGCTGTCGACGGGCGATTGGTTAGAAGAAAGATCCCGATAGCCCCGAACAGGCAGTTTCCGACAACTAACTATTTGGAGATCAATCATGAAAAACACTCGCAAAATTCTGACCAGCCTGGCAGTCGCCGCAGGTCTCGCTACAGGGACTGTACTCGTATATGCGGCTCCGCCCGGAGGATTCGGCCCGGGAGCAGGCGGATGTCCTTTTAATGCCGGCGCAGGCCCCGCAGCTTGGGGCGGCGGCCCGATGGGTCCCGGCATGATGGGCGGCGGCCAAGGTCCCGGCATGATGGGCGGCGGCCAAGGCCCCGGCATGATGGGTTATGGCCCCGGCCCGCGCGGCGGCGGTTATGGTCCCGGCATGATGGGCAATCGCGGTGGATATGGCCCGGGAGCAGGCGCAGCGCCGGCCGTGAATATCGAGGAACGGGTGAACGCGCGGCTGTCTTTCCTCAAGGACCAGATCAAGATCACCGCGGACCAGCAAAAAGCGTGGGATGCCTATGCGGCGCAGGTCAAGACGCAGGCCGACACCATGCAGGCCTTCCGCTCGCAGTCACCCGCCACTGCGCAAACGCCGGTTGAGCGCATCGAGCAGCGCGCCGAGCGCGCGAAGCTGCGCGCCGAGCAGATGAAGGGAATGAGCGCTGCGGTGAAAGACCTGTACGCGGCGTTGACGCCCGAGCAGAAAGCCGTCGCCGACCGTCATTTCGGTGGGCAGCGTCTGAGCCAGGGACCGCGCGGCTACGGTCGCTGGAACTGATATCCCTTAACGCAGGATAGTCCGCAACAGGAGTGCCGGTTCCGTAACGGGACCGGCATTTTTTTATCCCCGCGACCCGATGCGCGACGCCTGATCACCGGGCTGATTTACCCGCGCCGCCGCCACATCAGCCACAGCGTGGCCGCCGCGGCGAGGAAGAGGAACGGGATGGAACCGTAATTGACCGCGTGCCACCCGCTCTGGTGCAGCAGCAGCCCGGAGGATGCGGATGAGACCGTCATCGTCAGGAAGATCAGGAAGTCGTTCGCCGCCTGGGTCTTGGCGCGCTCCGCGGGCGTGTGGCACTCGGTAAGCAGCGCGGATCCGCCGACATACATGAAGTTCCAGCCCACGCCGAGCAGGAACAGCGCAAGCCAGAAATTGAGCAATTCGGTGCCGACCAGCGCCGACGCAATGCAGATGAACAGCAGCACTATCCCCGCGAAAATGATCTTCAGTGCGCCGAAGCGGTGGATCAGCGAGCCGGTGAAGAAGGACGGCCCGTACATGCCTATCATGTGGCATTGAAGCACGAACGCCGCGTCATTGAAGTGGTGGTCATGCGTGCGCATCGCCAGCGTCGTCGACGTCATGAACAGATTCATGATGCCGTAGGACAGCATGGCGGCAAGTGCTGCAACCATGAATACCGGCTGGCGCATGATTTCACGCAGCGGCCGGCCCGAGTCTTTGCGCTCGTGCTCCGACAACCGGGGAATGTCGAGGCGTGTGAGCATCAGCATCGCCAGCAGGCAGACGACGGCCAGCGACAGGTACGACCCCATGTAAACCTGCCCTGGGAACAGGCCCACCGAGTGTTTCGTCATCTCGGGCCCCACGATCCCGCCGACGATGCCGCCGGCCAGCGTCAGCGAAATCGCCTTGGCCCTGAAATCCACCTCGGCGGCATCCGCGGCTGCGAAACGGTAGTACTTGCCGAACGCCGTGTACATGCCCAGCACCATCATGCCGGCGCACAACAGCCAGAAACTCGCGATGTACATCGCGTACGAGCACACCGCCGCGCCAAAAATGCCGAGCAGGGTGCCCACCTGGAAACCGCTGCGCCGTCCGATTGAATTCATCAGCAGCGATGCGGGGATGGTGGTGATCGCCGAACCCAGCACGTAGGCGGTCAGCGGCACCGTGGCGAACGACTTGTCGGCCGCCAGCGCGAATCCCGCGAGCCCAGTGACCACGATCATGGTCGCGCCCGTCGTCTGCAAGGTCGCCTGGCAGCCCGACAGCACCAGCACGTTTCGGTATTGTTTTTCCATTCAGGGAGCCGGGCAAGCCCGCGCGGTGTTTAGATTTATTTTCCGCAACTATACCGTAAAAGCAGGAACAGATTGCAGACCGGGACTGGCGTCCGCTAACGAACCTTCACGCTTTTCCAGCCTGATGCTCACGCTCGCTGATTTTTTTACTTTTATTGATCCCCGGCAAGTTCATCGTCTTCAATGCCGTTGTCGTTGGGTGTAAAATTACTCAGGTTAACCATTGCGAGGTGCCCGGATGTCCCGCACGACCAACGCCCTGCCCGATTCGATCAATCAGTATCTGTGCTCGGTGTCGCTGCGCGAACCTGAATTTCTTGCCGAATTGCGCGAGGTCACGCGCACACTGCCGCGGGCAACCATGCAGGTTTCACCCGAAGAGGGCCAGTTCCTGAGCCTGCTGATCAAATTGACCGGCGCCCGCAAGTGCCTGGAAGTGGGCGTGTTCACCGGCTACAGCTCGACCTGCATTGCGCTCGCGTTGCCGCCCGATGGCAGGCTGATCGCGAGCGATGTCAGCGTCGAATGGACGAATATTGCGCGCAAATACTGGGAGAAGGCCGGCGTCGCAGATAAAATCGACCTGCGGCTCGGCCCCGGCATCGACATCCTCGACGCCCTGCTCGCCGATGGCCAGGCCGGGACCTTCGACTTCGCTTTCATCGACGCTGACAAGAGCAACTACCTGAACTACTACGAGCGCGCGATGAAGCTGGTGCGCAGCGGCGGGCTCATCGGAATCGACAACACGCTGTGGTACGGCAAGCCCTGCGACCCCACTGTCACCGATGCCGATACCGAGGCGATCCGCGAAGTCAACCGGCGGGTGCACGCCGATACGCGCGTGACGATCAGCATGGTGCCGATCGGCGACGGGCTGACCCTCGCGATGAAATTGTGAAACCGGCCGGACTTGGGGGCCCGCGCGGCAAGTGCGGACCCGGAAACCCTGTCCTTGTGCGGTTCCGACCCCGTTTCTGAATGCCAACAAAAAAGGAGCAATGCAATGGCTGACATCCCCCGCCTCAACGGCGCGATCCGGGCACTTGAACAGGGCAAGCCCACGATCACCACGTTCTCGCCGCCCGAGATCGGCATGGCGCAGGCGATCAATGCCGCGCCGTACGATGCCGTGGTGTTCGAGATGGAACACAACCCTTATGACATTCAGCTGTTGCGCAACTGCATGCAGTACATGCTCGACCGCAAGCAGATCCTGAAATCCGGCAGCATCGCGCCGGCGGTGACGCCCATGGTGCGCATCCCCCCCAACGGCGGCGAAATGAACCAGTTCATCGCCAAGCAGGTGCTGGATATCGGCGTCTACGGCATCATCTGGCCGCATGTCAGCACGGTGGAAGAGGCCCGCAACGCCGTCGCCGCCTGCCGTTACCCGCGCCCGCCCTCGGCAAAGTACTTCGAACCGGCGGGCCAGCGCGGCGACGCACCCAAGAACTCGGCGCCGTACTGGGGCCTCACAGCGCAGGAATATTACGAGCGCGCCGATGTCTGGCCGCTCAATCCCAAAGGCGAAATCCTGGTCGGCATCCAGTGCGAGGCGGCCCGCTCGATCAAGAACCTGCCGAAAATACTCGAACAAGTGCCGGGCATAGGGTTTGTGTTGATCGGCGAAGGCGATTTGTCACAGGATCTCGGCTTCCCGCGGCAGTACGAGCATCCGACTGTGGCGGCGGCGATCGACGAGATCCTCGCCATCTGCAAGGCGCACAACGTGGTCTGTGGCCATCCTCACGCCAACGCCAAGAATATTGACGAGCTGGTGGCCAAGGGATTCCGCTGGCTGATGACTCTGCCGACCCTGTCATTCGGCGGGCTCGAAAAAGGCCTCAAGGCGTCAGGCCGGGCGCCGTAATACACTGTTACCTGCATTACAGCGGCAAAAAAGCGCAACGGGGAAACCCATTGCGCTTTTTTTAAATGAGTTACAGCAACTCAGTCCACTTTTGCGCCGGTGGATTTGATTATTTTCCCTAATTTGTCCGCATCGACTTTGATGATCTCGGCAAATTTTTCGGGTGTGCTGCTGACGGCCTCGAGTCCGAGTCCCGCATAGCGCTCCCTGACGTCCGGCAGGCCGTGGATGCGCACCACCTCGGCATTGAGCTTCGCGACGATGGACTTGGCCACATTCTTCGGCGCAAATACACCCCACGAGTTGTCGATCGCGTATCCCGGCACACCGGCTTCCGCGACCGTCGGCATGGCGGGAAGCAGCGGCGTGCGTTTCGCACTGGTCACGGCCAGCGCGCGCAGTTTGCCGGAGTTGGCGTGCGGCAGCGCGATCGGCATGTCGGAAAAGACCACCTGCACCTGGCCGGCGATCAGGTCGTTCAGGGCAAGTATGGTTCCCTTATAGGGGATGTGTACCATGTTCACCCCTGTCAGCATCTTGAACAGTTCGCCGGCCGAATACGCGAGCGTGCCGGCGCCGCCGGAACCAAAGTTGAGCCCGCCGGGCTTGGCGCGCGCGAGCTGGATCAGTTCCTGCACCGATTTCGCCGGCACGCCCGGATGCACCACCAGCAACTGGGGTGCGATGGCGACCATGCTGACCGGCTGGAAATCACGCAGCGTGTCGTAGTTGATTTTGTAGAGACTCGGGTTGGTTGCCCACTGGCTCATGTTCGCATGCAGCAGCGTATAGCCATCGCCGGGCGCCCTCATGGCAATTTCGGTACCGATGATGCCGCTGGCACCAGGTCGGGTGTCGATCACGATCTGCTGGCCCCACGCCTCGGTCATTTTTTGGCCGAGAATGCGGGCGATCGTGTCGGACGTGCCGCCCGGAGACCACGGCACGACCATGCGTATCGGCTTGGTCGGATAGGACTGGGCAACAGCCGTTGCCGGAATTACAACCGCACATAGACATACCGCACCAAACCGCGTGATCGCTCTCATGTTTTCTCCTGGTTGTAAAATTCCGGCAGCCGCTCAGGCCCCCTCGGCCGCGCCGGGATTCCACTGCCCCTTGCGCATGCGGGTGATCGTGATGGTGGCAAACACGCCTTTCTGCGTGAACGGATCGCCGTCCGAGAACGCCTTGGCTTCAGCACGGCTGTTCACATTCACGACAAACAGGCTGCCTATGGCCTGCGTGCCATCGTCGGTCTGAGTCGCCCCTGCGAGCACCAGGATACCTTTCTTGCTTTGCAGATAATCGCGGTGGGGCTGCAGGACCGAGGCCCGGGCTTCGGCGGTGTTCGGTTGGTCAGTGCAAGAGATAGTCCAAAGCATGGTGGTTCTCCTGTTAGCGGCATGAAGTGTATGTGCTGACAGCCATTCGGACAAGCGGGCTCGCGCCGCCCCTTTCCAGACGGCCGGCTGACCGGAGAGCTGTGCTATCGTAACGGTTAACCCCACTAGACTCAGGTGTAACCATGACGACCAAAAAGAAACTGATGCTGCCGCAGACGATGGCGCAACCCGGCTGGGATCTGGCGAGAAGCCGCAAGGACATCGAGGCGATCGCGTTTGCGCCCACCATGCCGACCCCCGAGTTTCGGGCGCTGCTGCACGATGTCGACGGTATCGCGCTCACGACCACGCCGTTTCGCGCGGCCGATATCGAGGCGGCACCCCGCTTGCTCGCAGTCGGCCGTATCGGCGTTGGTTACGACGCGGTGGACGTGCCGGCGTTGACCGGCCGCGGCATACCGTTGATGACGTGCGACACCGACAATTCGCCCACCGTGGCCGAGTGCGTGATGTTCATGATGCTCACGCTGTGCAAACGCGGCCCGGCCAAGGACGCGCTGGTGCGGCAGGGCCGCTGGGCCACGCGCTATGACGAACTGCCGGTCGAACTGATGGACAAGACCCTGCTCATCATCGGCTTCGGCCGCATCGGCACGCGGGTTGCCAAGCGCTGTCTCGCGATGGAAATGAAAGTGCAGGTCTACGATCCGTATGTTCCGGCGCAATTGATGCGCGCGGCAGGCTGCGAGCCGGTCGCCGATCTCGACGCGGCACTCCCGAACGCCGACTACGTCACCCTGCACTGCCCGAGGACGCCCGAGACCGTGAACATGTTCGACGCCGCGCGGCTGGCGCGCATGAAACCCGGCGCCCGCCTCATCAATACCGCGCGCGGCGGGCTGGTCGACGAGGCTGCGCTGTATGCCGCGCTCGAGTCAGGCAAATTAGCCGGCGCGGGCATCGACGTTTTCAGCCCGGAGCCGCCGATCTCCGACAACCCGCTGTTCACGCTGTCCAGCGTCATCGCTTCGCCGCATATGGCGGGCAATACCCGCGAGTCGCTCGACCGCAAGTCTCTGACGGTCACGCGCAATCTGCTGTGCGTGCTCGACGGCGGCACGCCGAAAGCGGAATACGTGGTCAACCCGGAAGCGCTTGGCAGGAAATAGATGTTGTCTTAAAAACGGTTAAACCCAATGAAACCGCCGATGAACGCCGATGAACGCAGATAAACGCAGATGACTATAACGACCGAAATCTACAGACAACGCTTTTAACATAACTCATTTTGTTACCTGTAGTCGCGTAGTCTGGTGGTTTTTATCGGCGCTCATCGGCGTTAATCGGCGGTTAATGCATTGTATTTTAGCCAGGTTACAGCGAAATTACGGCTTGATGCCGGAAGCCTTCACCACCTTGGCCCAGCGCTCGATTTCCTCGTTCAGCATCTTGCGGAAATACTCCGGATTTTCCGCGATCGGGTCGGCGCCCATTTGCGCCAGCTTCGAGCGGAACTCTTCCTTCTGCACGGCTTTGACGATGACCGAATTCAGTGCGGTGATCACAGGGGCCGGCGTGCCCCTGGGCACCAGCACACCGTACCAGGTCTGAGTGACAAACCCCGGCAATCCGGCTTCCGACATGGTCGGCAGATCCGGCAGCAATGACGAGCGCTTCTCGCTGGTAATGGCCAGCGCCCGCATCCTGTGCATCAGCGGCTGCGCCGCGGGAATATTGCTGAACGAAAACTCGACTTCCCCGCTTGCCAGCGCGATCAGCGACGGCCCGGTGCCTTTGTAGGGGATGTGTGTGAAGTCGCCCTTGATCATGAGCTTGAGCATTTCTCCTGATAGATGCTGCGTGCTGCCGCTGCCGGAAGAAGAGAAATTCAGCTTGCCGGGGTTCTTTTTCACGACGGCGATGAATTCCTTGACGGTCTTGGCGGGCAGCGACGGGTGCACCAGCAGCAGGTTCGCGCTGGTCGCAAACACCGCCACCGGCGCGAAGTCTTTCACCGGATCGTAGTTAAGCTTGGGATAAAGCGTGACGTTCACACCCAATGCCGCCGAACTCAGGAACAGCGTGTAACCGTCGGCGGGTTGTTTGGTGACAAACTCCGCGGCGATGTTCTGCGCCATCCCCGCTCTGTTCTCGACGATCACCTGCTGGCCCATTGCCTCGGTGATCTGCGGAGCGATCAGCCTGCCCATGATGTCGCTGCCGCCGCCGGGCGCGTAACCGATCACCATTCTGATGGGCTTGACCGGGTACTTGGCCTCCTGTGCAAAGGCGAACCCGTAAATACCCAGCACTACGCCGAGCACGCCACATATCAGTTTCCGGTTCATGTCTACTCCTTTAAGAAAACGCAAAAAAGCAATGCAGGGTTCGCACTGAGCATTCTTTTCAATACCTTCCTTTTAATACCTTCCTTTTAATACCTTCTTTTCAATACCCGCTTGACGGGTGCGCTCGACGGGTACGCTTGACGGGTACACTGAGGCCACGGAGAAGAGCAGGAAATCATGAATTACGCCATATACCCCATGCCAACTCATGCATCGTGATTCGCAATGGGAATACGGAGTGGGCCTTGAAAGATTATTCCGTGTGCTCCGCGCGAAACAACTCATTGAATTATATGTTTTATTTATGGGTTGCCGAGATAGTCGCGCTTGCCGATCTCCACACCATTATGGCGCAGGATATTGTATACGGTCGTGACATGGAAATAAAAGTTTGGCAGCGCGTGGCCGAGCAAAAATTGCATCCCCTTGTAGGTGGTGCTCTTCTCGCCGCGCGTGAGCGTGATGTCCTTGTCCTCGGTCCCGTCGAGTTGTTCGGGCTTGATCGACTGGACGAACGCAATGGTCGTGGCGATCCGCGCCTTCAATTCGGCCAGCGTCTGCTCGGTGTCCTCGTTTTTGGGGATGTCCACTCCGGCCAGCCGTGCCACCGCCGCCTTGGCCGTATCGCAGGCGATCTGCACCTGACGCGTCATCGGGAACATGTTCGGGAACAACCGGAACGTAGTCAACGCCTCGGGGGCGATCTTCTTTTCGTCTACGTGTGCCTGGGCCTTATCGAGGATGCCGGACAGGTTGGTCAGGATATTGACGAAGCGCGGCACGCTCGCCTGGTACATGGAAATTGTCATCGGGTTTTCCTGGGGTATGGGTTTGCAGGGCCATCAGTATGATCCCATTAATTGCCGCGTCAACAACCGCATCGAACCGTCTGTCGGCAGGGATCCAACTTTCAAGAACCCGTAACATCAATAAACGCGCGTCTCATGACATCACGGGGCCTTGGCGCGGGGATAGATACGTATACGGTTGGCGGGCAATCGCTTGCTGGCGCGTCTGGCATCATTCTTTATCAATTCGTCGAGCGTCACACCATCAAGCACTTTCAAATAGGCAACCGTGGCCGAATGCAATACCTCCTTCAGTTTGCAGGAAGGCAGGTACGCGCATTGGTTTTTTTTTCGGTCAAAACATTCGGCCATGAAAAAATCGGTTTCGGTATTGCGCACCACTTCGCCGATATTGATATCTCCCGGCTCTTTTTTCAGCTTGAGCCCGCCGTTGCGGCCGCGCACGGTTTCCACCATCCCGGAAAGGCCCAGCTGATGCGCCACTTTCATCAAATGGTTCTTGGAGATGCCATGCAGATCGGCGATGTCCTGTATCGTCACCAGCCGGTCCCGGTGCATGCCGAGGTGCATCAGGGTGCGCAGCGCGTAGTCGGTGTAAGCCGTCAGTCTCATCGTCAATTCCCAGCCCGGTCAATGCCTTAATAGCAGTAAGCATTATATAGGTTTATGACGGCTCCCCGGGCCTGCGGCCGCCCTTGAGGCAAGCCATCCCGATATAGATGTATTTCATTTGCATCTTCTAATTAATGTATATAAAATACTTCTTTAATGGCCCCTGGCCCGCAGCTTTTCCTCTCAACCAGTAAAGGATATTTGCAATGCACGCTACGCGAAAACTCTGGACTTGGCTGGCCGTCATCTGCGTTCTTTCCTTCGCCGTTTTGGGCTGGGTCGGAACGGAGATTTACGTCAAGGCGCCCCCGATCCCCAAACAAGTCGTCAGCACGGAAGGCAATGTCGTGTTTTCGGCGGAACAAGTCCAGCGCGGCCAGAATGCCTGGCTGGCCGCCGGCGGCCAGCAATTGGGAACGGTATGGGGCCACGGCAGTTATCTCGCGCCGGACTGGTCGGCGGACTGGCTGCATCGCGAAGCGCTGGCGTTGCGTGAAATATGGGCGCAGCGCGATTTTGGCAAGGCATACGGGCAACTCGGCGCCGGCCAGCAGGCGCAATTGAACGGCTTGCTCAAGGCCGAGATGCGGCGCAACACTTACGATGCCGGGAGCGGCATCGTCACGCTGACGGCCGAACGTGCCGCGGCGGTCCGGCAAGTCGCGCAGCATTACACGGGGTTGTTCGGCGATGACGCGTCGCTGGATACACTGCGCGAGCAATATGCGATGATGGCCGGCTCGCTGCAGGACCCGGCGGACCGGCAGGCACTGGCCGCCTTCTTTTTCTGGGCCTCATGGGCGGCCGGCACCGACCGCCCCGGCGAATCCGATCTGAGCTACACCAGCAACTGGCCGCACGAACCGCTGATCGGCAATACGCCGCCGGCCAGCGCCGGCATCTGGTCGATCGCCAGCGTGATCCTGTTGCTTGCGGCCATTGCGGGCATGATCTTCTACCACTCGGTCAGCAAGGAAGAAGGCGATCCCACGCCGCCCAAAGAGGATCCGCTGTTCAATCTGAAGCCGACGCCGTCGATGAAGGCGACCAAAAAATATTTCTTCGTCGTGATCGGCCTGATACTGGCGCAGGTCGGCATGGGCGTGATCACCGCCCACTACGCGGTCGAAGGACAAAGCTTTTTCGGCTATCCGCTAGCGCAGATTCTGCCCTTTACGGTGAGCCGGACCATACATACCCAGTTCGCCGTATTATGGATCGCCACCGCATGGCTGGCCACCGGCCTGTATATCGCGCCTGCCATTTCGGGATATGAACCGAAATACCAGAAACTGGGCGTCAACGTGCTGTTCTATGCGTTGTTGTTCATTGTGGTCGGCTCCACCGCGTCCGGCTGGCTGGGCACGTTGCAGCACATGGGGAATGATTTCAGTTTCTGGGTGGGCAATCAGGGGCTCGAATACACCAGCATGGGACGCATCTGGCAGATCCTGCTGTTCGTCGGCCTGCTGTTCTGGGTGACGCTGCTGGGCCGGGGTCTGATGCCGGCGCTGAAAAAACCTTCCGAAAGCCGCGGCCTGATTGCGATGGTATTCCTGGCGGCGCTTTGCATCGGCGGTTTCTACGCGTCGTCGCTGGCCTGGGGCCCGCGCACCCATTATTCGATGATCGAGTACTGGCGCTGGTGGCTGGTGCATCTGTGGGTGGAAGGCTTCTTCGAAGTGTTCGCCACCGCGGTGATTGCGCTGTTGTTCACGCGTCTCGGATTGATCCGCGCCGCGACCGCCCATACCGCCATCGTGCTCGAAACCATCGTGTTCCTGTTCGGCGGCATCCTGGGCACCCTGCACCATCTTTACTTCACGGGCACGCCGACTTCGGTCATTGCCATCGGCTCGATGTTCTCGGCGCTGGAAGTGGTGCCGCTGGCGATGATCGGCGTCGAAGCGTACCGCAACTACCAGCGCTCCAAGGCCGCGCCCTGGGTCGAGACCTACAAATGGCCGATTCTGTGCTTCATCGCCGTGGGATTCTGGAACGTGATCGGCGCGGGGCTGCTGGGTTTCACGATCAACACGCCGATTGCGCTGTATTACATGCAGGGCATGAACATGACGGCGGCCCATGGCCATGCCGCGCTGTTCGGCGTGTATGGGATGCTGGGCATCGGGTTGATGCTGTTCTGCCTGCGGGGGCTGACCGATCGCGCGGCATGGTCCGACAAGTTGTTGCGGCCGATGTTCTGGTCGCTCAATATCGGACTGGCGCTGATGGTGTTCATCTCGCTGGTGCCGGCAGGAATTTACCAGGCCTGGGCCAGCATTACCCAGGGCGTGTGGTTCGCGCGTTCGCCGGAAGTGATCCACTCGCAACTGATGGAAACACTCGTATGGCTGCGGGTGCCGGGCGACGTCGTATTTTCATTCGGCATTCTGTTTCTCACGTTATTTGCCGTGCGCCTGTTGACCGGCGGCAAACGCGCCCGGCCGCTGGCAGCGCCCGCGGCACAGCCGGCAAAAGGCTGATCTTCGCCGGCCAAAACCCGGCCCGCCGCGTACGCGGGCCTTTTCGCTTTTTTTACATATGACACAAGGAGTTACCATGGCACATGATTGTTCCATCCCGGTGATAGCCGAGGGCGTTTATCCGTTTGATGCGCGCGGTGTCGCCAAGCGTTTTCGGCACGCGGCCATTTTTGGCGCGCTCGCCGCGCTGAAGCCGGGGGAGTGCATGCGCTTTTGCAACGACCATGACCCATTGCCGCTGTTGTCGCAAATTGACGGGCACTATGGGCCTCGCATCAATATCGCCTATGTTTCGCGCGAACCCGGGGAAATCGTCATCGATTTTAAAGTGCTGAGCCAGCCTTAGAGGCGATAAACGCGCAGCGCATTGCCGAAGAAAATCGCGCGCTGCGCACTGCGCGGCAGGCCGGACAGACATTCCGTCATCACCGCCACGATGTTGTCGTAGCTCGTCCACAGTTTTTCTATCGGATAGTTGCTGCCGTAGAGGCAGCGCTCCGGCCCGAACATCTCCACCGTCTCCCTGATCACCGACTGCCATAATTCAGTCGAACACTGGTGCTCGAAGGTGCCGAGCCCGGACAGTTTGACGACCACGTTAGAACACGCGGCGAGCGCGCGCATGCCCTTGCGCCATGCCGCCCAGCCCTCCGTGCTGCGGTCTTCGAGCATGCCGGCATGCAGCAGCACGAAGGTCACGCCCGGGAAATCCTGAGCGAGTTTTGCAGCATCCATCATCTGGCTCGCGAACACCTGCAGTTCGAACAGCAGCCCGCGCTGCTCCAACTGGCGCAGGCCCGCGCGCCACGCAGGGTCGTTCATCAGATCTGGACGCGGCGCAAAACGGTAAAGCGGCTTTTCGTGCCAGTGCAGTTGCTGGCGGATACCGCGCAGGTTGGCGCAGGCCAGTTGCCGGTCGAGTGTTGCGGCCACGTCGGGCGCGGCGAGATCCGCGTAGCCGACGATGCCGTGCGGAAAACCGCTCTCGTCGGCGACCGACTGCACCCACTCGACTTCCTCGACTTCATTCCCCGGCGCGACGTTGATCTGGATATAGACCGACTTCACCACGTTTGACGACTGCATGTCGGCCAGCAATTCGCTGACCGGGTAATCGCGGCGCAGCGCGCCGTAATCGCCGAATATGCGCGGCAGTTGCGGGCCGTTGAGCCAGGGGACTTTGGCGACGCGCCAGATGTGATGGTGGGCGTCGATGATGGGGTCGGTCATGCGATATTTTCAGATATTTTTTTGGAGCGGAACAGGCTCGCCCCTTCGTATCACCGCCGGTAGCGTTCCTGTATCACCTGCGCGAGCACGGAGACCGCGATTTCGGCCGCGGCGCGCCCGCCGAGGTCCAGCCCCACCGGCGCATGGATGCGCGGCGCGAGTTCCGCGAGGCCGTGCTCGCGCAGGCGCTCGATGCGCTTGGCGTGGGTGCGGGTGCTGCCCAGCGCGCCGATGTAGAACACCGGGCTTTGCAGCGCGGCAACGAGCGCCGGATCATCGAGCTTGGGATCGTGGGTCAGGGTCACCACCGCGGTGCGGTCATCGAGGCCGACTTTCTTCAGCGCCGGGCCCGGCCATTCGGTGATCAGCGTGACGCCGGGAAAGCGCGCCGCGGTGGCGAAGGCCTGGCGCGGATCGATGACGATCACCTCGAATCCGGCGAGCGCCGCCATGGGTACGAGGTACTGCGCGATGTGCACCGCGCCGATCACCACCATCTTGGCGGGTGGCGTGTAGCTGCGCAGGAAGATTTCACCCTTGCTCGTTGCAAGTGCGGCGCTGCGCCCGGCCACCAGCAGCTTGTGCGCTTCCGCAAGCTGATCGGCGCTCAACTCCACCTCACCGGCGCAGGTCGCGCCATCGCAAATGGACTGCGCGCCGTCGGCGAGCCGTGTTGCCACGGCGATCGGCCGCTTTTGCACCTGGGCGGCGAGTATCTGCTGCAGGTAATCGCGCTTCATTCGACACGCTCGACGTAGATCTGCACCTTGCCGCCGCAGGCAAGGCCTATGGACCAGGCCATTTCGTCGGTCACGCCGTATTCGAGCTGGCGCGGCTTGCCGTCGGCGATCACCTCCAGGGCTTCGGTCACCACCGCGCCCTCGATGCAGCCGCCGGACACGGAACCGACGAACGCGCTGTCCGCGTTTACCGCGAGATGGCTGCCGGCCGCGCACGGCGACGAGCCCCAGGTGTTGACCACTGTGGCGAGCGCAACCCCCTTGCCGGCCTCCTGCCACTGCCGGACTTGTGCGAGAACATCGAGCGCCGCTTCAGCCATGGCTGCCTCCGATACGAGCGAACAGGTTATGTCACAGGGACGGAAAATGTCATCCGGTTTTGCATTTTGACAGAAAACAAAGCTTCCGGTATTTCTGGCCCGCGCCGGACCAACCCGGTCATGCCGGACCGTATTTGGCGATAGAATGCTGCCAGGCGTGTTCAATCCATCAACAGACCGGAGCCATTATGCATAAATCAGTGACGGGCCAGCGCTTAGGATTGGGTATTGTGGGAATCCTCTGTTGCGGGCTGATCGCGGTACCGGCGGCAGCGCAAACGATGAAACCCGGTTTGTGGGAAATCACCAACAAAATAGGCGGCGACACGGGCGCAAAAATGGCCGCCGCGCAGTCCGAAATGCAACAGCAGCTTGCCGCGATGCCACCGGCGCAACGCATGCAGATGGAGCAGATGATGGCGCAGCAAGGTGTGGGCATGGGCACCGGCGCGGGCGGCGCCATGACCGCCCGGATCTGCATGAGCAAGGAAATGGCCGCTCGCAACGAGCCACCGGCACAGCAGGGCGACTGCAAGCAGGAATACTCAAAGCGCAGCGGCAACACCACCCGCTTCAAGTTCGTCTGTGCCAAACCGTCGTCCAGCGGAGAAGGTGAAGTGACACTGCACAGCCCCGAGTCGTACTCCATGAAAATGACGACGACGACTCAAACCAAGGGCAAGCCGGAGCAGATGGCCATGGAGGCGCGCGGCAAGTGGTTGTCGAACGATTGCGGCAATCTCAAGCCAGTGAAAGGGTAAGAGGCTTAGGGGTCTGCGCCCAGGCAGATCAAAACAATGAATACCAAATACCCAGTTAATGCAACGCTGCGATCGACGGCGGACACCGTGGTGTGGGGTCACATTGCGGCGGATGTGCCCCCGGCACTGCGGATAAAGTCAGGGCAGACGGTGAGCATCGATACCGTTTCGCACCAGGGTCTGCTCAAGGGGGATCCTGTCGCTTATTTCAGTGAAGCCGGCGTGCGCGCCGGGCAGGTGCTCGAGGATGCGACCGACATATTCCGCCGGGCCAGGCGCGGCGAAGGCGCCGGTGTGCACGTGCTGACCGGGCCGGTCCATGTGGAGGGCGCCCGGGCCGGCGACATGCTGGAGGTGCGCATACTCGATATAGCGTTTCGTGTTCCGTATGGCGTCAATTCCTCGGGCCGCGGGTCGGGCGTCCTGCCCGAGTTACTGGAGATAGCGGCACCCAAAACAATCAGGCTGGATCTGGAGCGCGGAGTCGCACTGTTTTCAGACGATATCGAGATTCCCCTGTCGCCGTTTATGGGCATCATGGCAGTTGCGCCGCCTCCGGATATCGGGCGAGCCAGCACCAAGCCCCCCGGAGTCTGGGGCGGCAACATGGATTTGAAGCAGCTGACGACAGGCGCCACTCTTTATTTGCCGGTGTTCAACGATGGCGCGCTTTTTTATACCGGCGACGGGCATGCGATGCAGGGGGATGGCGAGGTCAACGGCACGGCGATCGAAATCTCGTTGACGCCTACGCTGCAATTTATTGTGCACAAGGGCGCAGGGGCGCGCATGACATGGCCGCGTGCGGAAGACGCGACGCATTATTATTTGATGGGGATGGATGCAGATCTCGACACGGCGCTCAAGCATGCGGTGCAGGAAACCGTAGACTTCCTGCAGGATCGGGCCGGGTTATCCGCAGCGGATGCTTATGCGCTAGCCAGTTTGAGCGTTGATTTCCGGGTGGGTGAAGCCGTCAACAACATCAAGATGGTTTACGGCATGATCCCGAAAAATCTGTTCAGGAAAAAAATGGAGTATTGGCATGACGGCCAGATCGGATAACTATTTCAACGTCAGGATTATCAAGCAGTCATCGATCTCAGGGGTTTCCCACCTTGCGCCGCGGGCCTTGTTCGCACTCGCCCGCCTGTTTCTCCTGGCCGTTTGCGTGGGGCTGTCGTTCGTCACCGCAGCCGGCGCGCAGGCGCCGCGCGCGACACCCGAGCTCGACCGCAAGGTGCAGGGATTTCTCGACGCCGAGCGCGACAAATGGGACTACCTCAACGTGCCCTACCAGGACGGCAGGATACTGCACGATCTGGTGGTCAAGGGCGGGCACAAGGCGATCCTGGAAATCGGCACGTCCACCGGCCACTCCACCGTGTGGCTCGCCTGGGCGGCGGCGAAGACCGGCGGCCGCGTGGTCACCATCGAGATCGACCGCGGGCGGCATGAGCGCGCGCTGGCCAACTTGAAACGCGCCGGGGTCGCCGAATACGTTGACGCGCGGCTCGCGGATGCGCACGAACTGGTGCGCACGTTGCCCGGGCCCTGGGATTTCGTGTTCCAGGACGCTGACAAGGAATGGTACCTGCAGTATTTCCGCGACCTGGAAACGAAGATGGCGCCCGGCGGCTGCTATACGGCGCACAACGTGGCGCGGCCTCACGCGCGCCAGGTGATCGAATTCCTGGATTACGCGAGGAAACGCCCGGGCGTCAGCTTCCGTTTCGCCGAAGGGGCTTCGGCCGAAGGCATCTCCGTCAGTTGCTGGGCGCGTTGAACGGGTTCAAACTCGTAAGCCGTAAGCGGGTAAGTAGTGAGCGGTAAGCAGTTTTACACCCTACTGCTGTTTGAGCCCCGCCTCCTTGATGAGTTTGTCGTAGCGCACGTACTCCTCCTTGACGAGCTTCGAGAACGATTCCGGCGTGCTGTCAAGCACCGGTTCCGCGCCCTGCCGCGAAAATTTTTCCTGCGAGTCCGGATCGCGCACGACCTTGGTGATGTCTGCGCCGAGCTTGCTGACGATGTGCTTCGGCGTTCCCGCGGGAGCGAAAAACCCGAACCAGGCCACGTGCTCGGCCGCCGGCAATCCCGCCTCGGCGACGGTCGGTACGTCGGGCAGCGCGGGGATGCGCTTGGGCGAATTGACGGCGAGCGCCCGCACCCGGCCATCGCGCACCATCGGCATCGCCGCCGGCGCGGCAAACACGAAGAAGTGGACGCGGCCGGCGAACATTTCAGTCCACGCATCGCCCAGGACCTTGTAGGGCACATGCACGGTCTGCAGATAGGCCGCGCGCACCAGGATTTCGGTGGAGAAGTGCGCAATCGAACCCATGCCGACCGAGGCGAAATTAAGCTGGCCGGGGCGGGCCTTCGCGTAGGCGATGAACTCCTGCAGCGTCTTGGCCGGCACGCTCGGCGCAACACCCATGAAGCTCGGCATCCCGGCGATCTGGACGACCGGCATCCCGTCCCGCAGCGGGCGGTACGGCGCCTTCTCCTGCAGCATCACCGAAGTGATATAGGGGGGCCGAACAGTCCGATGGTGTGGCCGTTGGGCGTGGCGAAAGCACAAGCGGCGTGCCGACCAGCCCGCCGGCGCCGGGCCGGTTATCGACGACAACCTGCACCTTGTACATGTCGCCGAGCGCGGTGCCTATCGTCCGCCCGAGGAAGTCGCTCGCCGTGCCCGGCGGGAACGGCACCACCAGGCGACCGGCTTGCCCGGAATCGGCTGCGCCGCAGCGGTTCCGGCGCCCAGCAACACGACCAGACCTGCAGCCACGAATGCACTCAAGAACTTCATGTGACCTCCTCACTGTTATGGGTGAACGCGATCAACGAAACTCGAACGGCTACAAGCCAGCGGAGACAGCTTCACACGAAAGGCGGACGGGGTAAAGTTTCGGTCTGGTCCTGGGACCTGAATGGATGCCACGGTTCGCCGCCGGTGCTGTTGCTATGCCGATCACCTGCAGAGTGAGCCCCCAAGGGACCGGCGCCCGTGCGGGTAGCCATGAAAGCTGTGAGCTTGGTCCGGACACGATGCGGCGCCAACCTCCTCTGAGGCGGTTGAGCCAGTCTTGACTTAGCGGTGTTTTAGGGTAACTTGAGCGACACCATGCCGGACGCGATGCGCGATGCCGCAATCAACGCTTTATTTACCCGAACCGGTTACCACCCGAGACGATTTTCAATCATATTCATCACAGACGAGGATAAAAATGAGAATCATGGTGACAAGAATGGTATGTGGCGCAATCCTGGCGGTGATCGCTGGGGCGGCGGCGGCGCAGACGTGGCCCAACCGCCCGGTGCGCGTGATCAGCCCGTTTGCGCCCGGCGGCGGAGCGGATATCACGACCCGGGCCATCGCCTCGAAGCTCGCCCCGGCCCTCGGGCAGCAGATACTGGTGGATAACCGAGGCGGCGCCGGTGGCATGCTGGGGGTGGAGATCGCGGCGAAATCACCGCCCGATGGCTACACCCTGGTCCTGGGCACCATAGGCCCGATCGCCATCAATCCCAGCCTGATCAGCAAAATGCCCTACCACCCGATCAAGGACCTGGCGCCGATTTCGCAGGCCGCGGTCGCCGTCAACGTGCTCGTCGTACACCCCTCGCTTCCGGCAAAATCGGTGAAGGAGCTGATTGCCATTGCCAAGGCGCGGTCGACCGATCTCAATTACGGTTCTTCAGGCTCTGGCGCGGCAGACCATCTTGCAGGAGAGCTGTTTAACTCGATGGTCAAGGTGAAAATGGTGCACATCCCGTACAAGGGCGGCGCACCGGCCATGCTCGACCTGATCTCGGGCAACGTACAGCTCGTGTTCTCGACCTACTCCACCGCGGCAGCCGCGATTGATGCCAGGCGCGTACGTCCGCTCGCCGTAACCGGTCTTGCGCGATTCGAAAACATGCCGGACCTGCCCACCATGGCGGAAGCCGGCCTCAGGGGATTCGAGGTGAGCAACTGGTACGGCATGTTCGCGCCCGCCGGCACGCCCAGGGAAATCATTTCCCGCCTTAATAGCGAGATCGTCAAGGCGCTGGCCGCGCCCGACGTAAAAAAACGCCTGCTCGATTCCGGCATCATCGCCACCTCCAGCTCGGCCGAGGATTTTGCCGCCTATATCCAGGCGGAGACCGCGAAATGGGCCAAGGTCATTAAGGAAGCCAACATCAAGGGCGAGTAAGGCCTCGGGCATGCGCGCGCTGCACCCAGCGCGCGACCTGGAACAAAGCGCGGTCGGCGCCGCGCCTGGCAACCAGTTGCGCGCCCACCGGCAGGCCATGGGGTCCGGTAAACAGCGGCAGCGTCAGTGCCGGCACGTGCACAGTGGTCCAGATCGCGCAGAATGATGCGTTGCCGGTGGACGCCAGTCCGAGCGGGGCCTCGCCTGCAACAGCAGGGGTCAGCAGCACGTCATAATCCGCGAACAAGTCGTCCATCTTCAGCCGGGCGTGTTCGGCAAAGGCGCGCGACGCGGTGTATTTCTCCATGCTGCAGGCAAGGCCGTCATTGATCCTGTTGTTGCGCAGTTTTTCGCTGATCCGCTCCCAGTGATTGTCGATTTCCCAGGCGCGGTTGCGCGCAAACTCGAAACTGGTGATCCAGCGGTGTGCATCTTCGACGCGCTCATATTCCGCGGGCAGGCTCAGGTCGGTTACACGCGCTCCCGCCTTTGCCAGCCTGCGGGCGCATTCCTCGAGCAGGTTGCGCGTTTCCGGCTCGCACTGCGCCCACAGATGGGTGCGCGCGAATCCGATGCGCGGCGCGGTGCCCGCATCAGCCGGCAGCGGTTCATGCGGCACGCCCGCCAGCACGTCGCGGTAAAGCGCCACGTCCTCCACCGAACGCGCAATGAGTCCGACCGTGTCCACCGAACCAGAGGCTTCCATCACGCCGTGGCAGCGGATGTCGCCCCAGGTCGGCCGGTAGCCCACACAGCCGCAGAACGAGGCTGGCCTGATGGTGGACGCCGTAGTCTGGGTGCCGATGGCAAGCGGCACCATGGCGTCGCCAACGGCGGCGGCCGAACCGCTGGATGACCCGCCCGGTGTGCGCTGCGGGTCCATCGGGTGCCGGGTTTTTCCGGGGAAGAAATTGGCAAACTCGGTGGTCACCGTTTTGCCCATGATCACGCCCCCGGCGCGGCGGGTGAGCGCCACCACGGCGGCATCGATGCGCGGCCGGTGCCCCTTGTGGATCGGGGTGCCGTATTCCGTGGGCATGTCGCAGGTGTCGATGATGTCTTTGATCCCCACCGGCACGCCGTGCAGCGCTCCGGCGCTGCTGCGCCCGTCAATGGCACGCGCCTGCTTCAATGCCAGATCGGGATCGAGAAAAGTCCACGCCTCGACCTGCGACTCGCGCGCCGCAATATGGTCAAGGCAGGCGCGCGTCACCGCCTCGCATGTTGTTTTGCCGGCGGCAATGGCGTGGACGATTTCAGTGGCGGTGAGTTCATGCAGCGGCTTCATTTGTGCGGCTCCTGGATTCATTTATCAATTAAGGCGCGGGCACGCCGAATTCGCGGCGGCAGACCTCGGCCAGCGCCGCGACGCCCTGGTTGATCTCCTCGTGGGAGAGGCTCGCGAAGCACAGGCGGATCCGGCTGCGGGCGCGTGCCTTGTTCACCGACCACTCGGGCCCGGGATTGATCGCAACCCCCGCCGCGAGCGCGGGCGAGTAGAGCTTCAGCGCATCGACCCCGTCTGGGAGCTTGACCCAGAGAAAGATGCCGCCCTGGGGGTCGTCGAACTCCGCCGCCGGGCCGAACTGCTCGGTGAGCGATTCCATCAGCGTCACGAGCTTGGCGCGCAGGCCACGCCGCAGCGCGGGGACGTGCGTGGAGAAATGCGCCGCGCAGTACTCCGCCAGCACCATCTGCTCCAGCGCGCCGGTGCCGGCATCGGTCTTCAGCGCCAGCATGCGCGACATCGCGTCCCACGGCGCCACTATGTAGCCGATCCGCAGCGCCGGCGCGATCGACTTCGAGAACGAACCGATGTGGATGACGCCGCCGCGCTCGCTCATCGCGTAGAGCGCGGGCGGGCGCTGTCCCGACCAGATGAGATCGCAATAGCAATCGTCCTCGAAAATCGGCACACCGTACACGGCTGACAGCCGCAGCATCTCCTGACGCCGTTCCACCGGCAGGATGGTGCCGGTCGGGTTCTGCACGGTCGGAATGGTGTAGATGTACTTCGGCCGCACGCCCTTGCGCTTGAGTTCTTCGAGCGCAGCCGCGAGCGCGTCGATGCGCATGCCGTCGCGGTCGAGCGGGATGCCGACCGGTGTCACGCCGAGACGGGTAAGCCGGTTGATCGAGCCCTGGTAGCAGTCCTCTTCGATGATCACGGTGTCGCCGCGCGCGAGCAGCGTGCCGTTGACGAGATCGAGCGCCTGCAGCGAGCCCGACGTGATCAGGATGTCGTCGGCCGCGCAGGCGATGCTTGCATCGGCCTTCAACTTGGCGACGAGAAAGTCGCGCAGCGGCCGGTAGCCCTGCGGACCGCTATTGAGACCATAGGTCGCGAGCGTGCGCCCTTCGCGCCTCAATACCGCATCGGCCGCCGCGATCAGCCCGGGCAGCGGCAGGCTGTCGGGGTCGTTGTTGCCGCCGGTGAAATCGTACTTGACGCGCCCGGTCCAGCGCAGCGCAGGGGGCGGCAGGCCGGCGGGCAACAGCGGGGTGAAATCGAAGGAGGCGGATGTCATGGAGTCCTGTCAGAGGCAAAAGATCAATGGCACTTTATCACGATGCCGGAGGATGACTTGCCCGGATCGAGCGAGTCCGAGTCCATAGTGCTTACAGCTTATGAAAAAGATTAACTTGCTGTATCATTTAACGAAATTACACCATTGTTAGCCTGAATGCTTTTCCTGATCGAACATCGAACTCTTGGTCGTCGCCCCTGTCTCATGACGAAACTGCTGGTCATGTTCGTCGCGCTGTTTTACGGGTTCATGTCCCATGCAAGCATTGTTTCAACCTCTCATGCCCCGGCAAACTGGTCCGGGCATGACAACGCACCGCTTCTGGCAGCACAGTCTGGCGATCATGACCACAGTCATGACGATCCTCAAACCGGCGACCGCAGCGCGGGACATCAGCACGGAAATCACGCCACGGATCACAGCCACGACAAATCCAATCTGCCGCGTAGTGATGATACCCACGCTGCAATGAAGTTGCCTGACATCTGGGGCACGGCACCGCGAACGCCGGCCTACCCAGAGCCCTGTTTTTCTTTCGAGCGCCCGCCAAAATTCCCTCTGATGTCTTGACGCAACCGGTCGACCATCTTCGCGGACGGCTCGACCTATGACTCAATTTCATCGGGAGTGGTCATGCCTCTACTGTTCCTGGGGCGGGCGGGCTGTACAGCTGCCCCGCATAAGCCCTACCTGCATGTCCTCATCGGCGTGCTGTTCTACTTTCTCGTCTCCGCTGTCGCTCATGCTCATGGCGTGGCTGAAGGCGACAAAGGCTATATCCAGCAGATCACGGGCACGCATCTGATGCCCTTTACCTATCTTGGCGCAAAACACATGGTGACCGGTTACGACCACCTGTTGTTTCTGGCCGGAGTGATCTTTTTCCTCTACAAACTGAAGGACATTGCGCTCTACGTTAGCCTATTCGCGGTCGGCCATTCGGTCACGATGCTGTACGGCGTCTACGCCGGCGTGAACGTTAACGCCTATCTGATCGACGCGATCATCGGCCTGTCGGTGGTGTACAAGGCACTCGACAACCTGGGTGCCTATCAGCGCTGGTTCGGCGTGCAACCCAATACCAAGGCAGCGACCCTGATTTTCGGGTTGTTCCATGGCTTCGGTCTGGCGGCCAAGGTCCAGGAGTTCGAGATCTCGCGTGACGGTCTCCTGGCCAACCTGCTGGCCTTCAACGTTGGCGTCGAGATCGGCCAGTTGCTTGCGCTGGGAGCGATCCTGATCGCGATGGGTTATTGGCGACGTACCGCAGGCTTCTTCAAGCACGCTTATACCGCCAATGTGGCCATGATGTGTGCCGGATTCATGCTGATCGGCTATCAACTCACTGGCCTGTTTGTTTCCTAAATTCTACGGAGTATTCAATATGTACAACACCGACCTTCCTTCACGCGCTGAACTTCCGAGCACGGGCAAACTGCTGCGTTCCACCGCCATTGCCGCGCTTATCGCAATTGGACTGCTGATCACTACTTTTCTGCCTTCGGAATATGGCATTGATCCGACCGGCATAGGTCGCGCACTTGGCCTCACTCAGATGGGCGAGATCAAGGTGGCATTATCGGCTGAAGCCAAAGCGGAGAGCGCAGCACCTGCACCACAAAAACCGCAGGCAGCCGTTCCTGCTGAACCCGTAGTAAAGCCAGCCGATGCTACGCCACCAGAAACACGCGCCAAAGATACGGCATCAGCGCAGCAACACACCATGACTGTCCGACTCAAACCTGGACAGGGCGCAGAAATCAAGCTCACCATGAGCAAGGGTGCCGCCGTGCGCTACGAATGGGCCACACAGGGCGGAACAGTCAACTACGACACGCATGGAGACCCGGTCAACGCACCGAAAGGCTTCTATCACGGTTACGGCAAGGGTCGGAATGCTGCCCATGATACCGGGAAGCTACAGGCAGCGTTCGATGGCACGCACGGCTGGTTCTGGCGCAACCGCACTAAGTCTGAGGTCACAGTTACGCTGAAAACCAGCGGCGACTACGCGCAGATCAAACGGGTGCTCTGAGTCCGATACACCCCATCCAATTATTGAGCGTTTCATAATGGATGACAATTAGAACGCTCAATCCCTCTCCCCGACCCTCTCCCTTCGGGGAGAGGGTGAGAACGGCACTAATTCGCTGTCGCGAATTAGTGAAAGATCAATAAAGGATGGGGTTTTTCTTTTCGAAGCAGGAACAGGAAGAACAGGGCTTGCATTCACGCATTGCCATTTTCCCTGCGCATCGAAAAACGGGGCGGGGGTTATTTCTTGCGGCTAGGGGATACGCGCCACGATAAATGACTCCTGCCCATTTTTTTGGTGCGCTCTTAGAGCGCGATTTTTGGCCTTGGAAATGGGCTTCTAAGCATAAGAAACGGCCATTTTTCAGACCCGTTTTAATTCAGATCAACGAGTTGCGGTGGTCCGACCTGGACCCGAGATTCGGACAGGCGCACTACTGCGCGCTGCGAATCTCGCGAGTCGTCAACCGTAATCCGGACTCGTGACACCGCATTCAACGCGCCATCAACGGACGATCAGCACTGGCGTACGCCCCGCTGCAAGGGTTTTCTGTGCAACCGAACCCAGCAGCAGCCTGGTTATTCCGCCGCGACCATGCGAACCCATGACAATCAGGCTGCAGTGATGTCCCCGTGCATAATCTGCAAGGCGTTCTCCCGGGTCGCCGGTAACATGCACTTCCCGGCACTTGATGCCGCTTACCTTCGCCAGCAGGCGCCGGGCACTATGCATGGCCTGCTCCCGCTCGCGTTCCCGTTGCTGCTGCAGAGCCAACCTGGCCTTGGCAACGGTAAAACGCGGCATCGACGGACTGACATGCATCAGAGTGATGTGCGAGGATGCACCCAACATGTCGCGGTGACGCAATAAATAGGCAACAGCCTTGCGTGAATACGCGCTGCCGTCGACTGCCACGAGGACTTCGCCGCGAGACTCGGGCAGCCGCTTGTCACGGATCACCAGCAACGGCACCTCGCATCCGGCAATGACGCCCTGCGTCGACGACCCGAGTAGCAGGCCCGTGGCAGCGCCACGTCCATGCGAACCCATGACCACCAGATCGACGTGCATGTCTTCTGCAATGCGCGCAATTTCCGCGCCAGGATGACCGGCTGTCCGCATCAACTTGTAACGGATCTTCCTGCGATCCAGCAAATCACGCGCCGTCTTTACGGCCTCCTCCAATACGCTCTGGTAATATTGCTGGAGCTTGGCCGGCCCCAGCGCAACACCGGGTTGCAGGGGAATACGGAATCGGACGTGAAGCAAGTGTAATTCCGCATCAGGACTTGACGGCATCAGCCGATCCGCCACATAACGCACGGCATTCAACGCATGAGCACTGCCATCAACGGGGAGTAGTATTTTCATAGCCATCTCCATTTCCTATTGTTAGTCAGCGAAAGAAAGGGGTCCAGTATCGTAGCATTAATCCTGCCGCTCTCGAGATCCTCCCACCGTCGAGAAGTGTACGCCGAAGTGATCCGCGCTACTTTGGGAGAGTAGCAGCGAGCATCCCGGATAGCCGGAACCTCGCCGCCCTCGCAGAACCGGACTTGGAGAGTTACACCATCCGGCTCCCAGCTTGAGTCATCCACAATGGTTTGGGGTAGAGATTGTGCTGGATGC
>JAUXMZ010000060.1 GCA_030683105.1 Burkholderiales bacterium | reverse complement strand
GTCTTTTTGAAATGCGCTCTAAGGAGTTTTCGCGTGTATTCGTTCAACTATGTCAAAGTGAAGTCGCTCAAGGAGGCCGGCGAGCTGCTCGCCGCTCACCCTGACGCTAAGTTGCTCGGCGGCGGCATGACGCTGCTGCCGACCATGAAGGCGCGGCTGGCGCAGCCCTCGCACCTGATCGACATCGGCGGCCTTGCCGAGCTGACGGGCATCGCAGAAAAGGCGGGCAGGCTCGTCATCGGCGCGGCGACCCGGCATCACGACGTTGCCTGTTCCGGTGTCGTGAAGAAAGCGATCGCGGCGCTCGCCTACCTGGCCAGCCTGATCGGCGACCCGCAGGTGCGCAACCTCGGTACCCTGGGCGGTTCGGTCGCCAACAACGATCCCGCCGCCGATTATCCGGCTGCCGTGCTGGGACTGGGGGCAACCGTGATCACGACGCGACGCGAAATTGCCGCCGATGATTACTTTCAGGGCATGTTTGCCACGGCGCTGGAACCCGATGAAATCGTCACGCGCCTGAGTTTCCCGATTCCGAAGCGCGCGGCGTATGCTAAATTTCCGCATCCCGCTTCCGGTTACGCGATGGCGGCCGTATTCGTCGCCGATACTGCGGACGGCGTGCGCGTGGCGGTAACCGGCGCAGGGCCCGGCGTGTTCCGCTGGCCGGAAGCCGAAGCGGCGCTGACCAAGAAAATGAGCGCAGCGGCGCTCGATGGACTCAACCTTGCCGATGACGATTTCAACGAAGACATGCACGCGCCGCGTGAGTATCGCGCCAATCTCGTCAGGGTGATGGCAAAACGGGCTGTAACCGCACTCCAGAGCGGCAATAAATAATCATTTAAATCAATAGGTTATATCATGACCACGATATCGGTGACAGTCAATGGTGTCAAGCACACGCGCGAGGTCGAAGACCGCGCATTGCTCGCCAACTTTTTGCGCGACGACCTCGGGCTGACCGGCACGCATGTCGGGTGCGACACCAGCCAATGCGGTTGCTGCACGGTTCATGTCGATGGCCGGGCGGTGAAATCCTGCACCATGCTCGCGGTGCAGGCCAGCGGCGCCACCATCAGCACCATAGAAAGCATGGCGCACAACGGCAAGCTGCATCCGATCCAGCAGGCGTTCACCGAGTGCCACGGCTTGCAGTGCGGCTTCTGCACGCCGGGAATGATCATGGCGGTGGCGGGGCTGCTCCAGGACAATCCCGATCCGACTGATGAACAGATCGAGCACGGGCTGGAAGGCAATCTTTGCCGCTGCACCGGCTATATCAACATCGTCAAAGCGGTGAAGCTCAGCGCCGAGCGGCTGCGCGGCAAAGCGCGTTAGCGGTTTGTTGAAAACCGCTGGATGGCCGTAATTCCGTCATGCCGGAGAAAGCCGGCATCCCGTATGACAACCAGGGAGGACCATCATGCTTGATCGACAGGTTCTAACCACATACCTGATCGCCGCAGTCATGGCAGGGGCGGGCGCTGCAGCGACGGCGCAGGATTATCCGGCGAAGCCGATCACGTTTGTCGTGCCGTTCGCGGCGGGCAGCGCGACCGACGTGCTCGCCCGCTCGCTCGGGCAGGGCATTACCGCCGAGACGAAGCAGAACATCGTCACCGATAACCGGCCGGGCGCGAGCGGCATCATCGCAGCCCAGCTTGTCGCGAAGGCCGCGCCCGACGGATATACCGTGATCATCGCGACCAACACGACGCACGCGGCGAACGAGCATCTGTTCAAGAAACTGCCGTATGACGCGGTGAAGGATTTCGCGCCGGTGACAACGCTTGCGCGCGGCGGCCAGGTTTTGGTGGTCAACCCGCGGGTGCCGGTCCACACCGTCAAGGAATTGATCGCGCTCGCCAGGCGCCAGCCGGGCAAGCTCACGTTCGGCGGCGGCAGCTCGTCGAGCCGCGTCGCGAGCGAGCTGTTCCAGCAAATGGCCGGGCTGAAGCTCGTGCACGTACCTTACAAGAGCAATCCGATGGCCGTGACCGATCTCGTCGGCGGCCACATCGACATGATGATCACCGACGTGGTGACCGGGCTGCCGCAGGTGCGGGCCGGGAAGCTGCGCGCGCTTGCCGTGAGCAGTCCGAAGCGCCTGCCTATCGTGCCCGATCTGCCGACCATAGACGAGGCCGGCGTCAAGGGCTACGAGCTCACATTCTGGTTCGCGGCCTATCTGCCGGCGAAAACGCCGCCGGCGGTCGTCGAGCGGCTGCGCGAACTGTTCGTCAACGCGACCAGGAGCGCGCCGGCGCAGACGTTCTTCAAGAGCACCGGCATCGAGCCCTACGTCATGACGTCGGAGGCGCTGGCGAAATTCCAGGCGTCGGAATCGGCAAAGTGGGCGAAGGTCATCAAGGCCGCTGGTATAGAACCCGAGTGAAAATTAGCCGCCAAGACGCCAAGAATAGCAAGAACAAAAATGGTGAATTGCAGATGAACGCCGATAGGATTAACGCTACGACCCACCCGGCCCAATCCGCTGCATCGGGTTGGGCCAGGACGGTTGGAATGGAGGTTGTTTTCGAAATCTCTGTGCTCTCTGTGTTCTCTGTGGCTAATCTTGCTTTGGATTTGATCGTATGAGCGGGCCGCTCGCCGGCGTCAGGATCGTCGATCTCACGTCGGTCGTCATGGGTCCGTTCGCGACCCAGATCCTGGCGGACCTCGGCGCCGACGTCATCAAGGTCGAGCCGCCGGAAGGCGACGTGCTGCGCCAGATCGCGCCGATGCGCCATCCCGGCATGGGCCACATCTTTCTCCATCACAACCGCAACAAGCGCTCCATCGTGCTCGACCTGAAGCAGCCGGCGGGGCGCGAAGCGCTGCTGCGCCTTGTCCGCGATGCCGACGTGCTGATTTACAACGTGCGCCCGCAGGCGATGCAACGGCTGAAGCTCGCTTACGAGGACGTGGCCGCGGTCAATCCACGCATCATTTATGTTGGCGCCTATGGCTACAGCCAGGGCGGCCCGTACGAAGCGCAGCCCGCGTACGACGACCTGATCCAGGGCATCGCGGGGTTGCCGGCGATATTCGCAGATGCCGGTGCGGACCGGCCGCGCTACGTGCCGACGGCGATCTCAGACCGCATCACGGGGCTTGCTGCCGTCAACGCGGTCACCTCCGCACTGTTTTGCCGCGAGCGCACCGGCAAGGGACAGTCGGTCGAGGTACCGATGTTCGAGACCGTTGCCCAGATGGTGCTGGGTGATCACCTGTGCGGGCATACTTTCGATCCGCCGGCCGAGCCGCTGCGCTACGAGCGCATGCTGGCGCCGCACCGCGCCCCGTACGCGACCAAAGACGGCTATGTCTGCGTGCTGGTCTATAACGACAAGCACTGGCGCAGTTTCTTCAAACTGATCGGCCGCGAAGAGTTGTTCGAGAGCGACCCGCGTTTTTCCAGCCAGGAAGCGCGTTCCCGCAATATCAACCAGGTCTATGCATTCGTCGCGGAGCAGATGGCCACGCGCACCAGCGCGGAATGGCTGGCCTTGCTCAAGCAGGCCGACATCCCGGCGACGCCGATGAATTCGATAGATGACGTCATCGATGACCCGCATCTCGCCGCAGCCGGGTTTTTCCAGATGACCGAACATCCGACGGAAGGCCGGGTGCGCCTGATGGCGGCGCCGGGCAAGTGGTCGGCAACGCCTCCGGACGAGTTGCGACCGGCGCCCTTGCTGGGCGAGCACAGCGTCGCCATCCTGCGCGAAGCCGGCTACGGCGATGCTGAAATCGACACAATGATCGCGAGCCGCGTGACGCGGGTGCCTTAAAGCGTTCAAGGTTCAAGGTTCAACGATCCACGAACCACGAACCACGATCCATCAGGCCCGGACGAGTTTTTCCTCGAACCAGTTCCACATGTCCGCCACCACCAGCGTCAGGTAATCGCGCTGGCAGTGCTGGGAGCCGCCTTCCTCTGCGGTGTAAACGCGGAAGGTCTTGTCCTTGGAGCCGCAGGCGTCGAACTGCTTTTGCGCGTCGGCGAGCGGGATTTGCTCGTCTTCCGCACCGTGCACCAGCAGGAACGGGCAGCGCATTTTCTGCATCACGCCGTCGAGCTTGAACGGCTCGAGCTTCTTCAGCGCCTCATCGAGCGTGTCCACGCCGAGTATCCAGTTGATGTGGTGGCCGGGCACCGAGAGCGAGGTCTTGAACTGCGCATCGATGCGCTTTTTCCAGGTCGCGTGGTAGTCCCATTGCGCGCCCCAGGCGATGCATGCGGCGTAGCGGTGATCGAGTGCGGCACAGCGTGGCGCGTAGTAACCGCCGAGACTGATGGCGACGATGCCAATTTTTTTAGCATCGACGTCGTCGCGTTTTTCCAGCCAGTCGAGGCAGGCGCTGCCCGCGACTTCATAATCATGGCGCAGATACTGGCCGCGGAAACGGATGGCCTCGCCGGTGCCGGGGCCGTCCATCACCAGGCACGATATGCCGCGCTTTATGAGATCGGGCACGCCGCGCACGTACTGAATTTCCTTGGTGACGTCCAGTCCGTCGAAATACACGACGCAAGGCGTTTTTTTCGATTTGGCATTTTGCGCGTGCACGAAGTAGCCGGGCAGGCTGCCGCCTTCAAACGGGACTTCGACGATTTCTATTTTGACGTCGGTCAGCGCAACATGGCGGTGAAAGCAATCGACGCCGGCGCGGAAGGCGGTGAGCGCGGGTTCGTCCTTGGGCGTGCGGAAGCGCTCCGCCATCTGGTAATAATTGCAGGCGCGCAGATAAGCGTGGGCCGCCGAATAGCGGTGGCCACCTTTCTCGAACTTGTCAGCGTGAGCGCGCACGCCATCGGCAACCTGCACGCAGGCGTCGAACCAGGCCTGGTCGTCATCCGGCGCCTTGTCCTTGAGCCTGCTGCCGATCTTGTGCAGTTCGCCGATCTCGGAGCCGCCGTAGGGCGCCGAACTCAGCATGTTGATAAAGCCCGCCGACCAGCGGTAGTTGCCGGGGAAATACATGAAATACGGCGGTTCTTTTTTTTCTGCCATGGTGCTCCCTTGAGTCGAAATGGGGGTGTGTCGGACGTTCGGTGATTTAGTGATTAGTGATTGGTGATTGAGTGATTGGGCACGTAGCGGATGGGCAATATTTAATCACCTAATCACTCAATCACTTGATTTACATCTCATTGTTTCGGTATGTCCGCTTTTTTCGCGACGACGGCCCACCGCTCGGTTTCCGCCTTGATGAACGCCGCATAGTCCGCCGGTCCGTCGCCTGCCACTTCGTAGCCCACGGCTTCAAGCTGTTTGCGCGTGGCGGGATCGTGCAGGGGCTTGCTCAGCACGGCATGTATTCTGTCGATGATTGCCTGGGGCGTGCCGGCGGGCGCGAGGATGCCGTTCCAGTTGTAGCTGGAAAATCCCTTCACGCCCTGTTCCGCGGCGGTCGGCACGTCGGGCAGCAAAGGTGAGCGCGTGCTGGCGGTGACGCCGAGCGCGCGCAGCTTGCCTGCCCGCACGTACGGGACGGCCTGATAGATCTGCACGTAGGCGAAGTCGATGTGGCCGGCCAGCAGATCGATCACGTACAGCGCAGCACCCTTGTACGGCACCATGGTCATCTTGATACCGGCCATGGTCGAGAATAATTCGGTGCCGAGGTGGCCTACAGTGCCCACGCCCGGCGTCGCATAGTTGATTTTGCCGGGTTTCGATTTGGCAAGCGCGATAAAGTCCCTGACGCCCTTGGCCGGAACGCTGGGATGCACGCACAGGCAACTCGCGCTTCGTGCGATGAGTGTGATCGGCGCAAAGTCCCGTATCGGGTCATACCCCAGCTGCTTGCGCACGCTGGGCGCGATGGTGAGCGGACCCGGATTGCCGCCGAGCAGCGTATAACCGTCGGGGGCGGCCTTGGCCACCGCCTCGGTGCCGATGATGCCGCCCGCGCCGCCGCGGTTGTCGACTATGACCTGCTGGCCCAGCGCGGCAGTGATCTGCTGTCCGGCCCAGCGCGCATGGGTGTCGGTCGGGCCGCCTGCGGCGAAAGGCACGATGATGCGGATCGGTTTTGAGGGGTATGCTCCGGTCGCGGCGGTTTGCGACAGGGCGTTATGGGTGAATGCGAGCATGAAACAGGCGACGCAAATACCGTTGCGGGTGCGCATGAAATGTCCCCCAGTGAAGTATGCAGCCGCCGCGAGCCGGACCGGCTGCACAGGATTGAAGATAGTCGGGGCCTTGCGCCTTGTCAATGCGGCCTGAGCAATCTGGTAAACTTCAAAGCTGACTTCGATTCAACATGAACATGGAGACGTGACATGGCTGCCAGCAGGAAAAAGTCCACAAAGCGGAAGTACACTGACATTCTGTTCGAGGTAAAAGACCAGGTGGCGTGGGTGACGATCAACCGTCCGCGCGTGCTCAATTCATTCCGCGAGCAGACGCTCGACGAAATCATAGACGCGCTCAAGTCCACGCGCGAAGACCCGTCCATCGTGTGCGCAGTGGTGACAGGCGCCGGCGACAAGTCGTTTTCCGCCGGTGGCGACTTCTACGCCATGAAGCGTCTTAACTTCACCAATGCCTACATGTGGAACGACCGCATGCTGGGCCTGGCCATGACCATACGCGGCCTGCCGATCCCGGTGATCGCGATGGTGAACGGCTGGTGCATGGGCGGCGGGCACGAGCTTGCGCTGTGGTGCGACTTGGTGATTGCGTCCGAAAACGCGGTGCTGGGCCAGACCGGCGCCAAGGTAGGCGCCTGCCCTACGGTGGGCGCGACCCAATATCTGCCGCGCATCATCGGCGAGCGTCTGGCGCGCGAGATGATTTTCTGTGCGCGGCGCTTCGGCGCGAAAGAAGCGGTCGAAGTCGGCCTGATCAACAAGTGCGTGCCGCAGAAAGACCTGCTCAAGGAAACGCTCAAGTGGTGCGAGACCATGAAGGGCCACAGCGCGCTCACGCTGCGCATGACCAAGAAATCGCTCAATTTCGAGTCCGACAATCTGTATGCATCATGGCAGCACGGCATGGAACTGCTTGCGCATGTGTGGGGTTCGGAAGAGGCGAAGGAAGGCATGGAGGCGTTCCTTGCGGGACGCAAGCCGGATTTCCAGAAATTCCGCATGCGCGACAAGAAGGAACTGGAAAAATACGTGGACGGCTGCGAGCGGGATCTGAACGCGCCGCCGTCGATGCGCCACAAGGGCAAGAAATAAAAAAAGCTGAAACACGAAGGACACAAAGGACACGAAGGAAAGACCAATTAATGAAACAGCCCAATACCTGCGACAAGTAATTGCGCGAAGAAAGCCTTCTAAGCGTACTTAGATACAGATTGCTCGAATTGGCACATCTCAGTTAGCTTTTCCTTCGTGTCCTTTGTGTCCTTCGTGGTTTAAGATTTTGCGGGTTATCTAATGAATGCTACAAGCAGCAGAAATGACCAGCCGGGGGCGCTCGAAGGGCTGCGCGTTCTCGACCTGACGCGCATTCTCGCCGGGCCGCTGTGCACCATGATGCTCGGCGACATGGGCGCGGATGTAATCAAGGTCGAGCCGCCGGGCACGGGCGACGACACGCGCACCTGGGGCCCGCCGTTCGTCGAGAGCGAGGCCGCGTACTTTCTGGGGCTGAACCGTAACAAGCGCTCGATCACGCTTAACATGGCGGTGCCCGCAGGGCAGGAGATTCTGGCCGCGCTGATCCGCAAGAGCGATGTGCTGGTCGATAATTTCAAGGTCGGCACGCTTGAGAAATGGGGTTTTACCCAGACGTGGCTCGAAGCCAACGCGCCGCAGGTGGTTCGCTGCTCTATCACCGGCTATGGCGCGAACGGCCCCAAAGGCGGGCTGCCGGGCTACGACTTCATCCTGCAGGCAGAGTCGGGGCTGATGAGCATAACCGGCCCGCTGGATGGCGCGCCAACCAAGCACGGTGTGGCGCTCGTAGACGTGTGCACCGGCATGCTCGCCTCGAATGCGATCCTCGGCGCCCTGCAGGCGCGCCAGCGCACCGGGCGCGGCCAGCATGTCGATCTCTCGCTCTACGAGACCAGCCTGTTCATGCTGGCCAATGTCGCGGCCAATTATCTTGCCGCCGGACGCGAAGGCGGGCGCTACGGCAACGGCCATCCGAGCATCGTGCCCTATACCACCTACACCGCGAGCGACGGCATGATGGCTGTGGCGGTGGGCAACGACGTCCAGTTCGCCAAATTCGCCGCGGCCATCGGCCACCCGGAATGGGCGCAGGACGCGCGTTTCATCAAGAACCGAGATCGTGTTGCCCACCGCGAACTGCTCGACTCAGAGATCGCCGGGGCGCTCAAGTCAGACACAGCGGCCGCCTGGGTCGACAAGCTCAAGGCGGCGGGCGTGCCGTGCGGACGCATCAACTCGGTGAAGCAGGCGCTGGACGATCCGCACACCGCCGCGCGCCGCATGGTCGAGACGGTCGAGCATCCGGCGATAGGCGCGCTCAAGGTGATCGGCACGCCGTTCAAGTTCAGCGATACGCCGACTTCGGTGCGATTGGCGCCGCCGCTGCTCGGCGAGCACACCGAGCAGGTGCTGCGCGACGAAATGGGTTTGTCCGACGAGCGCATCAGCGTGCTGCGGGCAGAGAATGTAATATAGCGTAAGCGGTAAGCGGTAAGCAGTAAGCGGAAAATTCGATGCGCTCTCGCGTCGTGCAGTTCTCGCTCACGGCTTACTGCTTACCGCTTACGGGAGGCGTCATGATTACCGGATTAAGCCATGTGTCCATCGTCGTGCCCAGCCTGCAAGCCGCAGCCAAGCGGCTTGATGAGTTATACGGCCTGACGCTGGGCGAAGTGAAGGTCAACGAACAGCAGGGCGTGCGGCTGGCCTATGTCGAGCTCGGCAATGCGAAAATAGAGTTGATGGAGCCCCTGCGCCCCGATAGCCCGGTGTCTAAATTTCTGGAACGCAATCCCGGCGGCGGCATCCATCATTTTTGCCTGGCCGTGGACAGTGTGGATGCCACGGCGGGCAGGATCACGCAACAAGGCGCGCGGGTGCTGGGTGACGGCAAACCGCAGCACAACGTCCACGGCGAACGCATCGCTTTCGTGCATCCCCGGGATTTTCTCGGGGCGCTGGTCGAATTGGAAGAACACCGCGACTAGCTGAGCGCGGGTGTTTGTTTATCGCGGCAACTGCCGGGCAGACTGCCCGGGTGTGTCGCGCAACTTGAGGGAGGCTGACTATGCTTTGCTTGATCCGCATGATGGCAATCGCGTTTTTGTTTTCGGGAAACCTGGTTAGCGCCGCGCAGTCTTCGGCGCAGGATTTTCCGAGCCGGCCGGTGCGTCTGGTCATTCCGTTTGCGCCGGGAGGGGCCACTGATATCATCGCGCGCACGCTTGAACCCAAGCTGAGCAAGCGCCTTGGCCAGCAAGTCGTCGTCGATAACCGCTCGGGCGCGGCCGGCAACATCGCCGTGGAAATCGTGGCCCAGGCGCAACCCGACGGCTACACCTTGCTGGTGGGAAATATCTCCACCAACTCGATCAACCCCATTCTGTTCGCCGGAAAATCGAAAGTGAACGCCATCAAGGATCTTGCCGGCGTCACCAAGCTGGTGGCGATCCCGAATTTCATACTCGGCAGCCCGAAGATGGCGGCCAATACGCTGAAAGAGGCGCTCGCGTACGCTAAGCAGCGCCAAGGCCAGCTCAATTACCAGGCGCCGCTCGGTTCGTACTCCCACCTCGACATGCTGGCGCTGACGGCGGCCTCGGGCGTGAAAATGGTGCACCTGCCTTCTAAAGGCGCGGGCGAGACGCTGCCCGCGTTGTTGCGCGGCGACATCAGCATTACCGAATCCAACGTCGCTTCTAATATCGGTGCGGTCCGCGCGGGGCAGGTCAAGGCGTACGCGGTGACCTCCGACAAGCGCCTGGCTGACCTGCCGGAAATTCCGACCATGGCCGAGGCCGGGTTTCCGGGAATCGGCAGCCTGAACTGGAACGGCATTTTCGCGCCGGCGCGCACGCCAGCACCGATCCTGAGCAAGCTGCATGCCGCCATAGTTGCGGCAATGAATGAACTGGAGGCGGAGGGCACGCTGGCCAAGCGCCAGACGCCGCTCAGCATCAGCGCTTCTCCCGCCGAATTCGATGCCTTCGTGGTCTCCGAGATGAAGCGCTGGGAGAAGATCATCAAGGACAATCACGTCAAGATCGATTGAGCGGCGCCGCTAAGAACGCATTTCTAAAAGACTAAGACCGATGTAACCGCCCAGCCCTCATCCCTGACCCTTCTGATGAAGCCCCTACCCTTCGGTATCCCCCAGTGGAGAAGGGAAACAAATGCCTCCCCTCTCCCGCTTGCGGGAGAGGGGTCGGGGGAGAGGGTTTGAACGCCGATCGAACCAACGTTAAAAATCTTAAAACAATTGGTTATATTATTGCCATGTGTAATTACAACTTGGAGTTAAAGATTTTCATCGGCGCACCCGTCGAGCGGGTATAAAAGTGAATCTATCGGCGTACCCGTCGAGCTGGTATTGTGAAGAATTCATCGGCGGCTAAATTTTATTATTTTGTTACGAGCTTTAAGGGAAATTACAACAAGCCGGAGCATTCATGATTGCGAGCACGGAAAGCGAAGTGAGCATCGGGAAAGGCAGGGCGATGGTCATCGAAAAAGACATTGCCGTCCCGATGCGGGATGGTGCGGTACTGTATGCAGACATCTACCGGCCGAGAGAAAAGGGCAGGTTCCCCGCGATTCTCAATATCAGCTCGTACCAGAAGGACAAGGTGTGGGTGCCGCCGGCCGATCTCGAGGAAAAAGCCAACCCGTACATGAGCTGGGAAACCGTGAACCCGCTGTGGTGGGTGCCGCACGGCTACGTTTGCATGCGCATCGATACGCGCGGCTCGGGCAAATCGCCCGGACAGTCCGATCCCGGAGGCTGGCAGGAGACGCTGGATTTCTACGACGCCATCGAATGGGCGGCGAAGCAGAAATGGTGCACCGGCAAGATCGGCACATCGGGAATTTCGTATCACGCGACGACGCAATGGCGGGTGGCGGGACTGCAGCCGCCGTCGCTCAAGGCGATCATCCCGTGGGAGGGCTACGGCGATGCGTACCGCGACGCGGTGTTTCACGGCGGCATTTTCCAGCTTTATTATCTTGCGACGTGGTACGCGACTCAGATGGCGCACCACCTGCTCGGCGATCCGCAGGAGTACAACCCGGACGCTTTTCACAACGAGCGGCTGTGGAACTACATGCGGCACAGCCTTGATCTGGGGTACTGGGACAACCGCGGCGCGCACTGGGATGAGATCAAGGTGCCGGTGTTCAGCGCCGGCAACTGGAGCGGCCATAATCTGCACCTGCGCGGCAACATCGAAGGCTTTGTAAATGCCGCGTCGAAGCACAAAAAACTGCGCATACACACCGGCACGCATTACCACGCTTTTTATACTGAGGAAGGTCGGAGCGACCAGCTGCGCTGGTTCGATTACTGGTTGAAGGGTATAGACACCGGCATCATGGACGAGCCGCCGGTGAAACTCATGATCCGTACCGGCGGCGGCACCATGAAGGACTACAAGTTCCGCTTCGAAAACGAGTGGCCGCTCAAGCGCACGCAATGGACGAAGTTCTATCTGCGCGCCGACCGCAAGGCGCCGTCGGCCGATGCTATGGGCGTCGAGGGCGGGCTGCAGGGTTCCGGGTCGAAGAAGGAGGTGAAAATTGCCTACTCCGCCACCGGTACTTCGCATGCCGGCGTGGCTTCGGCTTCTTCAACGATGCTGCAGGCGGGCAGCATGCACCGTATGGGCATCTCGTTCGAGACCGAGCCGATGAAACAGGACACCGAAGTGACTGGCCCGATCAAGCTCGTGTTGTGGGTATCAAGCACGCAGAAAGACATGGACATCTTCGCCACCATCCGCAACATCGGGCGCGACGGCAAAGACATATGGGAAGTCGGGCAGCAGGGGCAGCCGGTACCGGTGGCAAAAGGGTGGCTGCGCGCCTCGCACCGGAAGCTGGATCCGAAACGCTCATTACCGTACCGGCCTTATCATGCGCACGACGAGCGCTGGTGGCTGAAGCCGGGCGAACCGGTCGAATGCGAGATCGAGATCTGGCCCGCTTGCATGGTGTTCAAGAAAGGCCACCGCATCCGGCTCGACATCCAGCCGCGCGACGGCATTGGTTCCGCGCCGTATACGCATTATCCGGCCGCCTATAACACGGGCGGCGAGAACACCGTTCATACCGGCGGCAGGATGGCGTCGTACCTGATGCTGCCAATTATTCCGCCTAAGGGGCGGTGAAGGGTGAAGGGTGAAGGGTGAAGGGTGAATCGTGAAGGGTGAATCGTGAAACGTGAGAAATGTGAAAAAAGACATGGCTGATACTGCTGTTCTCCCACGCCGCTACGCGGCTTCCGCTCTTGAACAATTCATCGCCCGCGCCATGGAGGCGGTCGATGTGCCGCCCGCCGACGCTAAAGTCATCGGTGAACTCATGACGCGCGCCGATGTGCAGGGCTCGGAAGGCCACGGCATTTTCCGCCTGCCGCAGTACGTACGCCGCATCAAGGGCGGCGCGGTCAACGTCAGGCCGAATATCAGGGTCGAGCGTGAAGCCGCCGGCATGGCGCTGATCGATGGTGATAATGGCATGGGGCATCTGGTGATGCGCTTTGCCACGGAAACCGCCATCGCCAAGGCCAGGACCGCCGGGGTGGCCTGGGTCGGCGTCAAGCACAGCAACCATGCTGGACCCGCTTCGCTTTATGCCAGCATGCCGGTGGCACATGACATGGTCGGCCTGTATCTGGCGGTAGGCAATGCCAATCATCTGCCGCCGTGGGGCGGCATCGACATGCTGCTTTCCACTAATCCAATCGCGGTGGCGCTGCCAGCAGGCGAGGAGCAGTCCATCGTGCTCGACATGGCGACCACGGTCGCCGCCTATGGCAAGGTCAAGACCAAGGCACAGCGCGGCGAGATGATGCCTGAAGGCTGGATGATGGACCGCGAGGGCAGACCGCTCACCGATCCCAAGCGCGCGAACGAAGGTTTCCTGCTCCCAATCGGCGGCTACAAAGGCTATGGCCTGGCGCTGATTTTCGGCATGCTGGCCGGCACGTTGAACGGCGCGGCGATGGGCAAGGACGTGGTGGATTTCAACAACGACGATACCACGCCGACCAACACCGGCCACGCCATCGTCGCCTTCAACGTCGAGGCCTTCCAGCCGGTGGCGGAGTTCAAGCAAAGCGTGGATGGATTGGTGCGCGACATCCGCAATTCAAGGAAGCTGCCGGGCGTGGAACGAATCCACATCCCCGGCGAAGGCAGCCATGCCGCACGCGCTGACCGGTTCAAGAACGGCGTGCCGATACCGGAAGCGTTGCTCAAGGCGCTTAATCAGCTTGCGGGCGAGCTGCGCATTGCGCCAATAGGCTGAAAATCAAAAGAAGCCTTGGCGGTAAATTGTTTTTGACGTTTCAGGCCGCAGGCTCATCCACCACGCCATTCCTGAGCACGCCTATCCCCTCGATCTCGGCTTCGATCACATCGCCGCTGTTGAGCAACCAATCGGGATTGGCCAGCCCGCCCCCGCCCGGTGATCCTGTGGCGATGATGTCCCCCGGCATCAGCGTGATCTGCGACAGATAGGCAATCAGCTTGGGGATGGACCAGATCATGTCCCTGGTATTGCCGTCCTGCCGTATCTCCCCGTTAACGCGGGTCTTGATGGCCAGATGCATGGGCTCGGGTATGAAATCCCGTGTCACCATCCACGGGCCCATAGGCGCAAACGTGTCGTAGGTCTTGCCCAGGAACAGGTGCCCGCCTTCGCGTTCCAGCCTGCCGATGTCGCGCGCGGTGATGTCGTTGATGATCGTGTAGCCGGCCACCACGTCGTAGGCGTCTTCCTCGCGCACGTGCTTGCATTTCTTGCCGATCACCACCGCGAGCTCCGTCTCGTAATCCAGTTCGTTGCAGACAGGCGGCTTGAGGATGTCGCGCCCCGGTCCGGTGACCGACGACAACGTCTTGGTGAACGCGGCGGGGACCGAACCGCCCTGCTTGCCAGGATTTTTGGTGTAGCCGGGGTAGTTGTGGCCGATCGCGATCAGCTTGGACGGGCGCACCGGCGCGTAGAGTTTGCACTCAGCGAGCGGAATGAAAAGCTGCTCGCCATTCAGACCGGATGCATCGGGCGAGGTCAGCGCCAGCCGGTCAAGAAAGGTAAACGCATCGCCCAGCGCGAGCCATGCCGCTTCCCCCATGTGCAGAAACTGTGCGATGTAGGGTGGCATGTAGATCCCCGCCAGTTCGCGCCCCTTGGGATTATTGGTTTCCTCGACCAGATACAAGGCATAACCGGCGTGCAAATCGGCGACCAGGTCGTGACCGACCAGAACGCCCATGCGCGCAAGCGCAGATGGCTCGTGTTTGCGGCTGTAGCGCATCAATTTCATTCATAATCTCCCATGGGTCGGTGCAATATAACCCATTGTTTTAATTGTGATATAATGCCAATGTTAGTAAGCATCAGGCGCATTCCGGGACACGATCAGGTTAAAGCGCGGAACGATGCCGTGGAATCGATTACTAACTACCCATGGCTTGCTGCTGTCGCAGATAATGCGGGTTGCAACGGCAGGCAATCGCACCGTTTTTTTATACTAACACGTTAATAATACGGGGAATCAACACATGAATTTCATGAAGCGCCTGGTTTGCCTGCTGGTACTGCCGTTGGCGTTTGTCGTGCAGGCCGCAGAAAAATCGCCCATGGTCCTGCCCGATGTTCTGGTCAAGACGACTGTCGATGAGGTGCTGTCCGCGATCAAGCAGACCAAGGACAAGCGCGCGCTGCACGAGTTGGCGGAAAAGAAAGTATTGTCGAACTTCGATTTTCAGGCCATGACACGGTCCGCGGTAGGCAGGTCGTGGCGTGATGCCAATCCGGCGCAGCAGAAAGCCCTGGAGAATGGGTTCCGTTCTCTGCTGGTGAGCACCTATGTCACCGCATTGAGTCAATCCAGCACCAGCAATCAGACCGTGGAAGTCAAGCCGGCGCGCATCAATCCGGAGGACACCGACGTCACGGTAAAAACGCTGGTCACGGAACCGGGGCGCAAACCGATTGCAATCGATTACCGCATGTCCAAGACGGCTTCAGGCTGGAAGGTCAATGACGTGGTGGTGGAAAATCTGAGTCTGGTGATTAATTACCGCGGTTCATTCAATTCGGAGATCGGGCGTTCCGGCATAGACGGGCTGATCAAGACCCTCGAGGAAAAAAACAAGCAGCTGGCTGCAACCTGAGCCGTGCAAGGTAACCGCAATCGATGATGGCGCGCATGCGGGTATCCGCCCGGTTGTCGTTACTGCTTGGTGTCATGGCGCTGGTTGCGGCCTGCGCCGGCCCGCAACCATCGTCGTCCCCGGCGCGGCAAGTCAACCTGTCGGGATATTCGGCCGCATTCAAGCAGGGCTACGCTGATGGATGCGACAGCACGGGTCGCCGCGACGAGCAGCGCTACGAGAAAGATGCCGACTACATGATGGGCTGGAACGACGGCAACAGCATCTGCTCAAAGCGCAAATGAGCAGAACGATCTAACCTTGAACCTTGAACCTTGAACCTTGAACTTGGAACTTGGAACTTGGAACCTGGAACCTGGAACCTGGAACCTGGAACCTGGAACCTGGAACCTGGAACTTGGAACCCATCACCCCTTGACGCGGTTGATGCGGACGACCTCGGGTATCAGGCGCATGCCGCGCATGATCCGGGCCAGGTGCAGGCGGTTCGATACCTGGATCGTGAAGTACATGTCGGTGTAGCTGCCGCTGTCCTCGGGATTGACGGCAACGTTCTGGATATTTGATTCGCCCTCGGCGATCTCCGCTGCGACTTTTGCCAGCACGCCACGCTGGTTGGCTACCACCAGTTTGACCCTGACTTCGAACAGTTTCGTCGACTCTGGATCCCATGCCACGTCCAGCAGGCGCTCGGGATCCATGCGCGTCTTGACGATGCCCGGGCAGTCGTGGGTATGTATCACCATGCCCTGGCCTTTGTTGATAATGCCGATGATGGGGTCGCCTGGAATCGGCGAACAGCATTTGGCGAACTGGATGGCCATGCCTTCCGAGCCGCGGATGACCACGGAGCCGGGTGAGAGATTGTCGCCGGGCAGGGGCTCGCCAAGCGACAACAGCTGACGCGCCACCACCACGCCCAGACGCTTGCCGAGCCCGATGTCCGCGAGTATTTCCTGGCGTGATTTGGCATTGGAATCGCGCACCAGCTTGTCCCACCGGGACTCCTCGATTTTGGGAAGTCCTGAATTCAGGCTGTCCAGCGCCTGGTGGAGCAGCCGCTCACCGAGTTGCTCCGATTCCTGCAAGTGCATGGTCTTCAGGTAGTGCCGGATGTGGGAGCGCGCCTTGCCGGTGATTACGAAATTGAGCCACAGCGGGTTGGGTCTGGCGTGAGATGCAGTGATGATTTCGATGCGGTCGCCATTCCTCAGTTCTGCACGCAACGGCATCAGTTCCTGGTTTATTTTTACTGCGACGCACCGGTTGCCGATATCGGTGTGCACCGCATAGGCATAATCGACCGCGGTTGCGCCGCGCGGCAGGGCCATGATCTGCCCGCGTGGCGTGAATACATAAACTTCGTCGGGAAACAGATCGACCTTGAGATGTTCGAGAAACTCGATCGAGTCCCCCGATTCCGATTGTATTTCGAGCAGGCTCTGCAGCCATTGATGGGTCTTTTTCTGCAGATCGGAGAGCGAGGTGTCGGAACTTTTGTACAGCCAGTGGGAGGCAACGCCGGCTTCCGCGATCTTGTGCATATCGGCGGTACGAATTTGCACTTCGATCGGCGTGCCAAAGGGCCCGAACAGCTTGGTATGCAGCGACTGGTAACCGTTGGCCTTGGGTATGGCGACGTAGTCCTTGAATTTCCCGGGGATCGGTTTGAACAGGCCGTGCAGTACACCCAGCGCGATATAGCAGGAGTGCACGTCTTTGACGATGATGCGGAAGCCGAAGACATCGAGTACCTGTGAAAAAGACAGCGATTTTTCACGCATCTTGCGGTAGATCGAATGCAGGTGCTTCTCGCGCCCGTGGACCTGCGCTTCGACCTTGTTATCCTTGAGGCGCTGCTTGATCGATTCCATGACCTTGCTCACCACTTCGCGGCGGTTGCCGCGCGCGGCCTTGACCGCCTTGGCGAGCACGCGGTAGCGGTCGGGGTACAGATGCCGGAAGGAGAGGTCCTCGAGTTCCTGGAATATGCTGTTGAGCCCGAGCCGGTTGGCGATTGGCGCGTAGATCTCCAGCGTTTCCCGGGCAATGCGGTTACGGCGGACATCGTCGACCGAATCGAGCGTGCGCATGTTATGCAGGCGGTCGGCGAGCTTGATCAGGATGACGCGAACGTCGCGCGCCATGGCCAGCAGCATTTTCCGGAAATTCTCAGCCTGCGCTTTTTCCTGCGTTTCGAACTCGATTTTGTCGAGCTTGGAAACGCCGTCCACGAGATCGGCAACCGGTTTGCCGAATTTTCGAGAAATCTCGGTCTTGGTGACCGAGGTGTCTTCCATTACATCGTGGAGCAGTGCCGCTGTCAGGGCCTGGGAATCAAGATGCCATTGAGCGAGGATATTGGCGACGGCAAGCGGATGCGAGATATAAGGCTCGCCGGACTTGCGAAACTGACCTTCGTGTGCCGACTGGCTGAAATGATATGCCGATTCGACCTGGGCCAGATCCTCGGCCTTGAGGTAGCCGGACCATTCCTTGAATAGTGTGGCGGCTTCGGGCATATCAGTTCAGGGTTCAGGGTTCAGAGTTCAGAGTTCCGAGTCAGACCCGTAACCCGAAACCCGTAACCAGGAACCCGGAGCTGCCTTTAGGTTAATCCTTTGTTCAGGATTTCAGTGCCGTATTTGCCACCTGCGAGTTCGCGTAACGCGATCACCGTCGGTTTGTCGCGGTTGGCTTCAACCATGGGCTGCGCGCCGTTGGTCAACTGGCGTGAGCGGAAAGTCGCAGCGAGCGTCATGTCAAAACGGTTCGGGATAATTTTCAGACAATCGTCAACAGTGATGCGTGCCATGTCGGTTACCTTAATTATTTCAATAGGTTAAAGAAATTATTGTTGCGGGTCAGCTGGCGGGCCAGCTTCAGCCGTTCGGCCTGAATGATGCAGATCAGATCCTGCGCCGCACGGTTAAAGTCTTCATTGATAATAACATAGTCGAACTCGGTTACATGGGAGATCTCTTCGCGGGCGTTGCCGAGCCGCCGCGCGATCGACTCGTCGCTGTCCTGGGCGCGCTTTCTGAGGCGGTCCTCCAGATGTGCCAGGGACGGCGGCAGGACGAAAATACTGACCGCTTCCGGAGCCAGTTTGCACACCTGCACGGCGCCCTGCCAGTCGATTTCGAGCAGGATGTCGCGGCCCTGTGCGGTGTGTTCCGCCACCCATTGTTTCGAAGTGCCGTAGCTATTGCCATGTACCAGTGCGCTTTCCAGAAAGTCGCCGTGGGCCAGCATGCGAAAAAAAACATCCACGGTCACGAAATGGTAATCGCGTCCGTCAACCTCGCCTGGTCGCGCGCCGCGCGTGGTGTACGAAACCGACTTGAGGACCAGCGGGTCGGCGGCCAGCAGCGCGCTGACCAGTGAGGTTTTTCCGGCGCCCGAAGGGGCGCTCACGATGTAAAGATTGCCTGGCATCCTGAATCCTGGCCTCACTCTATATTCTGGATCTGCTCGCGCATCTGCTCGATGAGGAGCTTGAGATCCATCGCGATTTTCGTGACTTCGATGTCGACCGATTTCGAGCCCAGCGTATTGGCTTCGCGATTCAGTTCCTGCATCAGAAAGTCGAGGCGTTTGCCGACGGCACCGCCTTTTTTAAGTATTCTGCGCAATTCTCCGATATGCGTGGTGAGCCGCGTTAACTCCTCGTCGACGTCGATTTTATTGGCAAACAGGGCGATTTCCTGCCGTATACGTTCGTCGTCGCTGCTGGCCATCGCTTCCCTGAGACGGGCGGTAAGCTTCTCCTGGAAGGCGGCAACCGCCCCGGGCATGCGCGGCATGACATCCGCGACCCGCTGTTCCATCGCTGTCGCGCGCTCAAGCAGCATGTCCTTGAGTTTTTCGCCCTCGCGGGCGCGTGCTGCGGTGAATTCCTCAAGCACCGCATTCAGCAGCGCTACGCTTTCCGATTTCAGTTCTTCGACCGGCAGCGCGTCGCTCCCGAGCATGCCTGGCCAGCGCAGGATATCGGATACTTTAAGGCTCTCGGCGGCTGGAAAGACGATACGCACGCTGGTATCGAGCGCAATGACCTGTTGCAGCAGTTCGTCGTTGAGTTCGGGCGTACGCGCCGCGCCGCTGACCACCGAAAACGAAACACGGCATTCGATCTTGCCCCGGGTCAACCTGGCCGAAAGCGCCTCGCGCAGCCCCGGTTCGATGCTGCGCAACTCCTCGGGCATCCGGAACTGGATATCGAGATAGCGGTGGTTGACCGAACGCAATTCGACGTTGAGTGCGCCATAGGGGAATTCCTTGGCCGCCACGCCATAGCCGGTCATGCTGTAAATCATGATCTATAATCCCATTCTAAGACGCGGTTAATCCAGTTCAGAAAGATAACACACCTCAGGAGTGCCATGCGACCCAGCGGAAGAAGGCCCGATCAACTGCGCGAAGTGCGCATCACACGCGGTTACACCCGTCATGCCGAGGGCTCGGTACTCATCGAATTTGGCGATACCAAGGTCATATGCACGGCGAGCGTGCTGGAGCGCGTGCCGCCGCATCTCAAGGGCCGCAGCCAGGGCTGGGTCACCGCCGAGTACGGCATGTTGCCGCGCGCAACAGACACCCGCGGCGATCGCGAGGCCGCCCGCGGCAAACAGTCGGGGCGCACCCAGGAAATCCAGCGCCTGATCGGGCGCTCGCTGCGCTCGGTGGTCGATCTCGGACAACTGGGCGAACGCACCATCCAGCTCGACTGCGATGTGATCCAGGCCGATGGCGGCACGCGCACCGCGAGCATTACCGGCGCTTTCGTTGCGCTGCATGACGCGGTAGGCACCCTGCTTGGCAGCCGGTTGATCGCTCAGTCGCCGATCCGCGAGTTTGTGGCCGCCGTGTCGGTCGGGATCTACCAGGGCACGCCTGTGCTTGATCTGGACTATAGCGAGGATTCCCGCTGCGACACCGACATGAACGTGGTGATGACGGGCAGCACAGGGCTGATCGAAGTGCAGGGCACGGCCGAAGGCGCGCCGTTCACGCGCGCCGAACTGGACGCCATGATGAACCTGGCTGAAAAAGGTATCCGCGAACTCGTCGCGGCCCAGAAAGCGGCATTAAAAACTTGATTCAGCCACAGAGGACACAGAGTTCACAGAGGAAAACAGTTCGGATTGCAGCTTTAAGCACTCCGCCTTGTACCCTCAAGCACCCGCAAGCGCGTACTGTGAAGAAGGGATATTGAAAAGCATTCTCTGTGTTCTCTGTGACCTCTGTGGCAAATAAGGTTTTCGTGAATAAACTCGTCATCGCATCCAACAATCCCGGCAAGTTGCGCGAGATCGCGCAGATTCTGGCGCCGCTGGGCATAGCAGTCGTGCCGCAATCGGATTTTGGCGTGTCCGAAGCGGATGAACCGCACTGCACTTTTGTCGAGAACGCACTGGCCAAGGCGCGCCACGCCAGCCGTCACACCGGGTTGCCGGCGCTCGCCGATGATTCCGGGATTTGCGTGACGGCGCTCGGCGGCGCGCCGGGGGTGCATTCGGCGCGCTATGCCGCTCCGCCCGCGACCGGAGGCGGCCGTGACGAGCAGGACAGGCGCAACAACGAGAAACTGCTGGCGCTGCTCGAAAATGAAACCAACCGCCGCGCGCATTACTACTGCGTGATCGTGCTGGTGCGCCATGCGGAAGACCCGGAACCGCTGATTGCCGAGGGCCGGTGGCACGGGGAGGTGATCGCCACTGCGCGCGGGTCCGGCGGTTTTGGCTACGACCCCTATTTTTATCTGCCCGGCTTCGACCGCACCGCGGCCGAACTCTCGCCTGAGGAAAAAAACGCGGTCAGCCACCGCGGGCTGGCGCTGGCTGCACTCGCAGATAAACTGCGAGTTGAAAGTAAGGAGTGAAGAGTGAGGAGTGAAGGAAAAGCCCCGGCGCCTCCCGCCTCTCGCCTCTCGCCTTTCACCTCTAAGCATTTCACAGCGCTGCCGCCGCTCGCGCTGTACATTCACATCCCGTGGTGCGTGCGCAAGTGCCCGTATTGCGATTTCAATTCGCACGAGGCGAGCGGCGCGGCGCCGGAGCGCGATTACATTGCCGCGCTGACCGCCGACCTCGAACAGGCGCTGCCCGAGGTCTGGGGCCGCAGGGTCTGCAGCGTGTTCTTCGGCGGCGGCACGCCCAGCCTGTTCTCGCCGCAGGGCATAGATGCGATCCTGTCGGCGGTGAGGGCACGCCTGCCTTTGGCCAGCGATGCCGAGATCACCCTTGAAGCGAATCCCGGCACCTTTGAGACGGAGAAGTTCAGGCAATTCCGCGCGGCGGGGATCAACCGGCTGTCGATCGGCATCCAGAGTTTCAATGCCGTGCATCTCAAAGCGCTCGGCCGCATCCACGACGCGCGCGAGGCGCGGCACGCCGTCGAGATCGCCCAGCACCATTTCGACAACTTTAATCTCGACCTGATGTACGGCCTGCCGCAGCAGACGGTGGCCGGGGCGCGCGCCGACATCGAGGCCGCGCTCGAGTTCGCGCCGCCGCATCTTTCGGCCTACCACCTGACGCTGGAGCCCAATACCTATTTCCACCGTTACCCGCCGCGTCTCCCGGACGACGACACGGCCGCCGCGATGCAGGCTGAAATCGAGGCGCTGCTGGCTGAGCGCGGCTACGAGCACTATGAAACGTCGGCCTTTGCCCAACCCGGTTCGCGCTGCCGGCACAATCTCAATTACTGGATGTTTGGCGACTATCTCGGGATAGGCGCCGGTGCGCACAGCAAGCTTTCGTTCCAGGACAGGATAGTGCGCCAGATGCGCCACAAGCAGCCCAAGCACTACATGCGTTCGGCGACGGAAGGCGATGCGGTCCAGCAGCGGCACGAGGTCGGCACAGCAGACGTCGGATTTGAGTTCATGATGAACGCGCTGCGCCTGAACGACGGTTTTGAGGCGGCCCTGTTCGCGGAGCGCGCGGGCATGCCGCTCAATGCGGTATTGAAAGAACTCGACGAAGCCGAGCGGCGCGGACTGATCGTGCGGGACCATCTGCGCATAGCGCCCACGCCGCTCGGGCAGCGGTTTCTCAACGATTTGCTGCAGATCTTCCTCGCGGCGCCCGGGGCCAGGCCCTAACAGGCCCTGGCATTTATAAGCGGCAGGGGGCCGGCATGACGCCGCGTAACCCCGACAAGTTGCTTTTCCCGCGTTACGCTTTAGAATACTGGCAGACCGGGCGCAAAGAATTGGAAGCAATCTGCCGGGATATCGAACTCCAGCAGATGGTGAAACTTTCACGATCCGAAGATAAAAACGGCGGCACGGAGCGCTTTGCGGCTCAGCGGCGCCTTTATGTGTTTTCAATACAGCCGAAGGAGATCGCATGACAAACATCAAGAAAGGTTTTGCCTGTGCAGTGGCCATTGCCGCAGCCATGAGTTGCGGCGCGGTCCAGGCGCAGAGCTATCCCAGCAAACCGGTGCGGTTTGTGGTGACTTATCCCGCAGGCGGCAGTTCCGACGTGATGGCGCGCATTATCGGCAAGAAGCTGACGGAACTCTGGGGCCAGCAGGTGCTGGTGGATTCTCGGCCCGGCGCGGCTGGCGCGGTCGGCATGGAACATGCGGCCAAGCAGCCTGCCGACGGTTACACGTTCCTGCTCGGGAATTTCGGCCCGGTGGTGGCCAATCCGCTACTGAACCCAGTCAAGTACAACGTTGACAAGGATTTTGTGCCGGTGTCGCAGATCACGCGTGCGGCGAACATCCTGGTCACGCCCAACACGCTGCCTGTGAAGAACGTCAAGGAACTGGTTGCCCTGGCGAAAAAGAACCCCGGGATGACTTATGCCACCAGCGGTCCCGGCAGCATGTCCCACCTGGTCGGTGAAATGTTCAGGCGCGAGGCCAAGGTGGATATCACTACGGTCCCGTACCAGGGCGGCGTGTATTCGATCGCGGCCGTGCAGGGCGGCCATATCATGATGATGTTTTCCGACGCGCCGCCGGTGATGGGCAACCTCAAGGCCGGCAAGCTAAAGGCGCTGGCCGTCACCAGCGGGCAGCGCACGCCGTTTACGCCGGAACTGCCGACGCTCGCCGAATCGGGCCTGAAGGGTTTTGATGCCTCCAACTGGTGGGGCATCCTGTTTCCGACGGGCGTATCGAAGGTGATGATCGACAAGGTCTCTGCCGACCTCAACCGCGCGCTGGGCGACGCGGAAGTCAAGAAAAACCTCGGTTTGATGGCGATCGAGTCGGTCTACAGCCCGCCCGAGCAGTTCGCGGCGTTCATCCAGACAGAGCGCAAGCGGTGGGGTGTCGTGATCCGCGAGGCAAAAATCGGCGGCACCCAGTAGCGCAGTCTTGTATCCTGGAGCAAACGGCGGTCTGAGGGCCGCCGTTTTTCATGGACGCTTGCGGAATACGATGTCCCACACGCCATGCCCGAGTTTGAGCCCGCGGCTCTCGAATTTGGTCTGCGGCCGGTAATCCGGGCGCGGCGCGTAACCCTCAGCGGTATTGCGCAGCCGGGGCTCGGCGGCGAGCACGGCCAACACCTGCTCAGCGTATTCTTTCCAGTCGGTGGCGACGTGCAAATAGGAACCGGGCTTCATGCGTTCCGCCAGCAGCGTGACGAAGGCCGGCTGGATCAGCCGCCGTTTGTGATGCCGCTTCTTGGGCCAGGGATCGGGAAAGAAAATATGCGCGCCATCGAAGGTCGACGGCGCAATCATGTGTGCGAGTACTTCGACCGCATCGTGCTGGATGATGCGCACATTGTCGAGTCCGCGTTCGGCGATACGCTTTAACAGGCCTCCCACGCCGGGCGTATGCACTTCTATGCCGAGATAGTCGTTCTCAGGATGGTTGGCTGCGATTTCTGCGGTGGTTTCGCCCATGCCAAAACCGATTTCCAGGATTTTCGGCGCACTGCGGTTGAAAACCACGTCCAGGTCGATGGCATTCGGCGAAAAGGGTATGCCGTAGCGCGGCAGCAGCGTGTCGTGGGCGCGCTGTTGCGCGTTCGATACGCGGCCCTGGCGCAGCACGTAGCTGCGTATCGAACGATGTGTGACAGTCATAAATTGATTATGTCAGGGACTCTAAGAGTACATTTCAAAAAGACCAAGATCGATGTGGCCGCCGATGAACGCCGATGAACGCCGATCAAACCAACCCCGACGGCCTATGTCCCAGAGAGTGTCTATTATAATTAATAAAAACAACATGTTGTATGATAACGGCGCATTCCGTCGTATTTGGAATCTTTGATGTTTATCGGCGTTCATCGGCGGCTAATTTTTTTATTTTGTTACAGGCTCCAAGTCTTGCGGTATATTCGCCTGCCGCTGCGCAAGTAAAATCCCGCGTGGCCGCCTGCTTCCCTAAGCCTGCGCGGAAATACGGTGTCGTCCGACTATTTAGGGGCGGGGGTAATGAGCCCGGTTGCCGGGGAACTCGGCGCCGCGGAATAAAGCTTCTTCGGCATGCGGCCGGCGAGGAAGGCTTCGCGACCGGCTTCGACCGCTTTTTTCATCGCCGAAGCCATGAGCACCGGGTTTTTTGCCACGGCAATCGCGGTGTTCATCAGTATGCCGTCGCAGCCCAACTCCATCGCGATCGCGGCGTCGGAGGCTGTGCCCACGCCAGCGTCGACCAGCACCGGCACCTTGGCGTTCTCGATGATGATCTGCAGGTTCCAGGGATTGAGTATGCCCATACCGGAGCCGATCAGCGAGGCGAGCGGCATGATGGCGACGCAGCCGATGTCTTCGAGCTGCCTGGCAATGATCGGATCATCCGAGGTGTAGACCATGACCTTGAAGCCGTCCTTGACCAGGGTCTCGGCGGCGCTGAGGGTTTGCACCACGTTGGGAAACAGGGTCTTGGGATCCCCCAGCACTTCCAGCTTCACCAGGTCGTGGCCGTCGAGCAGTTCGCGCGCAAGCCGCAACGTGCGCACCGCATCATCCGCGGTATAGCAGCCGGCGGTGTTGGGCAGCAATGTGTATTTCGATGGCGGAATCGCTTCGAGCAGGCTGGGCTCATTGGGGTTCTGGCCGATGTTGGTGCGGCGGATGGCGACGGTGACGATCTGCGTGCCGCTCGCCTCCACGGCCGCGCGGGTCTCGGCGAAATCCTTGTACTTACCGGTGCCGACCAGCAAACGCGATGAGTAGGATTTTCCCGCAATCACCAGCGGGTCGAGATTTTCGTGAGGTTTCATGATTCCGTTTCCATTCAATAGCTGCACTATGCGCGGATCGTAATCGGCGTGCAATGACCCAAGTCAATACAGCGAAGTCCAACAGGCTGCTAGAGCGGCTGAATATCCGCCTGCTTGACGATCTGCCGGTATTTGGAGATTTCGCTGCGCACAAATTTCGCGAAATCGGCGCCGACCAATGTTCCCGGCTCGATCCCGACCTTGGCATACTGGGCTCTGATTTCCGCAGACTGCAGAGCGCGCCGGATGTCCGTTTCCAGCTGCCGCAGCACTTCGCGCCGGGTGGCGGCGGGCGCCCAGACGCCGAACCACAAATTCATGTTGAAACCGGCCACGCCCTGTTCCGCGAGAGTGGGCACGTTCGGGAGCATGCTGACGCGTGCGGAGGTGGTGACGCCGAGCGCGGCGATCCGGTTTTCCCCGAGAAGCCCGATGACCGTGCTGATCGGCGCCATGTAAAATGAGACCCGCCCGGCGGCGACATCCACGATGGCCTCAGGCGAGCCTTTGAACGGAACGTGCAGCATTTTGAGGGCGGCGGATTGCGTGAAATACTCTGCCGTGAGATGGCTGGCGGTGCCCACCCCGGCCGAAGCGAAAGGAATGGCCGATGGTTTTTTCCGCGCCGCGTCGATAAGCGACTTGAGCGGCGTGTACGGCCCCGCGGGCGCGCCCACCATGACGTAAGGGCTGGTGCCGAGCAGAGCGACGTCCACGAGGTCTTTAAGCGGATCGTAGGGAAGGCTCTTGTAGATGGCCGGATTGGCGGCATGGGATGAGGATTGCACCAGCAAGGTGTAACCGTTGGCTACAGCGCGCACGGCAATCTGAGTGCCGATCTGGCCGCCCGCGCCCGGCCGGTTATCCACCACCACCGGCTGTTTCCACATTTCGTTGAGATGCTTCCCGACGATGCGCGCAGCAATATCCGCGCCCGAGCCTGCGGTAAGCGGCACCACCATGCGCACTGGACGTTCTGGATAAGGTTCGGCGCCGGTCGCGGCTGTCGCCGGCAGCATCGCGGCAAGGAGAATCACGGCCGTGGTCATGTAGGTCATCATTGTTTCCTGTGTGTTTGCGTTAAGAATAACAGCGGGACGGAGCGGGCGGCTGCTAACCGCCGCCAACCGCGACGACGATTTCAAGCTTGTCGCCATCGGCCAGGGCTTGTTCTGGAAAACGGCTGCGCGGTACGATTTCGCCGTTTCTTTCAATGGCGACGCGCTTGCCGCCCAGTTTCAGTTCCTGCAACAGATCGCTGCAGTTCAGCGGTTTTGCGAATTGGCGCGGTTCGCCGTTGATGGTTAGGGAAATCATGGTCTTGCAGATCAGCCGGGATGATGGATGTAGGACTACAGACTGATTTTCACAGCTTGAAAACGTTTTGGCAACTGGTCAAAAGCGCATCGCCGCATGGACGCCCAGCAGAAAATTTCGCCCTGGCGCGGGTTCATAGAAACGGCTGCCGGCCGCAGCCACGATTACAGACCCGATATAGTTGCGGTCGGCGATGTTGTCGATGCGCAAGAACTCGCTCAGACGCCAGTTCTTGCCGCGTTGCTCGAAGCCTGCGCGCAGGTTCCACACCGTATAAGCTGCGGCCGATTCGCTGTTGGCGTCATCGACATAGACCTTGCCATTGTGCCTGAGCTCAACTCCACTGTGAAAGCCGCTTTCCAGGTGACGCCACACCAGTTCGCCGTATAAGCTGGAAGACGGCACGCCCGGCAGCTTATTGCCGGCGGTGACCATGGCCGTGCCGGTGAATGGCTGGGTGAAGCGGGCGTCGAGCGTGGTGTAGGAAAGCGCTGCTTCAAAGCCGCGCGCCAACCGGCTTTGCCATAAAAATTCCAGGCCTTCGCGCCGGGTGCTGGAAGCGTTTTTGAAAACGGTGCGTCCGCCGCTCGAGCTGTCGACGACGATCTCGTCGGTGACATCGATATGGAACAGCGCGACGTTGATGCGGCTTGCCGCGCCGATCAGCGCCTTGAGACCGAGTTCGCGGTGGGTGCTGTTGGATGGCCGCAAAGCGAAATTGAGACCGGTTGCCCCGCCCGGCCGGTAAGCGAGCTCCGCGAACGTCGGGGTCTCGAAACCTTTGCCGAGGTTGGCGTAAAGATTCACCACCGGCGTGAGCTTGAACACCGCGCCGGCGGCCGGCGTCGTGCGCACGTAATGGATGGCGCCGCTATCGTCTGGATTGGTGCCGGCAATGAAATAATCCTGTGATTCAAAACTGACGCGGCTGTGTCGCAGGCCCGCAAGCAGGCTCCAGCGCGGCGCAAACTGCCACTCGACCTGCGCGTAAATATCAGTGTTGGTAACAAGATTGTTTTCATCGCGCTTGGTTGCACCGCTTACGCCAAAGTTATTGATATAGCCTTTGCGGCGCTCGGCCATGCGGTCGTAGTCGATGCCTGCGCTAAAGCTGAAGGGTGCTGAGCCAAGAGTGGTGTTGCGCGTCCAGCGCAATCCGGTTCCACCATAGCCGCGGTCAAGATCGACCACGCCGCCGGAACTCAGGGCGGCTGTGCCCTGCATACTCAGAAATTGCGTGACCTGGCGGTCACCGAGGTAAGCGCGCGCCTGCAGCTTGTCCCGCGAGGTCAACGCCAGATCATAGACCACGCCGGCCTGGCTCTGCGTCACGCTCTTGCGGGTGTTGAAGGTCGTGGCAGCAGGATCAGCCTGGCGCGGATTTCGCGCCACTTGAGCGGCGGTGAGGCCCAGCGGATCCTGGGTATTCGGTTGGTCGAGCGCGTTGAGGACCAGCGTGACTGTGCCGCGGCTGCCGGCATCGTATTTCAGTTTGGTGTTGAGATGATCACGCCGCGCCGCACTGTGGTCGCGATAGCCATCGGTATCGAAACGCGAAGCGTCGATCAGATAATTCAAGCGGTCCTGGGTGCCGCCGAACTGCAAACCGAATTTGGTGGTGCCGTAACTGCCGGCGTAAGCGCTGCCTGAAAGCTCGGGCTCGGGCGGTCCGTCGGCGGTGAAAATCTGAATCACGCCGCCCGCGGCATTGCCATAGAGGCTGGAAAAAGGACCGCGCAGCACTTCGATGCGCTGCGCCGAGGAGAGATTGAACGAAGCCGCCTGACCCTGGCCGTCGGGCATGGTCGCGGGTATGCCGTCGGCAATGAGCCGCAGGCCGCGCACGCCGAAACTGGCGCGCGCGCCGAAACCGCGCGATGAGATTTGCAGGTCCTGCGCATAGTTCTGGCGGTTCTGCACCACGATGCCCGGCACGCGATTGAGTGCTTCCGACAGGTTGATCTGGGGATTGCCCTCGCGGATCGTGCGCTGTTCGACGCTGTCTATGGACACCGGCAGGTCGAAGCTGTCGTGGTCGACGCGGGTGGCGCTGACCGTGACTTCAGGCAGCCGCACGGCGGGCGGCGTCTGGCCGCTCGCATTGACGCACAGACCGAGGCTGAGCAATATCGTGCACGGCTTGGCCGCGAATCGGCGCACCCGCATCAGCATAGTATAAAAATGTTATTAAACATATAGTTACGATTAATTCTCAGATCAACTGAAACGATTCCGTGCGTCTGGGCCGGGTCACGCTGTTCCTGAATAAGATCAATGCAAGCGCGACAGGAAGTGCGCCATCGCGCGGATTTCGGCATCGGAGATACCGTAGAGCGCGGCGCTCATCTGCGTGTCCACCCCGGGCGGCGGATTGTCGCGGAATGCGATCATGGTGAAGACGAGGTACTCCTCGCGTTGTCCGGCGAGGCCGGGAATCTGCTGCTGCCCGCGATAATTCTTCAGATGGCAGGTGCCGCAGCGAAACTTTCCGGCAATTTCCCGGCCGCGTTTGTCGAGCGCCGCATCGGTCTTGCCCGAAGCCCCACGAACGGGCAGCGCGGCGTAATGAATGGCGATGGCGGTGATCTCCTTGTCGCTCATGCCGCGCACGGCGTTCTGCATGACCGCCGTGCTGCGCATCCCTTCGCGCGTCAGCACAAGCTGGGTCTCGAGGAAGACCTTCGGCTGCCCGGCAATCGACGGCACGCCGGACATCTGCGAATTGCCGTCCGCGCCGTGGCAGGCCGCGCAGCCCTTGATCCGCTCGGCGAGCGCCCCGGGCTGCTGGCCGAAAACGGGTCCGGCCAGAATAAATAGGGCGGCAAGCCAGGCCCGCCGCCCTGCGGCTTGCTTCAACGCGATTACTTCTTCTTCATCGGGGCGGCGTAGCTGACGCGGTAGATCGCCCCGAGTTGCTCGTCGGAAACGAGCATCGCGCCATCCGGCATCTGCAGGATGTAGGCCGGGCGGCCCCAGAACGTGTCTGCCTTCTCGTCGAGGAAACCGGTCAAGAAAGGCGTGACCTTGGCGCTTTTGCCGTCGGGACTAAGCCTGACGTTCACCACGTCGTAGCCGAATTTCTGGTTCCGGTTCCACGAGCCTTTGCGGGCAATGAAAAGCGTGTTCTTGTAATCCTTGGGGAACATGCCGCCGGTGTAGAACTTGGTGCCCAAGACGGAGGCATGCGGTCCCAGGAGCGCGACCGGCCTGGTCACCCCCTTGCACGGATCCTTCTTCTTGATTTCAGAATCGGCAATACCCTCGGCATGGCAGTACGGGTAGCCGAAGAATTCCTTGCCCGGCTTGGACAGACGGTTCAGCTCTTCCTGCGGACCCTTGTCGCCCATCCAGTCGCGGCCCTGATCGACGAACCAGAACTCGCCGGTCTTCGGATGCCAGTCGAAGCCGAGGGAGTTGCGCGTCCCGCGCGCGATCACTTCCATGCCGGAGCCGTCCGGGTTGTAGCGGCGGATTTGTGCGTACTCTTCGGGCGGCTCGCAGATGTTGCACGGCGCGCCGAACGGCACGTAGAGTTTCTTGTCAGGGCCAAAAGTGATGTATTTCCAGTTGTGGTGCTGCAGTGGGGGCAGGTTGAACTTGTCGGTCAGGTCGACTGGCTGCGCGGCGGGGTTGTCCTCGATGCCGTCGTAGCGCAGAACCTTGTTGATCGCCATGACGTAGAGCGCGCCGTCCTGGAACGCGACGCCCGCGGGCTGCACGAGCTTGTCGACGACGACCCGTGACTCGCGCGCGTTACCTTTGTCTGTGATCTCGTAGACGCGGCCGATGCCGCGCGTGCCGACATAGATCTTGCCTTTGTCGCCCCGCGCCATCGCGCGGCCGCCGGGAATGCCGGTGGCCCAGATCTCGACCTTGAAGCCCTTCGGCACCTTGAGTTTGTCGATCGGGATCTCGCTTGCAGTGGTCTCGGTCAATTTGCCCGCATGCGGCGCAAGTTTGGAGTCTTCCATCGCCGGCGGCTTGCCCTGTTGCCAGGCGGGGGGCGGCTTCGGAGCGGCCGCCGGCTGCGCCGCTGGCGGTTGTTGCCCGTGAGCCGTCGATGCGGCGAGAGCAAACAGCGAAGTGGCGGCAAGGCGTGACAACGTACGGAAAATAGCGGGAATCGGAACGTCCATAGCAATCCTCCTCCTGGTAAGTGGTAAGCGATTAGAGCCGGTAACCCATCCTCGTGTCCGTAACCGTGGTGTACCAGTTTTTATTGTTAAAGCAGTCTAGCAAGGCGCCCGTGGTTTGCAAAGCGCCGTGTCACCGGATTGCGCGGCCATGATTAAAAACAGCGGCTTGCGGGCGGGATGATCGCCCCGGGAGAACCCGGTCGCCATGCTAGAATCGGTCACTCCAGTCTGCCGTTCAGCTTAAGTGCAACGACGCGATTTTCCCGATCTCCGACTGCTGCAACTTACGGCCGCCACGGTCGTGGCCATTTTGCTGTGGTTCGTTTTGCGCGGGTTTCTGCATGAAATGTGGCGCACGCCGGGCAGCGCGGCGCTGTATGTCATCGGTGTCGTGGGCACGTTGCTGCTGCTGATGCCTTTCGCATTCGTGCTGGCCAAGCGCGGCGGCCACAGCGTCAATCCCATAGGCTGGTTCAATGCGCATATCATCTGTTCGCTGGCCGGCATGGTGCTGATCGCGATTCATTCCGGCGGTTTTCTGCGGCGGCCGCCGGCGCTGCTGTTGCTCGCGCTGCTGGCGCTGGCCGTGCTCGGCGTGTGGGCGCGCGTGCGCGGTGCGCGCCGCATGGCAGCGACGTTCGCATCGAAAGCGCCTGCTTTCCAGGTGCCGGATGCAGCGACACGCGAGCGGCTGCGCCAGCTCATATCAGAAAAACGCCGGTTTCTGACGCAACTCGATCCGCAGGCGAATGAAGGCACGTTTTCGGTCAATCTGCCGCATTTCATTTGCCAGCCCCGGATGGCGTTCGCGTATCTCAAACTCGCGCGTGAGGAATCGCTGCTGCTCGGCAGCCGGCGATCAGTATCGCAGGAGCAGGCGTGGTGGCGGCCTTTGCACATGGTGCTCGCCTGGCTGTTCGTGCTGGGCGTGGTCATCCACGTCATCACGGTGACGTTTTTTGCGGGCTATGTCGCCGCCGGCGGGCCGATTACCTGGTGGCATCTGACCGCATGGTGAGCGCATGAGCACGACCCAGCCCCAGAGCGAGCGCCTGGCACTCTTGATCGACCTCGAGCGCTGCACCGGCTGCAAGAGCTGCGAGGCCGCCTGCAAGCAGGAGCACCGCCTGGGGCCCGGCGAATACCGTACCAAGGTGGTGTGGGCGAGCGCGCTGGAAGAAGCGGGGCTCGCGTTCCTGACGCTGACCTGCCAGCACTGCGAACGGCCGGCGTGCTTGCGCGCCTGTCCGGTGAACCCGAAGGCCATCCATAAGGATCCGGTGACGGGCATCGTGCGCGTCGACGAATCGCGCTGCACCGGCTGTGGCGAATGTGTGATCGCCTGTCCCTATAGCGCAATGGGGTACGACGCGAAAGGTCATCATGCGGTGAAATGTGATTTATGCGTCGAGCGCCGCGCCGAGGGTGAGGCGACCACGGCCTGCGCCAGTGTCTGCCCGACGCAGGCGATTCGATTCGGCAAGCGTTCTGAACTGCTGGACCAGGCGCAGCAGTCGGGCCGCGCACCGCGCGACCAGGATCATTTTCTGCTCGGGCCGGCGACGATTTATCTGGAGCGCATGACGCCGCGCAATGACAGCACGGCGAGTGCGGTGACGCCGGCGCGCGCGCATCCCGGTGAATCGCGGCGCCCGGCATTCATGGATGCGGAAGAGGCGCAAAACGCCGTGGCTGCAACATCGCCGGCCTTTCCCTATGGTGAAACGCGCGAGGACGCTGCGCCGGATCGTGTAGTGCCCGGCGGCTGCAACATCTGCTTCAATTGCTGCAGCGTTAAATACTACTTTAAAAACAATAAGTTAGTTAAAATTACCGGCAACGATAACGATCCGCTGCTGCAAGGCCGCGTGTGTCCCAAGTCGCAGCTCACGCTGCAGATGTATCACAGCGAGCACCGTCTGCTGTACCCGCAGAAACGCGTCGGGGCACGCGGCGAAAACCGCTTCGAGCGCATTTCCTGGTCGCAGGCGCTCGATGAGATCACCGAAAAGCTGAAGACGATGCGCGATCAATACGGCGCCGAGGCGCTGGCCATGTTCATCGGCACGCGCACCGGGCTCCTCGATTACATGGGCAGCACCAAGATGTTCGCGCAGTTGTGGGGCACGCCCAACAAGGACGGCACCGATCCTTTCTGCGCCAGCGGCAAGAACGTGGCGTTCGAAATAACCCAGGGCCGCATCGGCGCCGGCAACAGCTACACGGCCACTGACCTCGGTTCGGCGCAACTGTATGTGTATATCGGCGACAACCAGGCCGAAACGCGGCCGGTATATTTCGGCATGATCAACGACTGGCGCATCAAAAACGGCGCCAAAATGGTGGTCGCCGATCCGCGCCTGACCGCTACTGCCTCCAAGGCCGACCGCTGGCTGCCGATACGTCCCGGCACCGACATGGCGCTGGCGCTGGCGCTCGCGCAGCATATCCTCGCCCACGATCTGCACGATAAAAACTTTTGCACCGAGTGGATGCTGGGCTTCGAGCCCTGGCGCGATTTCATTCTGCAAAAGGGTTACACGCCGGATTGGGCGGCGCCGATCACCGGCCTCGCGGCGGACGATATCCGGCGCCTGGCCGAAGAAATCGCCGCCGCCGACGGCTGTGTGATTTTTGCCAGCCGCGGCATCAACCAGCACACCAACAGCACCCAGACCAACCGCGCGCTGATGTTCGTCGCCGCCATCACCGGCAACTGGGGGCGGCCGGGTGGCGCCTACTTCAACATGAGCGCGGGCACGCCGATCACGCCCAAGATTCCCGCCGGACGCTGTCCCGAGGTCAAACGGCCGCGGGTGCGGCGCAGCCCGACAGGCTGGACCGAGGCCATGCTGCACGGCAAACCGTATCCGATACGCGCGCTCATCGCCTGCAACAACCCGCTGGCGCAGTGGCCGGACCAGACGCGGGCGCGCGAGGCGTTTGCCGCGCTCGACCTGCTGGTGCACATCGAGTTGTTCGCCAACGAGACCTCGGCCTATGCTGATTACCTGCTGCCGGCGGCCAGTGGCATCGAGAAAGGTGAGATCGGGCGCTCCAACGACGACCGGCGCATCGTGTGGATAGACAAGATGATAGACCCGCCGGGCGAAGCGAAAGCGGACACCTGGATCTGGGTGGAACTGGCGAAACGGCTGGGCTTCGGCGACGTGCTGAAGGAGGAATACAAGGATCCTGCGGTATTCTGGGATGAATGCCTGATCGACAACGACCAGCTGCGCGGCTGCACGCAGAAGCGCCTGCATTCGACACCGTATCGTTGGGTGCGGCAGCCGGTGCCGAGCGAGGATGCGCCCGAGATCGAGACTCTCTACCAGGCGGGCACCTCGGCAATCGGCGCGCCGCCCGGGCATCGCTTCCCGACCAAGAGCGGCAAGCTAGAATTCTGGACGCCGGAACTGGAGGCAAAATTCAATACGCTGGGCATGTCGGCGCTGCCGGAGTTTTATTCCGAGCGCGAACAGCTCATCGACCTGCCCTATGTCGAGTTGCTGGACAGTGATGCCGAGGCAGGGGTGATCTCGCCGTTCTGCAAGCCGGACACCGGATCTTCCCGCGGCCGGATCATGGCGCCGGGCGCCGATCATCCCGGCGCACGCCTGCGCGCGCAGGGCTTTGATACCGAACTCATCACCGGACGGCCGCCGGCGGCGCATTTCCACAGCTGGACGCACTACTTCTGGCAGTCGCAGGAAATGTGGCCCGACCTCTACTGCCAGATTCATCCCGACAAGGCCGCAGAGTTGGGGATACAGGATGGTGTCCGCGTGAGTGTTGAATCGGCGCACGGCAGCATAGAAGCAATGGCCTGGATTCATGCCGGTATCCGCCCGACGGCGGTATTCATTCCCATCGGCTGGGGTGAGCGCCAGCCGTACAACCCCTGGCGCTCGGTCAATTTTCTGACCGACAAGACCCAGCGCGACCCGATCTCCGACCAGACCAACCTGAAAGTGCTGTTGTGCCGGGTGTCGCGGAGCGGGGCCTGATTGACGTACAATCGCGGCATCGCGGGTGTAGTTCAATGGTAGAACGGCAGCTTCCCAAGCTGCATACGAGGGTTCGACAACCGGACGTCCTGTGAACGTCCGGTTGGACGCTGGCATGTTCTTTATGCCGGCGGTCCCGAGCGGCTTGCCGGGAGGGATGGCCGGATCGCAGAGGCAATGCGATACGGACACATTCCCTTCACCCCACTTATTGGGGTAAAGAGAATCAGCGTAGAATTCGCAGACAACGCGGGTGTAGTTCAATGGTAGAACGGCAGCTTCCCAAGCTGCATACGAGGGTTCGATTCCCTTCACCCGCTCCAATTAAAAAGGCCACCCTGCGTGGTCTTTTGTATTTGGAGCGTGCTGTCGAAGCGAACCCTTGGGTTCGACAACCGGACATCCGGTGAATGTCCGGTTGGACGCCGCCCGCATAAAGCGGGTTCGGCGGTCCTGAGGAGCAACTTAACGTTGCTCCGAAGGATGGCTGGATCGCAGAGGCAATGCGAGCCGGACACATTCCCTTCACCCGCTCCAGAATAAAAACGCCCCTTCGTGGGGCGTTTTTATTATGTGGTGTTGTAACGCGCCACATGATTTGAGTGCGGCATAAACCGGTGTTTCAGGCCCGTTAAGGGCGCATTTTCATGGCCGAACGTCGCCATTGAGCCGCGCCGGTAGGCGTCGGCTCAAATGGCTTGTTATGCGACGTTCTGCATCCTGTTGGCGAAGTCACGACCAGAAGTCGATGGTGGAAGTGGTTTGCCATCTTTTTGATACAGCGCAATGGCTTCTTCGACGACGTGGCAGAGCTCGTCGAATACCGCCTTTTCATCCGATCCGTGGCAGCCTCCATAGACGAGACCAGGAGAACTTCCGACGTAGCACTGGTCTTCCTCAGACCACTCAACAATCTTCGCGTATCGCGCACTGTCTTTCATGTCTTGGACTCCTCAATCGCGCGGCGAACCGCTCGAACCTGATAGTGCTTTGCTTCATCACCGGAGGCACCGGATATTGTGATCGGTTTCGTGACTTTCGGGTGCACGAAGTTCCGATGGCTCCCTTTTCCACCCCGATCGATAAAACCGGACCTCTCTAGATCGGAGATCAATTCTCGAATTTTGGGCGGCATGCGGTCACGATCCTCATTTTCGACGCATAACGAAGTAGTTGGATTAAAACCCGATTTGCAAATTGGCATTGTGCGCTTGACGATGGCATCTTTCAATGGGATCAAGGTGTTGCCGTGTATCGTCGCATAAAAATTTATGATTACAACCGCAGAGCGGAACAGCCCGCCGAATTGTTCCGGCAATCGCTTGAAACCTGCCCGACTTGATGTGCGGCGAGGTGGATCCGTTACATCGGCCACCGGTTTGGTAAGCTACAATAAAGTCCAGGATCCCGGCACGATTTTTCGGTCTTTCTGTTTCCAAGATAGTGGCGGTGCGGCGCCTGTTATCAACCGCCGGTTGAGATGCAACTCATGAAATATCTTCGTTACGTTTTGATGGTTTTGGCCGTTATTGTGGTTGTGATCGCAGGCATGGCTGCCTATATCGCAGCGACTTTCGATCCCAACGACTACAAACCGCAAATCATCGAGCTGGTAAAGCAGAAGCAGCAGCGCACACTCCGGCTCGACGGCGACATCAAGCTCGCGTTCTGGCCCAGCCTCGGCGCCGATCTGGGCGGGCTGTCGCTGTCGGAATTCAAAAGCGACCAGGAATTCGCCGCGGTCGAAAGCGCGCGCGTGTCGCTGGCGTTGATGCCGCTGTTGTCAAAACAGCTGGTGGTGAACGAGGTAACGATCAAGGGTGTGCGCGCCAGCATCGTGCGTTACAAGGATGGGCGCATGAATATCGACGACCTGCTGACCAGGGACGATCAGAAGCAGGAGCAGTTCAAGTTCGATATCGATCACGTTGCGATAGAGCGTTCCACGCTCAATTTCCGCGATGAAACCAAAGGCGCGGAATATGCCTTGTCGGACATCAATCTGAAGACCGGGCGCATCGCCAATGGTGTGCCGACCAAAGTCAGCGTATCTCTGGCTGTAAAGGGCAATCAACCCAAGCTCAATATCAACGCAGACTTGAAGACGCGACTCACGTTCGATCTGGAGCAGCAGCAGTATGCTCTGGAAGAAATTGTGCTGGAGGCCAAAGGCCAGGTTGCGGACATCAATAATCTGGCGGCGAAAGTCGCTGGGAATGCCACCGCCAGCCTCAAGACCGGCGAGTTCAACTTCGGCAAGCTGTCCGTCGCGCTTACCGGCGCCAGCGGCAAGAACAATTTTGACGTCAGGCTCGATGCGCCCCAACTTAATTTCGCGGACGGGAAAGCGATCGGCGACAAGGTAACGATGGTCGCCAAAATCACTAACCCGCAAGGCACGACCGGCGTCAACCTGACGCTGCCGGGCATCGAAGGCACGGCACAGGTTTTCAAGTCGGGCGCGATGACGCTCGATCTGGACGTAAAGCAGGGCGACCTGACGCTAAAAAGCAAACTGTCGTCGCCGGTTTCGGGCAACCTCCAGACGCAGCAGGTGAGTCTGCCCAAGCTCGTTGCCAGTATCAGCGCGAGCGGACCCAATCTGGCTGGCAAGGGCGTGAGCGGCGAATTTTCCGGCGGCGCCAATATCGACTGGGCAAAGCAGAACGCGCAGGCCAATCTCACCGGCAAGGTCGGGGACAGCAACATCAAAGCCAGGCTGGGCGTTGCCGGGTTCACGCCACCGGGGATCAATTTTGATATCGAGATCGACCAGCTCGACGCCGATCGCTATCTGCCCCCGCAGCCTGCCGGTGGTAAATCCGCAGGCGCACACAAACAGCCGGAGCAGCTGTTAGATTTGTCGGGGCTGAAGAACCTGCATGCCTACGGCACGCTGCGTATCGGCTCGCTCAAGGCAGCGGGCGTGAAGGCGTCCAACGTCAAGTTCGATATCAAGCCCGAAGGCCCCGTAACAAAATCTAAAAAATTAACCGCCGATGTACGCCGATGAACACCGATGAAAAAGAAAAACTTCATACTGCGGAGCGCCGCGTTGTTGTGTAATCAATTGTTTTTATTGATATATATTTCTATCCGCTGTGGCAATAGTTGTCGGGATGGTTTTTATCGGTGTTTATCGGCGTACCCGTCGAGCGGGTATAAAAGTGAATTTATCGGCGGTTTCATAAAGTTTGGTTTTATAGAGATGGAATCAAAGGGCGCAATGTCGTCAGCGCGCACGCCCGGTCCGGTGCGCGCTTCCAGATGAAGACCTTCGCCGCCAGGCTGATCGCCTGGCACAAACACCACGGCCGCCATGACCTGCCGTGGCAGAATACGCGCGATCCGTACGCGATCTGGGTCTCGGAAATCATGCTGCAGCAGACCCAGGTCGCAACAGTGATCCCGTATTTCCAGCGCTTCATGATGCGGTTTCCCGATATCGCCACGCTTGCGGCCTTACCGCTGGATGAAGTGCTCCGGCTGTGGAGCGGGCTGGGCTATTATTCCCGCGCGCGCAACCTGCACCACGCAGCCCAGGTTGTTGTGAATGATCATGGGGGACAATTTCCGTCGGATTTTGATCACGTGCTGCAGCTGCCAGGCATAGGGCGTTCGACTGCCGCTGCGATCTGCGTGTTTGCGTTTGGTGCGCGGCGCGCGATCCTCGATGGCAACGTCAAGCGGGTTCTGGCGCGCTGCTTCGGTATCGACGGTTATCCGGGGGACAAGCGCGTCGAAGAGGCGATGTGGCGCAAGGCGGACGACCTGCTGCCCCCGAAACGTGTGGAAACGTATATCCAGACCCTGATGGATCTTGGATCCAGCGTATGCAAGAGGCGGCAGCCGCTGTGTGACGCCTGCCCGCTTAACCGCGACTGCGTGGCGTATCGCGACGGCCTCACGCAGCGGCTGCCCGTAGCGAAACCCAAAAAAGTGTTGCCGCGCAAAGAGACTGTAATGCTGGTGCTGCATCGCGCGGGCGAAGTGCTGCTGGAAAAACGTCCTGCATCGGGTATCTGGGGCGGATTGTGGTGTTTTCCCGAGCTGGCACGCGATGGCGATATCGAGGCAGTCTGCATCAAGCGCTTTGGTGCGCGCGTAACGCGACTGGCCCCACTGCCGGTGTTTGAGCATGGATTTACTCATTTCCGGCTGAGCATTACACCGCAGCGACTGCAGGTCACGCGGCTTGCGCCGGGGGCGGCCGAACCCGGTCATATCTGGCTGACTGTCGAGGATGCGAAGGCGGCCGCAATCCCGGTTCCGGTCAGACGCATACTCACGCATCTGTAAGCCGGGGTGATGCGCAGGTCACGGTACTCAGCAGGGTACGCCGTGCCCCTGACCGGCTGCCGGAAGAAACGGCATTCACGATCGCGTCCGGCCGTAGTATAAAGACAGTTATGAACACCTGGGAAGACATTACGGCCTGGCGCAAGGCGCGACGCGCGGAACTGATTGCGCGGCGCGTGGCGCTGAGCCGGGAACAGCGTGCGCCCTGGAACGAGCGGATCACTGAACTGCTATGGGAGGGATGCCCGATAGCGCGCGGCATGGTTGTTGGATTTTGCTGGCCGTTTAACGCCGAGTTCGACGCGCGCTTTGTGATCCGCCGCTGGCGTGGGCAGGGTGCAGCAGCGGCATTGCCTGAAGTGGTGGCGAAGGGCCAGCCGCTTCGGTTCCTCAAATGGTGGCCGGGAGTGACCATGGTGCGGGGCGTTTATGATATTCCGGTGCCCAGCGGCAGCGATGTCGTGGTGCCGGATATCGCGTTGGTGCCGATGAACGGATTCGACGAGCGCGGCTATCGTCTGGGCTATGGCGGCGGCTATTTTGACCGGACACTCGCCGCTTGTGAACCGCGCATGCTGGCAATCGGCATCGCTTATGAGTTGGCGCGACTGCCGTCGATTTACCCTCAGGCACACGATATCGCCATGGACTTCGTGGTGACCGAGGCGGGGGTTTACGCGAGCGAGGAGGGCAGGCTTGTCGCCCTTGATGCCGGACAGTTTCGCCGCCGCGCCGCGCACATACTGCAGGCAAGGGGCTTGCCGCGCTGTGGCGGCGAGACGGATCCCAGTCCCGCATTCAGCTCGCCGCCGTGCTATGCCGGCGAGTTCCCCGGGTATTGGGGCGAGGACGGCAAACCCGATGGTTAACAGACCCTAAGCCATCAGACCCTGCTGAACCATGATCCGGCGCAGCAGCGAGAAACGCGCGGGGGCATCCTGTAATTCAAGCAGTTGCTGTTTGACTGTCGCTTCCATGGGCAGGATTTCCGCCAGCCTGTAGGCGACCCAGGCCGGATCATCGAGTTTAAGCGGCGAGGGAAAATTCGCGGCACCCACTTTATCAACTACGAGTTTGAGTACCTCCGCGCAGTCCTGGTCCACTTCTGCGGGACCAGGTTCCGGCGGCAGCAGTTCGATATGCCCGGTGATCAGTCCGTTGGCAGCAACGCGGGTTTCGATCAGCCGAAAGCGCTCGTCGCCGCGCACCATCAGTTGGAATAATCCGAGTTGTGGCATGTCCCACTGGGTAATCGTCGCCAGGCAGCCGATGGCCTCAGGCAACGCCGGTACGCCGACTTCGCTCCCTTCCCGTATCTGGCAGATGCCGAACGGTCGATTGTCTCGAATGCAGAGTTTTGTCATCTCGATATAGCGCTGTTCGAAGATTTTAAGCGGCAGCGTGCCCCCGGGAAAAAGAACGGTGTGCAGCGGAAAAATGAAAATTTCCTGGTGGTTCTGATCGGACATTTTCGGATATATGATAAGCAGTGAGTGGTGAGCAGTAAGCCGAAGCAGCTACTAAGGTTTGGTTTTTCCGCTCACCGCTTACCGCTCACGGCTTACGACTAACCGCCACCGGCCTACGCCAGTTCGCGATGCCGGACCAGCACCTGGGTTTGCTGGCGGAAGTGAGCCGCCAGCACTTCGACGCAATAGACCGAACGATGGCGGCCGCCGGTGCAGCCGATAGACACCGTAAGATAGCTGCGGTTGTCCCGCGAATAACACGGCAGCCAGCGCCCGATGTACTCCTGAATGTCCTTGAGCATGTTCTGCGCATCAGGGCTGGCATGCAGAAAGTCGATCACCGGCTGATCCCTTCCAGTCAGCGGCTGCAGCCTGGGATCGTAATGCGGGTTGGGCAGGCAGCGCACGTCGAACACCAGATCGGCATCGAGTGGAACGCCATGCTTGAATCCGAAGGACTGGAACAGCACGGCCAGACCGTGTTGGCGCAGACCGACTATCTCCCTGACCCAGTCGCGCAGTACGCTGGGGCTCATGTCGCTGGTGTCTATATGGTGCGCAAGCTCGGCGATATCGCCAAGCCGCTCGCGCTCACGGCCGATACATTCCGGCAAAGTAAGATCGCCCTCGCTTAAGGGGTGGCGACGCCGGGTTTCCGAGAAACGCTTGATCAGCGTTTCGGTTTTGGCTTCCAGAAACAGCGTCTTGATGTCGAAGCCATCGCCGCGAAGACGTGTCAACTGCTGCGGTAACTCGGCAAGGGTATTGCCGCTGCGCACATCGATGCTGAGCGCGACCTGGGTGTAACCGGCGGTATCGAGAAATGACACCAGATCGGGCAGCAGCTTTACCGGCAGGTTATCGACGCAATAAAACCCGCTGTCCTCCAGCACGTTGAGCGCCACGCTTTTGCCTGATCCTGAAAGGCCGGTGATAAGAATGAGTTGCATGCGTTAAGGTAAGCCGTAAGCGGTGATTTCGGCCTGGGTTTTTACGGCTTACCGCTTACGGCTTTTCGCCGTTCAATTGCTGCGCCTGGCGTTCGATGAATTCCTGGGTGCTGTCTATGCCTCGCAGCTGCAGCACATAGTTGCGCACCGCGGCTTCGACCAGCACCGCCAGGTTGCGGCCGGCGGCGACCGGGATGATCACTTTGCGGATTTCCACGCCCATCAGTTCCTGGCTGCAGGCGTTGAGGGGCAGTCGTTCCATCTGCATCGGATCGGGCCCCGCGGGCCGCTGCAGATGCACGATCAGCTTGAGGTTCTTGCGCGCCCGCAACGCCGATTCGCCGAAAATGGTGCGGATGTTCAGCACGCCCAGCCCCCGCACTTCAAGAAAGTCCTTGAGCAGTGCCGGGCAGCGGCCTTCAATGATCTCGGGGCCCACGCGGAACAGTTCGACGACGTCATCTGCGATGAGCCCGCCGCCGCGGCTGATGAGTTCCAGCGCGAGCTCGCTTTTGCCCACGCCGGAGTCGCCCGTGATCAGCACGCCCATGCCGAGCACGTCAAGAAACACGCCATGCTCGGTGATCGATTCGGCAAGCAGGCGCGCCAGATAGGGGCGCAGCATCCACATCAGCTCCACGCTGGGCAGCGGTGTCAGAAACAGCGGGGTTTGAGTCGCTTCGGCAACCGACATCAGGGGCGGAGGCGCATGCTCGTTGCCGGCCACAATGAAACAGGCAAGATCCCGGGTGGCAATCTGCTCCAGAGTCCGGGCGCTGGCGGCCGGCTCCATGCCGTTAAGATAATTTACCTCGGAGGCGCCCAACACCTGGATCAGGTTGGGGTGGATGAAGTTGAGATGGCCGATCAGGCCTTTCGAGGAATCCTTGGTGAGTTCGCTGTTGAGGTCTTTGGTGCCGCCATCGCGCCCGGCGATCCAGGCGAGTTTCAGTTTATCGCCATTGTCCTCAAACAACCGGGCTATGCTGACTTGAGGCATGGGGTTGCCATTCTGAGATGAGTTTGTGAAGATCGGCCGCGTTCCCGGCATTGAGCAGGCGTTCGCGGAACGGCTTGTCGCTGAACATCTGCGCGAGTTCTGAAAGAATCTGCAGATGCAGGTCGGTGGCCCGCTCAGGGACCATCAGCACAAAAATCAGGTTGACGTTCTGCCCGTCGGGGGCGTCAAACGGTATCGGTTGCTTCATCCTGATGACTGCGCCTATCGCCTCCTTGATATTCTTGATGCGACCGTGGGGGATGGCGATTCCCTGGCCCAGCCCGGTTGATCCCAGTTTTTCCCGCGCAAACAGGCTGTCAAATACTTGGTTGCGCGCGATGCTGTGGTTGTTTTCAAACAGCAATCCGGCCTGCTCGAAAACCCGTTTTTTGCTGGACACATCGAGATCGAGCAGGATATTCGATTCTGGCAGAAGCTTGGTGATTAGATTCATGATGTAAGTTTAAACCCGGTAAGGTCGTGCGGCTAGATGACACGCTCGCGGATTATCATTCCGCATCCGGCTGCTTGACCGGCGCGCTGTCGTGCCGGTGATCGAGGTTTTTTTCCTTATGCTTCCTTATGGACCGGTCGAGCTTGTCCACCAGGCTGTCAATGGCAGCGTACATATCGGCGTCGGTGCTTTCGCAGAAAATGTCCTTGCCGCGCACATGCACGTTTGCCTCTACCTTCTGCTGGAGCTTTTCAACTGTCATGATGACATTGACGTCGATGACGTGGTCAAAGTGGTTGGAGATGCGTTGCAGCTTGTTTGCCACATATTCGCGGATGGGAGGGGTGATTTCCAGATGGTGGCCGGTAAGGTTCAGATTCATTTCATTCCTCTCTATGGTTTATTAAAGGGCCTTTCTAAGACTGACAGGCAAAATCTGCAAAGATTCACGGTATTTGGCTATCGTGCGCCGGGCGATGACGATGCCCTGTTGTCCGAGAATTTCCGAGATCTGGCCGTCGCTCAGGGGTTTGCGTGAATTTTCAGCACTGACCAGTTGCTTGATCAGGGCACGGATGGCGGTACTGGAGGCGGCGCCGCCGGTGTCGGTTGCGACGTGGCTGCCAAAAAAATACTTGAGTTCGAAGATGCCCCGCGAGGTGCGCATGAATTTCTGGGTGGTAACCCGCGACACCGTTGATTCGTGCAGGTCGAGCGCTTCGGCAATTTCCCGCAACACCAGCGGGCGCATGGCAACAGCGCCGTGCTCGAAAAAATGCCGCTGACGGTCTACGATGGCCTGCGATACGCGCAAGATCGTTTCGAATCGCTGCTGCACATTTTTTATCAGCCACTTCGCCTCCTGCAGCTGGTTCGCAAGCTGTTGGGAACCGGCGCTGCGACTGCGCTGCAGGATGTCGGCATAAAGGCGGTTGATACGCAGGCGGGGCATCGCTTCCGGGTTGAGCGATGCGACCCATACGCCCTTCACTTTCCTGATGATGACGTCGGGAATGATGTAGCGCGTGTCATCTGACGAAAAGTCGCTGCCCGGCCGGGGGTTGAGTCCGGTAATCAGCTTTTGCACGGCGCGCAGGCAGTTGTCGTCGCAGCGCAGAATTTTTTTGAGCTTGCCGAAGTCGCGAGATGCGAGCACCTCAAGGTGATGCCTCACGACTTCAAGCGCGTCGGCGCGGTGAGGCGTGTCTTCCGGAAGTGCCGCAAGCTGCAGTTCGAGACATTCGCTCAGGTTTCGCGCGCCGACCCCGGTAGGCTCGAAATGCTGCAAATGCATGAGTGCGATCTGCAGTTCCTTCAGGTCGACGGCCAGTTCCTCGGGAAGCATGGCAAGCAGTTCGGACAGATCCTGAGTCAGATAGCCATCATCATTTAGCGATCCGATCAGCAGTGTAACCAGTTCGTGGTCGAGGTCCGAGAGGGTTTTTTCCGAGAGTTGTTCCATCAAATGCACGCGCAGCGTCGCGCTGACGGCGGGCGTCTGGGGAAAATCATCCTCATCAGAATCGTCGCGCGCAGAGGAATAGGGCAAATCATCTGCGGCACTGAATTCGGCAGCTTCAGATTCGGCGCCGGGCGCTGCATCAGAGGCTTCCTCGGCTGGCGCAGATTCATTCGAGGCGCCGGGTTCCTGGGTGCCGGGCGTTTGCTCGCGGCCGCCTTCCTCCCGCTCGAGCAGCGGGTTTTCCTGCAGCAGACGCTCAAGTTCCTGATTGAGTTCGAGCGTGGACAGCTGCAGCAGACGGATCGATTGCTGCAGTTGCGGCGTGAGGGTTAGGTGTTGTGATAGCCGAAGTTGTAGGGAATGCTTCATGCGTGTGCCTGATGTTCGCGGGCTATCGCTGAGTTATCGCTTGGATAGGAGATCCTGGCTGACGCGTGTGTGAGTTTAGAGGCGGAAGTGCTCTCCCAGATATACTTTCCTGACGTTGTCATTATAGACGATTTCATCGGGTTTGCCGCAGGCCAGGACAGTGCCCTCGTTGATGATATAGGCGCGGTCGCAAATACCGAGGGTTTCCCTGACGTTATGGTCGGTAATCAATATGCCTATGCCGCGATCTTTCAGAAAACCTATGATTTTCTGGATATCCAGGACAGCGATGGGGTCGACACCGGCGAACGGTTCATCAAGCAGTATGAAACGCGGGTTGGTGGCAAGGGCGCGCGCGATTTCAACACGTCTGCGTTCGCCGCCCGAGAGGCTGATTGCCGGGTTGTTGGCGAGGTGGCTGATATGCAGATCCCGCAGCAGGTCGTCCAGCTTGATGTTTATCTGATCGGGGTCTTTGTTGTGCAGTTCGAGAACGGCGCGCACGTTATCGGCAACCGACAACATGCGGAATATGGATGCTTCCTGGGGCAGATAGCTCAGGCCCAGCCTTGAGCGTCGGTGAATCGGCAGGTGGGTCAGCTTCTGACCATCCAGATAGATCTCACCGGCGTCGGAGGGGACCAGGCCCACCATCATGTAAAAACAGGTTGTCTTGCCTGCGCCGTTGGGCCCCAGCAGGCCGATCACCTCACCACTGCGGACTTCGAGAGACACGTCGGTGACCACGACACGCGAACGGTAGCGTTTCTTCAGGTTCTCCGCGCGCAGTTCGCTTGAATTTGGAGTCACCACGGAATCGGGCGCCGGCGGGGTTTGTGGCAACCGCGCCAGACGGGCATCGTCGGTCATTGCGCGATTATTTTCTGGCGGCGCCAATTTCTTCGGGCAGGATGGTGAGGGTTGCGGCGGGTTTGAGGGGTAAAGGCTGGGCAGGTGAGGCCGGTTTATCCTGGTCTTTGGCTTTGGGCTGCATCACGGCGCGTACCCGGCGATCGGGACTATCGGGGGCCGCAGCCTTGCCGGCACCCGTGACCTGGAAGAATTCGGTGTTGGCATCATAAGAAATGTAATTGCCGCGCACATTATCCTGGCCGCGCTTCATCGAGGCGCGTTTGAACATCTGGACCTTGTCGGCGCGTCCATCGTATTCGATACGCTCGGCCCAGCCCTCGATAAATTCGTCGAAGCCTTCTCGTTTCTGGCGGAAATAGGCAAGATTGCCCCACGTCGTGCCGTACTGGAAGCCCTGGGCATCCTGACGCACTTCCATACGGTCACCGCGGATCACGAGGGTGCCCTGGGTCAGAATTACGCTGCCTTCAAACGTGGAGATCTGCTTTGCGTCATCTACCGTGACCCGGTCGGCTTCGAGATTGATGGGCTTTTCGCGGTCTGCTTTTTCAGCGTGGCCGTTGGGGCTCCAGGCGAACGCGTAAGCGCAAAGCGCTGCGAGAAAAACCACACGTGCGGCGGAGGCGCGTCCGGGGCGCTGGAACATCGCTGCGGGCGTGTTATTTCTTTTTAAGCTCATAAATTCCCCTGACCCGTGATTCAAGCTTCAGTATCCGAGTCTCGTTATTAAATTCTAAGCCTATCGATTTGACAATGGTATTGGCATCGGTAATCGTGACCGGCCTGTCGGTTTTGGCAATATTCTGGTCGGGAATCAAATGCAAATAGCTGGTTTCCATTACAAGTTCGCTCTTGTCGGCATGGGCGTCCCGGATCACGCGGACATTGTCCTTGAAAAAAACATTGTCGCCGTCTTTCGATACCAACGCTTCCCGGGAGGTGATGCTCATGGGCGCCTTGGGCGAAGCCATACTCACGAATTTCGGCATTTGCAGATGAGTGCTGTCGTCGTCGGGGTAATGGGTCATTTTTTCGGCTGCCAGCGTATATTTGATATTGCCGTCAGGCGCCATGCGCATTGCCGAAAGTCTGTCGATGATGTAGTCGGGATCATGCCGGGCCGAGCCATTGTGCGCGCCGGCCTGAGTTTGAACGGTCCGGTCGAGCCAGAACGTCAGCGCGGCAAGTACCGCCAGCAGCAGCAACGGAAACCAGGCGGTAAGCTTGTCATTCATGGCGGAAGTCCGGCAGCATTATGTCGGGGACTCTAAGTACGGCGCGATCTGGGCATCCAGTGCGCCCTGGGCCTGCAGCATGAGTTCGCAGACTTCACGCGCAGCGCCGCGTCCGCCCGGAGCGCGGCTTATATAGTGCGCATGAGTTTTAACGATGGCGGGCGCCTCCGGCACCGTCAGGGCGAGTCCGCAGTTCCGCAGAACCGGCAAATCGATGACGTCATCACCCATATAGGCTGTTGCTGCGGCATCGAGCCCGAGTTCGGCCAGCAGTTCCCGGAACTTCACGAGCTTGTCGGAAACGCCCTGGTAGAGCAGGTCGATGCCGAGATTTTTCGCCCTTTGCTCCACGCAGCGCGAGCGACGGCTGGTGATGATGGCGAGTCTGATGCCGGAATTTTGCAGCATTTTCATGCCGTGTCCGTCGCGTACATTGAACGCCTTCAGTTCCTCGCCCGAGTCCGTGAAGTACAGGCTGCCGTCGGTCAGCACGCCATCAACGTCAAAAATGGCGAGGCGGATGCGTTTGGCTCTTTGGTAGATATCCTGCATGGCTAGCGCTGTTTGAAGTTAAGGGTTCCAAGTTCCAAGTTCCAAGTTCCAAGTTCCAAGTTCAAGGTTCAAAGTTCAAGTCACAACCCACGACCCGGAACCCGGAACCTTGAACGCTGAACACTCAAATCACCCTGGCGCGGAATAAATCGTGCATGTTGAGCGCGCCGAGCAGCTGGTGTCCGTCATCGACCACCAGCAACTGGTTGATCTTGTCGCGGTCCATGATTTCGACTGCCTCGGCGGCCAGTTTGTCGGGTTCTATCGTGAGCGGTCCGCGTTGCATTACCGCCGTAATGGACGTGGTGCGCAGATCGATGTTTTTTTCGAGGGTGCGCCGCAGGTCGCCGTCGGTAAAAATGCCGATTACCCGGCTATCGTCGTCGAGGATCGCGGTCATGCCCATGCGGCCCCGAGTCATTTCAAACAACGCGTCCAGCAGCGTGGCGGTGTGCGAAACGCGCGGCGCCTCGTCGCCGGCGCGCATGACGTCACGCACTCTGGTCAGGAGTGTCCTGCCCAGCATGCCGCCAGGGTGAGAGCGTGCGAACTCGTCACGCGTAAACCCCTTGGACTGCATGAGTGCTACGGCAAGCGCGTCGCCGAGCGCAAGTGTTGCGGTAGTGCTGGCAGTAGGCGCGAGGTTGAGCGGGCACGCCTCTCTTGCGGCGCCGGCGTAAAGATGAACATCTGCTTCCCGGGCGAGTGACGAGGTTGAATTACCGGTCATCGCGATCAGTTTGGCTCCCCAGCGCTTGAGCAGCGGCACTATGGCCAGCAGTTCCGAACTTTCCCCGGAATTTGAGAGGGCGATGAAAACATCGTCGCGGGTGATCATGCCAAGATCGCCGTGGCTGGCTTCCACCGGATGCACGAAATAGGCGGGTGTCCCGGTGCTGGACATGGTGGATGCAATTTTGCGTGCGATGTGTCCCGACTTGCCGATGCCGCTGACGACGACGCGGCCGCTGGAATTGAGTATCAACTCGACCGCAAGAATGAAGGGCTGATCAAGTGTTGCGATCAGGTCGGTGATCGCCCTGGCCTCGATCTCCAGCACCTCGCGCGCAATCGCAATCGCATCGCGGGCCGATGCGCCCAATTTGGGATGGTTCATAGCTGGAAAGTATAGCAGAACTATGCCTGTTCAAGCCCGGACTTACCCTTGCAATTCATAGTCGATAAGGCATTATTCGGGTTAATCAACGCATCCGAAAGACGTATGGACACCGCATTACAACCCGTGCTGATCCTGCTCGCCGCCGCGGTCCTGGTGGTGGTCGTGTTCCGCTCGCTCAGATTGCCGCCGTTGCTGGGCTACCTCATCGTGGGCGCGGCGATCGGCCCCTATGCGCTGGGCTGGATACGCGATACCGCAGAGGTGCGCCATCTGGCTGAATTCGGCGTGGTGTTCCTGATGTTCAGTATCGGGCTTGAGTTCAGCCTGCCGAAACTGATCACGATGCGGCGCATCGTGTTCGGGCTGGGCGCAGCGCAAGTGATACTGACGCTGGGCATCGTGCTGGCGGTCGCCATGGCGCTGGGCATCAAATGGCAGGCGGGCATCGTGCTCGGCGGCGCGCTTGCGCTGTCTTCGACGGCCATTCTTGCCAAACTGCTTGCCGAGCGCTACGAGCTCAACTCCCCGCATGGGCGCCAGATCATCGGCATTTTGCTGTTCCAGGACCTGGCGGTGGTGCCGCTGCTGATCCTGATCCCGGCGCTTGCCGCCCCGCCCGAAGATCTGTTGATGAATCTCGGCTATGCATTGCTCAAGGCGGTGGTGGTCCTGTCAGTGCTGCTGTTCCTGGGCCAGCGCCTGATGCGCGGCTGGTTCCACCTGGTGGCCCGGCAGAAGTCGTCCGAGTTGTTCGTGCTCAACGTGCTGCTGATCACGCTGGGAACGGCATTCATCACCGAAATGGCGGGGCTGTCGCTCGCGCTGGGCGCTTTTGTCGCCGGAGTGCTGATCTCGGAAACCGAGTACCGCTACCAGGTCGAGGAGGACATCAAACCGTTTCGCGATGTGTTGCTGGGGTTGTTCTTCGTGACTATCGGCATGTTGCTCGACATGCGTGTGGTGGTGGAGAACGGCTGGCCCAGCGTGCTGCTGATCGCGCTGGTGCTGCTTAAGTCGCTGCTGATCTTCGGGTTGACCCTGTTGTTTGGCAACAATTCCGGCGTGGCGCTGCGTACCGGGCTCGCGCTCGGGTCATGCGGGGAATTCGGCTTCGTATTGCTGTCCCATGCCTTTGGTGTCGGCTTGATCGAACCACAGGTCCTGCAGCCGGTGCTGGCGGCGATGGTGTTGTCGATGCTGATTGCGCCGTTCATCATCGATAAGAGCGAGCATATCGCGCGGCGCTGGAGTTCCGCGGAATGGACAAACCGCGCCATGCAGCTGCACAACATCGCGGTGAAGTCGATGGCCGCCAACGAGCATGTCGTCATATGCGGCTACGGGCGCAGCGGCCAGAACCTTTCCCGGCTGCTCGAGCAGGAACATATTCCGTTCATTGCGCTCGACATCGATCCGCAGCGCATCAAGGAGGCGATCACTGCGGGCGAGAGCGTGGTCTTCGGCGATGCTGGGCGGCGCGAGGTGCTGGTGGCGGCGGGACTGCTGCGAGCGAGGGCAGTCGTGATCACCTATTCCGATACCGTTTCCGCAGTGAAGATCCTGGCGCATGCGCATGACCTGCGACCTGACGTGCCGGTCATCGTGCGCACCCTCGACGATACCGATATCGACCGGCTCAAGGCGGCCGGCGCGGCGGAAGTCGTGGCCGAGGTCATGGAAGGCAGCCTGATGCTCGCCTCGACGACGCTGATGCTGATCGGCACGCCGCTTAACCGCGTGCTGCGGCGCATCCGGGAGACGCGCGCGCACCGCTACAGCCTGTTCCGGGGTTTTTATCGCGGGATGAGCGATGAGGAAGACGATGCTGACGAGACGCAGCCCAAGCTGCACTCGGTGACGGTGGCCCAGGGATCGGCGGCGATCGGCAAGGCGCTGAACGAATTAAATTTTGCCGAGCTTCGCGTCGAGGTGACCGCGGTGCGCCGGCGCAATGTGCGCACCGTGACGCCGGCGCCCGAAACTCGCATCGAAGAGGGCGACGTCGTCGTGCTGCTGGGCGTCGAAGAAGACCTTGCCGCTGCCGAGATGAAACTGATGCAGGGGTGAAAAAACCCGCGATTCCGCGGGCTTTTTTATCGCAGAATCCGGAACCTTATTTGAGCGGGCTCGTGGCGCCGTGGTCGGGACTTACCGCGCATATATAAAATTGTAGGTAAATCAATTTGTTATATGATTAATTCTGTATTTGACTGAATGCTAGTAGATTGACAATACGTGAAACTAGTTAAATAATGAGACTTATTACTAGCGTAATGGCGAAGCACAAAACTAGTTAGATGGGCCTTGCATGAGATGAGCACCCCGAACGAAAAACTTGCCAACTCGCTTGAAGTCTTGAGCGTCTTGCAGAACCGAGGGATGCGCGCCATCCCGAGTTCAGCGCTCACACGCGCGCACAGAGAGCGCCTCCTCAAGAACGGCTTCCTCGAAGAGGTTGTGAAGGGTTGGTACATCACTGTTCGCCCTGGAGAAGCGAAGGGTGACAGCACTGCGTGGTACGCAAACATGGGGGAATTCATCGCCAGTTACTGCAGGGCGCGCTTCGGCTCCGGCTGGCATGTGAGTCCCGAGCAATCACTCACCCTCAGAAGCGGGGAACGCACTCTGCCCAAGCAGATTCAGCTTTGGGCACCCACAGGAAACAATCAGCCGCTCTCGCTACCCCATGGCTGCTCGCTATTCCTGTACCGGTCGCCTAAGCTACTCCCCGCATCAGAGGTCACCGATGCCGGCGGCTTGCGTTTGGTGGAACTTCCGGACGCGCTAGTCGCGGTGGGCCCCGGTTTCTTTATCCAGCGACCGCTTGTATCTCAAATCGCGCTTCAAACGCTTGCTGATGCGTCTGACCTTGCGCGCGCGCTCCTGGCTGGCTCGCACTCCGTCGTCGCTGGCCGCCTGGCGGGCGCCCTTCGAGCGATTGGCCGCAGTGTGCTCGCAAACGACATCCTCAATGCGATGCGGGAAGCCGGCTACACCGTAAACGAAGCAAATCCGTTTGCACAAGCGCTCTACACGCTTCCTGGAGGAAGGCCGGAATCCCCGTATGCCCAAAGGCTGCGTTTGATGTGGGCCCAGATGCGGGAAATAGTAATGGCTGTATTCCCCCGGCCACGGGCGATACCGGTCGATAGCGAGCGCCTGCTGGAAGACATTGAGGCCCGCTATGTCGCGGACGCCTACCATTCGCTTTCTATCGAAGGTTACAGGGTCACGCCCGAGCTCATCGAGCAGATACGGAACGGTACTTGGGACCCCGATGGTGCGGACCGTAAAACCAGAGATGCAATGGCCGCAAAGGGATATTTCGAGGCGCACAAGCTGGTAAAAGAAGATATCGTCAAAGTGATCAGCGGGGAAAACCCGGGCGAGGTTTCCAGGGTGCGCCTCGCGGAGTGGTATCGCGCGCTCTTCAGCCCCAGTGTTCAAGCCGGTATTCTCCGTCCGGCGGACTTGGCTGGGTACCGGAACGACCAGGTTTTCATTAAAGGTGCGCTCCACGTACCTCTTTCAAAAGAGGCGGTACGAGACTGTATGCCGGTGTTTTTCGAGCAGCTGGAAAAGGAAGAGCATTCATCTGTCCGCGCTGTGTTGGGGCACTTCCTGTTCGCCTATATCCATCCGTACATGGACGGTAACGGACGTCTCGCCCGGTTTTTGATGAACTTGATGCTCTCTTCTGGCGGCTATGTTTGGACCGTCATCCCCGTCGGGCAACGGCCTGCATATATGGACGCGCTTGAGCAGGCCAGCTCATTCAACAATATTGAGCCCTTCGCTCGGTTCGTCGCCCATCTGGTCACGGAACAGACCGGGCATCCTTTGGCGCGTCCTGTGTAGCTGGCGCTGCCCCTGCCACTTGAGGGCGGAGTTTTTTCATTTTAGGAATTTGTCGAACCCAGGTCCGACAAACCCAGGTCCGACAAATTCCTGGCAGACGACGATCAATGCCGTGCTCCGCAAGTATATGCAGGACCGGAGACAGCGGGGGCGGTTAGCGTATCCGGCGGCGGAAATCATGCTGTTGCAGACCTGAAGGAATCCTGCGCCAGGTTATGTGCGGGAATCACCGCGCGAAAAAAAAGCCCGCGCAAGGCGGGCTTTTTTGAGGGATGCTTTCTACAAACTTAGTTAATCGATGCGCCGCCGCAATTTTTGATATCAGCGGCAGCATTGTAAGTCTGGTTGGGAGCGACGCCCGCAAGACAGGCCGCATCTGGCGCTCCCCAAGCGGGGGCATTGCGGAACGAGCCGGTCCCCGGATTGCCATCGTCAACTTTCCGATCCAGTTCGCCCAGTATCGAGGCAGGAATGTTGGTGCCGGTCTGGGTCAGTAATGCCGTTATGCCACCGTTACCTGTGTAATCAACGGAATGCATCAGCCGCAGGTAACCGGCGAACGGGTTTGTCGCATTATTCCCCGGGGTTGATGCCGCGGCTGGGGCACCGGCGGCGCCCGCGCCGTCGTAGGACCCCGTGATGAACCCCGATTTTGAGAGATGATGCCAGACTAGTATCGATTCGCTGTCGATCGTATTGTCGATTCTGCCGTTCTGGCAAGAGCCGCCAGCGAGAGTGCAGCCCGCAGTCGCGCCGGGAATATTGGCTATGGCTAGTGCGTTTTCATAATCCCCAGGCAACACCCGGAAACGGTCCTGGAACCCCAGATAAGCGATCTTGACGCCGTCGAGCGTGGTCGCGATGTTCCGCACGCGGGCGGCGGTGATCAGTTCCTGGCCCTTGAGCACGCCGCCGAGCAGCAGCCCGACGATGACCAGCACGATCGCGATCTCGATCAGGGTGAAGCCGTTTTGCTTGCGCATTTTTTTATCCTCCGATATTCGGATAGTGTAGGTCGCAAGTATTCTGCAAGATCCATGCCATAACTCGTTAGAGTTCATGCGCGCCGAACGGGGATACATGGCCGGGAGTGTGATTTAGGTCACAACTTCACGGGGATTAACATAACATATTGATTAATTTGAATAAATATGATTTCGTGCCGGCTGCGCTGATATCAGGCGCAACGTGCGGTTTGTGTGGTTAGTCCTTGAAAAATAAAGAAACTGGGGCAATGGCCTGAGTCCTTAGTGTCGGGTTTTCGACGGAGGCGACGATTTTTCGGCGTTTTTTAGTTCTTCCAGACGCTGGGTCAGGAAATGGATTTCCCTGGGATCGGTCACTTCGCCGCCCGCCAGCAGCCCGCCCAAGAGCACCGTCGCGCTTTCAACCTCGCCCATGTCCTCGAGGATGAAAATCCGCATTTGTCGCGCCCAGCCCGACGCGGCACGCGCATGCCGGGTGATGTCCTCCGCGTATTGGAGCGCGAGCGCCCGGTCGTTGAGCCGGTGTTTGGCCAGAATCGCGCATTGCGCGAGCCAGCGCCAGCGGCGGTCAGGGTCCTCCAGGAATTTACGGTGCACGAAATCGAACATCAGGCGCTGTTTGGCCTCGACCGGCACCTGGGCGTAGAGCTGCGCGGCGATCATCAGCGGATACTCCGTGAGCGGATCAAGCCCGAGTATGGTGTCGAGCCAGCGGATGACGCGTGGGTAATCGAGATCCATGAAGGGGATGCTGATGCCGGGCTGGTTGTCGAACGCCTGAAGATAGAGCGTGAGCCATTGCGCGAGCGCGATGGGCTCACCCAGGCTCACGGCGTTCAGCACCGGCAGCGGGGCCGGCGCGGCGAGCGTTTCGGCGCGCGCGACCGGCTTCGGTTGCAGCGCCTGCCATCCGATCTGCAATGCCAGCGCGGCCGCAAGCAGAATCAGCGCCGGCCGCGGCACCTGGCTGATCGCGCGTTCCGTACTTTTGCTCATTCAGAACCTCAAAAGCAAATAGCCACAGAGGCCACAGAGTTTTCTTTTCAATACCCGCTTGACGGGTACACAGAGGAAAGAACCCATGGAGTCTGGCTGATGGTGCGGTGTCCTTCTTCTCTGTGTTCTCTGTGCCCTCTGTGGCAAAAATTTCCTTTTTCCCCGCGTTGATGTGCGCTCAAAAATTTTTCCGGTAGAAGTCGAATATCGTTGCCGCAGCCAGCAGCGTGACGTAGATCAGGCTTTGCCCCGCCAGCGCGCCGATCTCGGCCCATGGCGCCTGTTGATTGACGAGCCACGCCGTCCGGGTCCAGGTCTCGAGTGCCGGCACGACCAGCGCCACGCCGTCTACCATCATGCCCATGAACTGGTGGGACAGGGAGTCGGCATCGACCAGGGGGTGGGCGCTCATCAGCCGTATCGCGGTCAGCGCCCGGGCCAGCAGGTAAAATGCCAGCATGAAACTGGCCGCGGGCATCAGCTGGTTGAAGGTGACGATGCAAAACAGGCTCAATGCGACCACGATGGCCAGTTCGAGCGCAAGCGATGTTCCCCACTGCGCTGCCGCGGCGGGCGTGGCGAGGAGGGTGAGCGGCAGGCTGACAGCGGCGGCGAGCAGGACGCCGATGGCCAGAAAGCCCGCCAGCTTGCCGAGGATATAATGCGAGCGTGGCAGGTCCAGGGCGAGCACGACGTCTATGCCTTTGTCGTTGAAATCACGCGCCACGCTGGACAGCACGTACAGGCCGGCCATGAATACCGCCGTCAGGCGCATGGTGGCGGCATAGAATCCGGTTTGCAGGCGCGCGCTTTCGGTGACGGCGATCTCCTGGACGAAATACCCCGCTGCGGCAAGCAGCACGATTGCCGCGAGCACCAGCGCCGGCAGCCGGGTGCGCAGGGCTTCGAGCAGCGTGTAGCGGGCAATAGTTGTTATCTGGTGCGCCATGGAACAGGGTATGCTGAAATAATGACAAGTATAACGAAAACCGGATTGATCCCGGTGAAGCGAGGAATCGATGAATAGCGCAGCGGCCAACGCCGGGAAAAACTTCGTTTCCAGCCACCCCCAATGGTGGATGGGGCTCATGCTGCTCTCGCTGCACGCGGCACTGGCCTGGGGCATTGAGGAATGGTGGACCCGCGCGTTTTTGCTCGCGCATATCGGATTGTTCCTGATGTGGCAGCCGGTGTGGCGCGGCGAAGGCGATATCGAGCCCCGCTATGCCGTCCTGGTGGTCGTGGTCGGAGCGTTTCTGGCGATAGGGAACAACTGGTGGCTGATGGCGGTGTGGCTGGCGGTGCTGTTTGGCCTGATCGGCGGCAGCGTGCCGGGCATAGCGGGCCGGGGCCAGCGGCTGGTCGCCACGCTTGCCGCGCTCTACCTGTTGTCGCTGCTGCTGATGTGGGTGGTGCCGCAGTTGTTCGTCGGTCTCGGCCAGAACGACGCACTGGTCATGCTGGTGCGCTATGGCCTGCCGGTGCTGCCCCTCGCGATATTACTGATGCACGTGGAGACCCGCCGTTCCGAGGAACCGATTGCAGTCGACCTGTTCTACAGCGTGATCCTGTTTCTGCTGGTGGTGGCGCTGGTGCTCGGCAGCTTCGTCATCAAGGAAGTCAGCCGTGGCAGCTATCCGCTGGCATTGGCGCAGACGCTGTTCGTGATCGCATTGTTGCTGATAGTGATTTCCTGGTTGTGGAATCCGCATGGCGGGTTCTCGGGCATCGGCCACATGCTGTCGCGTTATCTGATGAGTCTGGGTCTGCCATTCGAGCGCTGGGTGCAGCGCCTGTCCGAATTGGCGGAAGAGGAGTCGCAGCCACAGCGCTTTGTTTCGCTCGCGCTGCAGCATATGCTTGAACTGCCGTGGGTAATGGGGGTCGACTGGAGTGCGCGCCTGGGGCAGGGCGAATTTGGCAAGCGCACCAAACATTTTTCGGAATTCTCGGTTCAGGACCTGAGGCTCAAAATCTATACGCGCTGGTCGTTGTCACCGGCGCTGCTGCTGCATCTGAAACTGCTGACGCAAATGGTGGGCCATTTCTACGAAGCCAAGCGTCGTGAGCAGATTCAGCGCCAGAATGCCTATACCCAGGCTATTTACGAAACGGGTGCGCGGCTTACGCACGATGTAAAGAATCTGTTGCAGTCGCTGCGCTCGTTGTGCTCGGCGGTGGATACGAGCGGAACCGATCAGGCAGCCGAGTTGCAGGCGCTGATGCAGCGCCAGTTGCCCCAGATTACCCAGCGCCTGAGCGCCACGCTCGACAAGCTGCAGGCGCCGCAGGAGGCTGACTCCAGCCAGGTCGATGCAGCGCTGTGGTGGGAAAGCCTGACCCAGCGCCATAGCGGCCGTAATATCCAGTTCAACGTCGATGGCCCGGCGCCGGACATCATGCTGCCGGCGGAGTTGTTCGACAGTATCACCGATAATTTGATCGACAATGCGTTGCGTAAGCCGGCGGGCGGTGAAAAACTGCAGGTGCGCGTGACGTTTTCTCCGGCGCTTGGCGGCACGCTCACCGTGTGCGACAACGGCGCCGCAATCAACAGGAGTGTGGCCGCCGAACTGTTCGATGCGCCGGTGGCTTCCCATACCGGGCTGGGCGTCGGGCTATATCATGCGGCCAAACAGGCGAATCTTCTGGGCTACCGCCTGGCGCTCGCGGCCAACGAACCCGGCAGGGTGTGCTTTATGTTGACGCGGGAGGGTGGGGGCGGAAGCAGGGCGGCTGGTAGTTCCTGAGTTCCAGCGGCAGGCACTGACCTTGCTCAATTAACAATAGTCAGTGCATCAGTGAGTATCCAGATCAGGTAGAACAGCGCGGCTGAGGCGGCAAGCAGGGTAGCGAGGATGACGCGCTTGGTAATCTGCAAGGCGTCGGTTTTTTTTGTGACTTCCCGTTCATGCTGCCTCAGATACTCATCAAGAACCGTGTTGCCGGATTGGGCAACATGCAGCATGCTATGCATCAGCAGTTTTTTGCTCTGCGCACTGACGCAGGTGAATTCTATCCCCGAGACATCCCGTCCGTTGATCGGCCGCGTGTCGATGATCCTGGCGTAGATTTCCGCCGCCTTGGCATCGATATCCAGATCCATCGCCTTGGCACAGCTCAGCATTGAATCCAGGCGCAGTTTGATTTCCGAATTGGCGGGCAACGGCTGATTCAATTCGGCCATCGTGCCGCCATAGCCGATATTCAGGATCATGCCGTGGAACGTATCCGGCATGACCATGTTGTTCTGGATCGCCCGATACGAGAACGGCATTTGGACTGCCACGCGCGGGCTTTTGCGAATTTCCCGGCTGGGATCGGTCTTGTGCCGGGACGATATGCCAAGGACTTCGCGCACGGCGTTAAACATGTGCATGGTCTTGACGCAGACATCCACGGGCTCACCCAACCCGGCAAGCGCTTTGTCGTGGTCAAGCATGAACGGCCACTCCACCGCCTGGTCCGCTATCTCTGGTGTGAGTCATATGGAAAAGCGCTCGCAGTTGAACTCATCTGTAACCCCGCGCCTGCAACGATAAGCATTCGGTGCGAAAGATGCAAGTCTTTGTTGTGTCAGGGCAATATATCCTTGGCGGCGAGCCGGCGCGCAAGTCTGGTGGCAACGCGGCGCTTGGACTCGCTGTCATGATCTGGCGTAAGGGTTTTTACGCGATTTGGAGAAATCATATTCGGCTCTCATAAAAATCATCTTTCTCTGTAATGCAAAGCCTCATGGCTGGTTGCTTTTCTGGCTGAAATTATAATGGTTATGGAACCTCTCTGAACACTGGCGGTCTTCGGGGTCAGACTCCCTGCCCGTCTTCGGGGTCAGACTCCCTGCGATCCCCTGCTACGCACGTCTTTCTCGTGCGTTAAGGGTTGTCAGGAGAACGAAAATGGCCCGTCTACCCAGGTTCTTTGTCAAAGGCGTACCGCTCCACGTTATTCAGCGTGGCAACAATCGTGATGCGATCTTTGTCGCGGACGAAGACTATCGCTTCTACCTGGAATGCGTAAAGGAAGCCGCCGATAAACATGGAGTTGCAGTGCACGCTTACGTGCTGATGACCAACCATGTGCATTTGCTCGCAACGCCTGCCAACGAGACGAGCTTACCGAATATGATGCAGTCCCTGGGGCGCCGGTATGTGCAATATTTCAATTGCCGCTATAAGCGTACCGGGACCTTGTGGGAAGGGCGCTACCGGGCAACCTTGATTGACAGTGAGCGATATCTCCTGACCTGCATGCGCTATATCGAGCTCAATCCGGTGCGTGCGGGGATGGTAAAACGTGCGACGGAGTATGCCTGGTCGAGCCATCTCGCCAACGCACGAGGCTTTCCCGACACGCTGATCGTACCGCATGAGATTTACCTCCGGCTTGGCCGTTCACTCGATGAGCGCCGATTATCCTACTGGCAGCTTTTCGGCGTCCCTGTTAACGCCGCAGAATTGGAGACGATCCGAGAGACAACCAACAAAGCATGGGTACTGGGAAACGATCGCTTTTGCGCCCGGATCGAAGAACTCACTGGTCGCCGTGCCACGCCATTGCGGCGTACGCAACCAAGAGGAACTGGAGCGGCAATCCGAACGGATGTTTAAACGGACTTTCTTGCGAGTCTGACCCCGTAGGATGGAGCGGATGTTTAAACGGACTTTTTTGCGAGTCAGGCCCCTTGAGACCGACAGGGCTTGCCAGACTGGCATATGATATATATCATTGCTATATACCAATTGATTTTGAAAGGAACAGTTCATGGACATCGCTAAAGTTTTCATGTCCGGCCGCAGCCAGGCCGTGCGTCTGCCCAAGGAGTACCGTTTCGAGGGCGACGAGGTGCTGATCAAGCGCGTCGGCGACGCCGTGGTGCTGTTGCCTCGCTCGCATTCGTGGGACACGCTGTTTCAAAGTCTGGAGCAGTTCGAACCCGGTTTCAAGCTGGAACGCGAGCAACCGAAAGCGCAGCAGAAACGCGTCGCGCTGAAATGAAATACCTGCTCGACACAAATATCTGCATTTACATCATCAACGAGCGTCCCAAGCGGGTTTTGGGCCATTTCAGGAAGCATACGGTCGGGGATTTGGGCATTTCCAGCATTACCGCTTCGGAACTCGCTTTCGGCGTCGCAAAAAGCGGCTCCGCGAAGAATCGGGCGGCACTGGAGGGATTCATGCTGCCGCTAGAGGTGGCTCAGTACGATTTGAGAGCCGCGCTTATATATGGCGAGATTCGCGCTGAACTCGAGCGTAGCGGCACGACGATAGGTCCACTGGACATGCTCATCGCGGCCCATGCACTTAGCCTCGGCACGACCCTGGTGACAAACAATGAAAGAGAATTCCGCCGCGTAGCCGGGCTGCGTTGCGAGAATTGGGCGTAGGTTGAGCCCTCGCGCCAACGCACGAGGCGATACCGACCCGCTGATTGTGCCGCAAGATATTTATCTCCGGCTTGGCCGTTCTCTCGAAGAGCGCCGATTGGGGTCTTCGGGGTCAGACTCCCTACCATCCAAGTCTAACCCTTTGACGCGACCTCTTTGACGCGTGGGACGCATGCGAGTCTGACCCTTTGAGACTACGGACTTCTTGCGAGTCTGACCCTTTGAGACTCAACCCTTTGAGACTCACTGCTCGCGCAGCGACCGCTGCAGGAATCCCAGGATCGGGTCCAGCAGATATTCCAGCGCATTGCGGGACGTGGTCCGGATGAAGACCTCGGCCGGCATCCCGGCCTGCAGTTTGAGGTCTCCCGCCTTGCGCAGCGCCTCGGCTGAAACAAGCACGTGAACCTGGTAGTAGGGCGTATTGTTGGTCTTGTCCACCAGCCGGTCGGCCGAGATGTAGCTGACTTTGCCTTCCACCGTCGGCGTGATGCGCTGACGGAATGCGGTCAGGCGCACGTCGGCAAGTGCCCCATCTCGCACAAAACTGATGTCTTCAGGGCGCACACGTGCCTCCACGACCAGAATGGGATTCTCGGGCACGATATCGAGTATCGGGTCGCGCGGCGCGATCACCGCGCCCACCGTCGTTACTTTGAGATCCACCACCTCGCCGCCAATCGGGGCCGTGATGCGCTGCCGTTGCTCGGCGTCCAGCGCCGGGCGCAGCCGCTCGCGCAGGTCGAATACCGCTGCTGTGGTTTGCCGCAGCTCGCTCGAAGCTTCCTGCTGGAAAGTGCTGCGCAGCGTTTCGGCGCGCAGCTGGAGGTCGGAGACCTTCTGGTGCGCGCGCGCGAGCTCGGCTTCGTTCTCGCCGCGCCGCGATTCGTACTCGGCGATTGCGCGCTGCAGCGACAGAAGGCGTGTCCTGCTTACGAACCCCTGTTTCTCAAGCGCCTGGTTTTGCGACAGCTCCTCGCGCTGGAACTGGAGCGCCGTCTCGTCGGCTTTGAGCTGCCCCGTTCGCGCCTTGATTTCTTCCTGCGTTTCCCGGATCTGGTTGCGGATCAACGCAAGCTGGTTCGCCAGCGCTTGCCGCCGTGAGCGAAACACCGAAATTTCCCGCTGTAGCAACTCTGCCACTCGCGGGTTCGATTTGCGCACCTCGAGTTCCGGTACAGACACGATCTGACTCGCGCCGGTCTGCTCAGCTGATAAACGCGCGGTCTTTGCAAGCTCGGCGTCGAGCTGGGTCCGCATCGCTTCGTTACCCGCATCAACGCGCACATCCTTCAGCACGATCAGCGTCTGGCCCGCCGCGACAATGCTGCCATCCCGAACCAGGATCTCGCCGACGAGACCGCCCTCCTGATGCTGGACGGTCTTGCGGTTCATGTCGACCTTGACGAAGCCCGGGCCGATCACCGCCGACGACAGCGGCGCGAGCCACGCCCACGCGACTATGCCTGCCACAAGCAACGCGCTGCCGATGATGCCAGCGCGGATCAGCGGCCAGGGCCGGTCAACGCCGTCTACGTCGAGGGCGGGGAGAACAAGATCGCGCAGCGGATTCGCCATGGGTTTATGCCTTGGGCTGGATCTGGCCCGCGACCATCGCCGGCTGGTCCCCGGGGCCGCGCGGGCGCCCGGGCTTCAACACCTCGGATGGCGGGCCGAACTTCTCGATGAGTCCCTCGCGCAGCACCAGGATCCGGTCCATGGCGGAAAGCAGCGTGCTGCGGTGCGTGACGATCACCAGAGTCACACCGTCGGCCTTCATGCTGCGGATGGCCTCGATCAACGCCGCCTCGCCCTCGGCGTCGAGGTTGGAATTCGGTTCGTCCAGGACCACCAGGCGCGGCTTGCCGTAGAGCGCGCGCGCAAGCGCGACGCGCTGGCGCTGGCCCGCCGAAAGAAACGCGCCGCCTTCGCCTATATGGGAGTCATAGCCCTGCGCCAGGTGCAGGATCAGGTCGTGCGCGTTGGCGCGCCTGGCGGCGTCGATCACCGCCGCGGAGTCCACTTCACCCATGCGCGCGATGTTCTGGCTCACCGTGCCGGCGAACAATTCAACATCCTGCGGCAGGTAGCCCACGTACGGTCCCAGGCGCTGGCGCGGCCACGCGGCGATGTCGGCGCCGTCCAGGCGCACTGTGCCCACCGCCGGCTTCCAGAGTCCCACGATCAGGCGCGAGAGCGTGGATTTGCCGGACGCGCTGGGGCCTATGATTGCGAGCGCCTGGCCTGCGGCGAGCTCGAACGAAACCTGCTTGATCACCGGCCGGTCCTGGGCGCGAAATCCGAATACCACCCGTTCCACCTCCAATGCCCCCAGTGGGGCGGGCAATTCGGTGACCGCTTCATCCCGTGGCGCGGAGGAGAGCAACGTGTCGAGCCGGCCGTAGGCGCTGCGCGCGTCCACTAATCCTTTCCAGCCGGCGATCGCGATTTCAACCGGTGCGAGCGCCCGCGACAGCAGAATGGTGCCGGCGATCATCACGCCCGGGGTGGCCTGTTGTTCGATCACCAGCCATGCGCCCGCCGCGAGCATGGCCACCTGTAAAAACTGGCGCATGAAGCGCGTGATGCTGGTGAGCACGCTGGCAACGCGGCTCGCCCGCAACTGGTTCCCCAACCCGTTGCGGCTCAGAGTTTCCCAGCCACGCGCCAGGCTGTCGACCATGCCGAGCGCGCGCGCCACCTCGGCGTTCGCGATGCTCCGTTCGGCGAAGCGGCCCGCCTTGCGTGAATCGAGTTGCATCGCCTCCAGCGGCTGGCGAGCGAACTTCTCGTTGAGGACGGCAAGCGCCAGCATGATGAGGGCGCCGATGAACGCCACCGCGCCCAGCAGGGGGTGGAACAGAAAGATCACCAGCACGTAGATCGGAACCCACGGCGAATCGAACAGTGCGAGGATACCGGGCCCGGTCAAAAAGGCGCGCAGCGAATTGACGTCGTGCAGGCCGTGCAGAGCCTCCCCTCCGCCGGGGGTGGCTTGGCGCCGGATCATCTCCGACAGCACGCGCGGGCCTAGCAGCTTTTCCAGCGCGACTGCAGCCGCGGTCAGCAGCCGCGAGCGGATCACGTCCAGATAAGCCATGAAGAGCAGTGCGCCCACCGCGAACACCAGCAGCATCATCAGCGTTTCGATGCTGCGGCTGGTGAGCACCCGGTCGAACACCTGCAGCATGAACAGCGCCGGCACCAGCAGCAGCAGGTTCAGCAGCAGACTGAAAGCCGCCGCCGATATGAAGTACGGCCGGAAGCGCGCCGTGAAGGTAGGCAGCGGTACTACGGTAGCGTGTTCCAAACAAGCATCCTGTGTCCAGAGGTGTGTGGCGATATTGGCAAAGGCGATGTTAGCAAAGATCATGCCTCATGTACCCATACTCACGAGTTGAATGGAAGCGCGCCGGTGCCGGGCACTGGATATGCGGTCCGTCGAAAGTCTGGCAAGGGTGTCGTGTATTCCGTCACATTTCAACATCGGCGGAGTGAATCCGTGGCAGCCCTGAAGTCCATTCCGCCTAGGCACATCCGCACGGCAAACGTTCTGTAAGATTACAGATGGTGTTATATAAGTAATTGATAATAAATGAATAATTATGTTTGGTGGCGGCGGGCCTTATCCACACATGCAGCAACCTGGAGCTTCACAAGGGGGGTTCACCAGAGCCTTGGCCCGGTTATTGCGTAACTGAGGCCAAGTAACACGTCGTTCATTGCTGGTTCGAGACGATGAGTCAGAAGATCAGGTTCTAAATTATTGTTTATTTTCATGCTAAAAGGAGCGAGAAATGTCAAAGAAAAGCGGAAAAAAGGGAACATCATCTGATGACACTCTGTCCGGCACGAACAAAGCCGACACCATTTCTGGTCGCGGCGGGAACGACACCATTCTGAGCGGCGACGGCAACGACAAGGTCTTCGGCGGTTCCGGCAACGATTGGATCGACGCCGGCAATGGCAACGACAAAATCCATGGCGGCAAGGGCAATGACACAATCTACGGCGGGTCCGGCAACGACCATATCAAGGGCGG
>JAUXMZ010000055.1 GCA_030683105.1 Burkholderiales bacterium | reverse complement strand
AGACCAGCCCCTGCTCCATGAACTCCCATACCGACATGAACATAAACCCTTCCAAGGCACGCTATGACTGTTCGACGAACGCTGAGACTCGGTCACGTTAACGTCAAAAAAGCGTTCGACGAACGCTGAGACTTGCCCGCTCACTGCTCACTGCTCACTGCTCACTGCTCACTGCTCACTGCTTCCGACCCACCTCTAGAATCCGTAAAGCCGCTGCGGGCCGAAGATATGCGCGTGGCAATCGCTTGCACCAGACGGCATCTTGAATTTGGGTTGTCGTGTATCGGATTCGGGTCCCGGGATGGTCGGCGTACTGGGAGAGGCTGCAGCGGGTTTGGGCATGGAAATATAAGCAAGGCGTGGAATTAAAGGCTGTCGAACTCTAAAGTCCGGGCAATTGACGTGTCAAGGGGTGGCTGCGAGACACTAACTACAGGATAATGTGGGGGTTTCGTTTAAGTCATCGAGGAAAGCATGCTGGACATTCAATTATTGCGCAGCGATCTCGAGGGCGTGGCAAAGCGCCTCGCCGACCGCGGCTACACGCTGGATGCTGGCGCGTTCCAGGCGTTGGAAGCGCAGCGCAAGACCATACAGACCGAGACCCAGGAGTTGCAGGCAAGACGCAACCAGCTCTCGAAGCAAATCGGCCAGGCCAAGGCCAAAGGCGAGGACGCCGCGCAAATGATGGCCGAGGTCACCGCCCAGGCCGATCAATTGAAAGCGTTTGAGCGGCAGCTGGAAGAGACGCAGAAAAAACTCAACGACTTGCTGCTCGTCATTCCCAACGTGCCGCATGCGAGCGTGGTGGCGGGCAAGTCGGCGGATGACAATGTCGAAGTGCGCAAGGCAGGGACGCCGCGCGCATTCGATTTCGCGGTAAAAGATCACGTCGACATCGGTGCCGGACTGGGGCAGCTCGATTTCGATGCCGCCTCCAAGATCAGCGGGGCGCGCTTCATGCTGCTCAAGGGCGCGCTCGCACGCCTGCACCGGTCGATCGCGCAATTCATGCTTGACGTGCACACGCAGGAACACGGCTATACCGAGGTCTATGCGCCGTATCTCGTCAACGCAGAAAGCATGAAAGGCACCGGCCAGCTGCCAAAGTTCGAGGAAGACCTGTTCGCGGTGCAGCGCAGCGATGGCGAGAAGCTCTACCTGATCCCGACGGCGGAAGTGCCGGTCACCAACATCGTGCGCGACGAGATCGTTGCCGGCGACAGGCTGCCGCTCAAGTTCGTCTGCCATACGCCGTGTTTTCGCTCAGAAGCCGGCTCCTACGGCAAGGATACGCGCGGCATGATACGCCAGCACCAGTTCGACAAGGTCGAGTTGGTGCAGATCGCCCCGCCGTCGAGATCGTACGAGTTGCTGGAAGAGTTGACCGGCCACGCAGAAACGATTTTAAAACGGCTCGATCTGCCGTTCCGCACGGTGATGCTGTGCACCGGCGACATGGGATTTTCATCCGCCAAGACCTACGACATCGAAGTCTGGCTGCCCGGACAAAGCGCCTACCGTGAAATTTCTTCCTGCAGCAATTTCGAGACTTTCCAGGCGCGGCGCATGCAGGCGCGTTTTCGCAACGAAAAGAACAAGACCGAACTGGTGCACACGCTTAACGGCTCGGGCCTGGCCGTCGGCCGTACCCTGGTCGCCATCATGGAAAACTATCAACGCGCGGACGGCGGGATAGACATCCCCGCAGTTCTTCAGCCCTATATGGGCGGAAAAACGGTCATCGAACCTTCGCGCTAGGAGTTTGTCGGGGCTAAGTCCGACAAACTCCTAAAATGGGAAAAACTTAAGATCGGGGCGAAAAAACGCCATTCCAGTGACGTTGGTAGCATTTCGAGACGCAAAGCTTCTTTCAAGAGCCTGCCGCCGAAGGGTTGATCAATAGCGATTCGTTAACACTACTCGTGCCGGTGGGGGCTTAGTCCGACATGCTGCTAGGCGCAGGCGCGCTACGCTGGTAAAATCGCGCCTTCGCACGGAGAGGTGGCAGAGTGGTTGAATGTACCGGTCTCGAAAACCGGAATACGCGCAAGCGTATCGAGGGTTCGAATCCCTCCCTCTCCGCCAACAAGTCAGCAGCGTCTGTTCTCTGTTTCTGGCCCCTGAAGAAAGCGCTGTGTTATTATGTGCTTAGCGCGGAATCGCCCGATGCTTGCGCTATTAAAGCGCACGATATGTCGCCCCACAGTGCCAATTTGCCGGATATTCTCTGATCGCTATTATGGCAATGCGCCTGGATGCCGGAATTTGCCGTTGCACCGCACTATTATTGTGTCGGTTGATGCTTCAAAGGAGTAATTGAGATGCCCGAAATCCTAAAGTACTTGAAACTGCACGGTGAGCGGCTCGACTCGGATATTGCCAAGGCGACAGGCATGTCGCTCACGGAGGTGCGCCGCGGTGTGGTGGGATTGGCGGCGGAGGGGAAGATCATCACATGCAAACTGACGCGTTTCGAAGAGGGCAAGGCGAAAGAAGGGTGGCTCTGCCGTATGTCGGGCTATATTCCACAGGCTGCGCCTGGCAGAAAATCAAAAGCTCAAGTGTAGGCCTTGCGGCGCTGGCGAATACAGCCATGCCATCAACCCTTGCATCTACTCGAAACTGGGTTTCGAATCGATTAGGGATTTCCCGGTAGTTACTCAGTTCGCCGTGCAGCCGTACTTGTTCGCAGTGAATCCGAGCGTGTCAATGAAATCTGCAATTGAGCCAATTTCATCTCTCAAGGTTGCCACATAGGTCTTGTGGGCAAGGCTTGGTCGAGGTGCGATCGATCAAAAAAGATAAACGCATCGAAGTGATCCCCCAAAATGAGTTCAACGCCGCTTTCGTAGGGTCCGGGATAATTTTGATTTTGGATCCACCATTTTGAATGTTGCGACAAAAATTCTGCATTCGAAGCGAAGAACGAGAAAGCATGTCCTGAATCATGCAGTTTCTTGTCCAAAGAGTTGCCGGCGGCAGGAAGCGACCAGTGTCCCTGGGTTCCGCTTGCATCATACGCAGTAAATGCAATATTGAAGATTTTTTTCCGGGTCATTGCGGTGAAAAAGTAAATGCCGGATTTGATGTCTCCAAAGCCCCACCAGTCAGCTTGTGATCGATTGTGCGAAACGTGACTGGTGTGAGCGGACAAGATGGATCGTGTGGCGTTGTGTTTTTCCATCACGAGCATTAAATTTCTGCCTTGAGCCAGATCCCGCTCGTTCCAGCTCAGAATATCGTCCGACCAATTGTGGTTGTAAAATCCCAGCCATCCAAGAAGCGTTGAAGCCGAAATCGCAAGTTCAAAAGCTTCATCGGAGCCCCGGTCTTTTTTCTTTTGTTTTTCCATGCCCGATTGCCTTGAGGTGTTCAGAAGGGCAGTCAAATTGACGCGACATTTTTCATAATCGGCTTCAGGAAGGAACTTTCCGTCGCGTGCCAATTGATCAAAAATAATATTGATATCAGGCCACGACGACGATCGGTATGCAGGGCAAAAAGTTTCAATGCTCTTGAGGAGCAGAGGATCAATTCCGGCAGGAATGCCCAAGGCCCGGATTTTCGAATAGTGTTCCCAGGGCCGGTCCCAGATATCCATTCCCCGGAATGCAATCGGATCTCCTGGGTGGGAGTAATTGTAATCGCAAAGCCAACGCCACAACGCCAAATCCGATATCGTGGGCATATACAGCACGTCGACCGGAGGCGGAGTCTTGACTGTCGGGCACGACGAAACCCAACGGCCCAACTCCAGGCTGCGCAACGTCGGATTTTCCCAGACGATCAGCCTTAAACCGTGTTTTTCAACCAGGTAACGAATGAGTCGCGCCTGAATTTTTAAAAACTCAGAGGATCCATGCACGCTTTCGCCTAGGGCAACAACATCAACTGAGGCAACACGCGTGTCCAGCAATGCCGATAGTTCGGCATCCGTGATTTGTTCGGGACTTGTGCTGAATTCAGCAACGCCTGGCAGGGCGCCAAATGCCGAGGCGCTCAGAATAAAAGTCACAACGAGAGCGAATGATTTCATGCCCGAAGCCCGTAAGACCCGGTTGACGGGAATAAGTCACCCGGTGACGGGAAAGGGGCGCGGGTTTTAATCATCCCTGGCAATACGGAAACCACGGCCATAGACCCGGATAACCGTGGGGCTCCCGACGCGGTACGCGGCACGCAAGCCCACCGGAGCATCGTCCCAGGAACCGCCGCGCACCGCGCGCTGGGAACAATCGCCTGCAGCCCATGCACTCCCATCCGTCGGCGCGCCTCTGTAGTCGCCGTTCCAGCAGTCCTGCGTCCATTCTCCCACGTTGCCCAGCATGTCGTGCAGACCGAACGAATTGGCGCGATAACTTCCAACAGGGGCGGTGTAAGCATAGCGGTCGTCGCATCTGGCGGCCGCCCAGTTGATCGCGCCAGGCACCTGCAGCTCGGCTGCGAGATCAGCCCCATTGGCATGGTCGCAGGACATGTTTCCAGATTCGCCCCAAAAACGCGCTGTAGCCGTGCCTGCTCTTGCCGCGTATTCCCATTCGGCTTCAGTCAGTAAACGGTAGTTTTTGCCGGTTTTCCGGCTGAGCCACTTTGCATATGCGCTGGCGTCGTTCCAGCTGACGCACACCACAGGGTGAGAGTCATCCTGAATAAAGCCGGGGTTGCGCCAGTCTTTTGCCGGGTCTAACTCAAACCCGGCACCGACCCAGACGAAACATCCGTCATTGCTGCGGCCTGTTGCCTCCGCGAACACCTGGAACTGGCCGCGCGTTATCTCGAATTTCCCCGCGGAAAAACGCTTCACATCCACCGCGTGGGACGGCTGGCTGCGGTTGCGAAATTGATCGGATAACGCTTCGCGCTCCTCCTCACCCGGGGCCGCCCCCATCCAGAACCGTCCTGGTGGAATGACCGCCATCTCAGGGCAATCCGTGCAGTCTTTGAAGGAGAGGGCGGTCAGCTCAGGCTGAGGTGAGAATGCACTTCCGGAATTCGTTTGTGCCATCGCGCCATTCGTAGCGATAGTAAGCACCGCCACGATGAGGCTGAGTATCAGTCGCCGCATAATTATCAGTAACTTGGTGGTCAGGCAACAAGATCTGGTCTTGCAATCTCACACCCGGGGACTAACCGTCAGTAGTGTTGAGGTGCGCGAGGAGAAACTTGTTGCTTTGAAAATGGACGTGGCCGCCAGTGTGATTGATGCCATCCGGTGACCGGAGATTTCCACAATCAGTGATTGATAATTTGTTTAATATGATCAACCCGGATTTTTTCCAGTTTGTCGAAACAATCAGAACAGGTCAGGCGCAGGTTACCCGGCGCCCGGGATAATGGCCTGAAGCCCTTTGACGGCTTCATCTGCTTGCACTCGAAACAGAAACGCATTGGATCGTGATTCATGAGCCCCCAATTTCTGTAATGCGGCTGAAAAAGGAAATCCTCTGCCTATTTCAGGCAATAAGCAAGAGCCCGCGCCAATTAAGCCAGAGACAGACCGGTCACTCAAGGCGGATCTGCGAAAAATGGTAGGTGCCAAAGGATGATGCGGGAACTTGCTGGAGCGGCACGTGCTAGTATGCATGTTCCTGCCTCGGGAACATCTAATACGGGAAAAGTGACATGACTCTGTGTCCCATCGCCCTGGTAGCCGGATGCAAAAAATGTCCGGCATTCGGAGTCTGCCCCCTGAAAGGTGTTATTGGCGATTACAAGAAACCTGAAGGTCCGGAACCCAAACAGAAAACCGACAACGCAGGCTGCGATAAATGATCACAAGCAATTTCGAGCACGAAAAAATAGAATGGAAGGATCAGACATGGAAGCTGGGCAACATGCTAAGTGTCGGCCTGACCGACTCGCATGTCCACGAGGGGTTGCTCAATGGCGTGGTGGTCGGCCAGGTCATCATGTTTTGGCATCCGCGCCCGAAGTCATCCTGATCTTTTGAATTAAACTGAAGCCCGTTGCAAATATCAAGAACGGGATTCAACGCCTGTTATTTAATTGACGGTTGCTGAAGCGCTCAAAATCGTCATCCAGCCGTAACTGAAGTTTCTCGGGCATGACGGGCTCCGCTAAGCCGCGTTTGGTTTGAATTGCGGCTGTCGTTGCCGGTGGTTCGTGTTCGAAGCTGCCGATCGCGAGGCCCAGGATGAGTGCCAGGATTGCGCCAGCCACAGCTAGCGGCCACGAGGGTTGAAGCGTTGCGCGCGACCCTGATGTCTGCTGTGCAGCTTCCTGCGCTGCGGCTCGTTGCAGCGCAACAGCCCCATCTGCTGCGCGTTGCTCGGCAAGGGTGCGGCGTTTTGCCTGCTCAGCCGCAACCTGCACGGCCTTGGTCCGGGCCTCGCTCAGCGCTGTCAACGCAACCTTGCGCTCGGCCAGTTCGCGTGTTTTTTGTTCCGCGACGGCATCGGCTTGAGCGCGTGCCAGCGCGGCCTTCCGCATTTTTTCCTCTGCACGCTCGCGCACGCGTGCCGCTTTGATGGCCTGTTGATGCGCAGCCGCCGCGGCCCTCGCAGCGCGTTCGGCTTCCGCTTCGGTGGTGGCGCGGGCGGCGGCTTCTTCCGCAATGCGAGCTTCCGCAGCGTGACGTTCCAGTGCCGCAGAAGTTGCCCGCTGCTCGGCCTCGAGTCGGGCTTGGGCAATGCTGCGCGCTTCGGTTTCCGCCTCAGTCCGGCGACGGGCCGCTGACGCCGCTTCCTGATCGGCGGTCTCGCGGCTGATGGCGGCCGCAGCAGCTCTGGATTCCTCGGCAGTTCGTGCTTCGGCCACGGCTGCTGCCGCACGTTCGACTTTGATGCGGGTGGCCGCTTCTTTCTGCAGTGCTGTTTCGGAGGCAATACGGGCTTGCGCGGCTTCCTCTGCTTTGCGGTCTGCCTCGCCGCGCGCTTTTTCCCCGGCCGCCAAACTTGCTTCTGCCTCCATGCGCAACTGCGCGGCTTGCAGTGCTTCCAGTTCCAGGCGGGCGCGCGCTTGCGACTGCTTCTGGATGGCGAGCGCGGCTGCCGTCCTGATTTGGGTCTGCTCAGCCAGGCGTGTTTCGGTCGCCAAGCGCTCCTCGGCGAGTTTGGCCGCCTGGCGTTCGTTTTTTTCCCGGGCTTTTATCTGAACGATAGCTTCGCGCTCTGCTATCTCTCGTGACTTGGCTGCGGCCGAGGCTTGGGTTTCGGCGGCAAGGCGTTCCTGCGCAGCTGCTTCATTCTGTTGTTCCTGTTTCGCGCGCGCCTGCGCCAGTTCGGCTGCGGCGCGTTCGGCCTCGCTGCGCGCGGTGGCTTGCGCGGTGGCTTCGCGTTCTGCAACCTCGCGCGCCTGGGCGGCGGCCATGGCCTGCGCTTCGCTGGCTGCGCGGGCTTGGGCCTGCTTGTCTGCTTCCCGTTCTGCCGCATGGCGCGACTGGGCCGCGGCCACTGCAAGGGTTTCGGCGGCAAGTCGCTCTTGCGCAGTGCGCTCCGCTGCAATCTCGGCGGAGATGCGGGCGGAGGCTCCTTCCGCAAAGCGCGCTTCCTCAGCTTGACGTTCAAGTGCCGTGGTTTTTGCCCGCTGCTCGGCCTCGAGCCGGGTTTCGGCTGCGCGCCGCGCTTTGGTTTCCGCTTCAGTCCGGCGACGGGCTTCTGACGCCGCTTCCTGATCGGCGGTCTCGCGGCTGATGGCGGCCGCAGCTGCGCGTGATTCCTCGGCAGCACGTGCTTCGGCAAGTATTGCCGCCTGGTGTTCGGTTTTGGTACGGGCTTTTGCCTGCGCGGTGGCTTCGCGCTCAGCGGCTTCACGCGACTGGGCCGCGGCCAGGGCCTGCGCTTCGGCTGCAAGGCGTTCCTGC
>JAUXMZ010000028.1 GCA_030683105.1 Burkholderiales bacterium | reverse complement strand
TCGCCGGGTAGCTATGTGCGGAAGAGATAACCGCTGAAAGCATCTAAGCGGGAAACTCGCCTCAAGATGAGACTTCCCGGAGGCTTGACCTCCCTAAAGGTTCGTCGAAGACTACGACGTTGATAGGTCGGGTGTATAAGGGCAGTAATGCCTTCAGCTAACCGATACTAATTGACCGTGCGGCTTGACCCTATAACTTTGAGCATTAGCTCAGGTGAATAAGGTTTGCCAAGATACAATCAAAACTTTACTTCTTCCGGATTGGGTTTTCAGCTGAATGCTGGAAACCGACAAGTTACGTCTGACGACCATAGCGAGTTGGAACCACGCCTTCCCATTCCGAACAGGACCGTGAAACGACTCAGCGCCGATGATAGTGCGGATTACCCGTGCGAAAGTAGGACATTGTCAGGCACCCCTAAAAGCAAGGCCCCACCCCGTAACGGGTGGGGCCTTTGCTTTTGCAGCGTCTGAAAGATCTCCTACTTGAGCGAAGCGACAACACGCCGGCACTCTTAAATGCCGCAGAGCGGCTTCCCGCATTTCCCGGTTTGTTGCAACGGATTAACGGATTTAGTGCTTGTTGCATTGCAAAAAAAGGGCTCAGTTTATTTGAACCTTCAACCGCGCCAGTTTGGGTAAATCGCCATTCGCTTCCCGGCAGCTCGCTGTACGGAACCAGACGGAATTGCGGGTGCAGCTCCGCCGCCGAACAGCCGGACGTCAGGCTAAGCGCGTTGCTTCGTGGCAATACCACCGCAGTCCCAAACAATTTTCCTTGTTTTTTACGCTGCTTATCGGTGCGCATGCTTTGGATATCTATTGGATTTTAGTGTGATATTTTGTTAAACTCCGGCCTCTGTATTAATAGTTAATGGGCGGTTCGCCCATTTTTTGTTTGTGGCGCTGATTCGCGATGGATTTGCAAGCATTGCTGGAAACGACGTTGGCTGGGCTCGGTTACGAGCTGGTAGATCTGGAAAGATCTGGTAAGGGTTTGTTTTTGCGTGTATTTATTGACAAACCCGAAGGCATAAACGTCGATGATTGTGCGGCCGTCAGTCACCATCTGACGCGCTTGCTGGCGGTCGAGAATATTGCTTACGACCGTCTGGAAGTGTCGTCGCCGGGGCTGGACCGGTCGTTGAAGAAAGAACGGGATTTTGTGCGTTTTACCGGGCAAAAAGCGCGTATCAGGCTTCGTGTTCCGGTAAACGGGCAAAGAAATTTTGTGGGTGTGTTGCGGGAAACCAGCGCAGGTAAGGTGCAGTTCGAGGTCGATGGCGAAGTGCTGTCGCTTGATATCGGCAACTTGGAAAAAGCGCGATTGGTGCCTGCAATTTAGGAGGTTGAAATGAGCCGCGAGATTTTGTTACTCGTTGATGCCTTGGCGCGCGAGAAGAATGTGGACAAGGCGATTGTATTCAGCGCGCTTGAACAAGCACTCGCATCAGCGAACAAGAAGCGTTTTCATGACGATGTCGACGTGCGCGTCGCGATTGACACTGCTACAGGGAATTTTCAGTCGTTCCGGCGCTGGCACGTGGTGCCCGAAGATGCGGTTGAAACTCCGGAACGTCAGATCGCGCTGGGGCAGGCTCAGGCGACAAATCCTGACCTCAAGCTTGATGACTATATTGAAGAGCAACTCGAGCCGGTCGAATTTGGCCGCATCGGCGCACAGGCTGCAAAACAGGTCATTCTGCAGAAAATACGTGATGCCGAGCGTGAGCAAATTCTCAATGACTTCTTGTCGCGGGATGAACTCCTTGTTACCGGCGTGATCAAGCGCATGGAAAGGGGCAATGCTATCATCGAATCGGGCCGGCTCGAAGCAATGTTGCCGCGCGACCAGATGATTCTGAAGGAAAACCTGCGCATCGGCGACCGCGTGCGGGCCTATGTCTGGAAAATAGATCGTGCAAGCCGTGGTCCGCAATTGATCCTGTCGCGCACCGTTCCGGAATTTCTGACCAAGCTGTTCGAACTTGAAGTGCCGGAACTTGAGGATGGCATGCTGGAAATCAAGGCTGCAGCGCGCGATCCTGGCCTGCGCGCCAAAATCGCAGTGAAATCGAACGACCCCCGGGTGGACCCTATCGGGACCTGTGTCGGCATGCGTGGTTCGCGCGTGCAGGCCGTGTCGAACGAATTGAACGGCGAGCGCGTGGACATCGTGTTGTGGTCGGACAATCCGGCGCAGTTCGTCATCAACGCCATGGCGCCTGCCGAAGTGCAGTCCATTATTGTTGACGAAGAAAAACATTCCAT
>JAUXMZ010000026.1 GCA_030683105.1 Burkholderiales bacterium | reverse complement strand
GAGTGAGGCGAGAGGCGTAAAAACACATGCGCTTCGAAACGTCACCTCACACCTGACGCCTCACTCCTCACTTCTCACTGCTCACGCACTCATCATGTATCTCTCGCTCAAAAACCGATTCCATGCGTGGCTTTTCAGGATACACGGCGCTGAAACCGGTCCGGTCGTTCTGGTGCAGCGCCGGGTATTCATTCTTCCCTCGCGGCACGGCATGATATTTGGGGTGGTGCTGATACTGATGCTCACCGGCTCCATTAATTACAATCTGAGCCTGGGTTTTGTGCTGACCTTCCTGCTGGGCGCAATGAGCGTCATTACCCTGCTTCATACTTTCCGCAATCTTGCGCACCTGAAGCTGACATCCGGTCGCGTGCAGCCCGTGTTTGCCGGCGACACCGCCCACTTCACGATCAGCATCGAAAATCCCAGCGCCGCCGACCGTTACAGCATAGGCATAGGCATCAGCACCGGCAACAGTGATGCGATATTCTGCGATGTACCGTCACAGCAGTCGGCATACCCGTCCATACCCATCCCCGCGCCGCGCCGCGGCCTGCTGCGGCCCGGAAAACTGACGCTGTTCACGCGTTACCCGCTGGGCTTGTTCCGTGCCTGGGCCTATTTCGAGCCCGCGATGAAGTGCGTGGTTTACCCGCGTCCGGCAGCATCAGGCCTGCCGCTGCCGCCTGCCGAGAGCAGCGCCGGCCAGGGCGCCGTATCGGGACAAGGACAGGAGGACTTTGCGGGTCTGCGGCAGTATCATTCCGGCGACTCGATGCGGCACATCGCCTGGAAAGCGGCGGCACGCGGCCAGGGCCTGCTGACCAAGCAATTCAGCGGGTATGCCGAATCGGATCTCTGGCTGTCCTGGGAAGGGCTGCCCCAGCGCATGAGCCTGGAAGAAAAACTGTCGCAGCTTGCGCGCTGGGTCATCGATGCCCACGCACGCGGCCTGGGATTCGGCCTCAGGCTGCCCGGAACCACCATAGGTATCGCCAGCGGCGGTGCCCAGCGCGAACGCTGCCTGGAAGCGCTGGCGCTGTTCGATCTCGACCGGCAGCCCGTACCGTGAAAGACGTCCCGCTCAATACCCGCGATGTGTTGTGGCTGCTGGCGGCGCTGACGCTCGTCGCCGCACCGCATGCCGAACGCCTGCCCTGGTGGGTAACGGGACTTGCAGTGGTGCTCATGGCCTGGCGTATTTATCTTCTTGCCCAGCCGCGCCTGCCCTTGCCGCGAAAATGGCTGCTGCTGCTGATCGTCGCCTGCGCCACTGTGGGTATCTATCTGAATTACCGCAGCATTTTCGGCCGCGATCCCGGCGTTACCCTGCTCATCATCATGCTCGCCCTCAAGACTTTGGAGACACGTTCGTCCAGGGACGGTATGTTATTGATTTTTTTGTGTTATTTTCTGATCATTACCAGCTTTTTTTTCTCCCAGACCATACTGACCGCAATCTATATGCTGGGTTGCGTATGGTTCATTACGGCGGGAATGCTGGGGATGCACTATACGCGTCATCCCGGTTATCGAACCCAGTTAAGGACCTCGGGAATACTGCTGGCACAAGCCGCACCACTGATGCTCGCGCTGTTCCTGTTTTTCCCGCGCGTGCAGGGGCCGCTTTGGGGCCTGCCGCAGGATGCCTATTCAGGGGTCACCGGTCTCTCCGACACCATGGCGCCGGGCAGCCTCAGCAATCTGAGCCTGTCCGATGCGGTCGCATTTCGCGTCGGCTTCACCACGCCGCCCCCTTCTCCCAAGCATCTTTACTGGCGTGGTCCGGTGCTGTGGGATTTCGATGGCCGCACCTGGACCGCACCGCGCCGACACTATGGGGCACCGCGTTACCAGACCTCAAGCGCCCCTATCACCTACGATGTCATCATCGAGCCACACAACAAACGCTGGCTGTTTGCACTCGAGCTGCCCGGCCGCCGGCCGCCGCGTTCCCAGGCCACGATTGATTTTCAGCTCATCTCCAATACACCGGTCACCCAGCGTCTGCGCTACGAAATGGTGTCGTATCTGGGCAGTAGTTACGGGATCGATGAGTCTGCGGAGGTACTCGCGAGAGCGACCCGGCTTCCACCTCATTTCAATCCGCGGGCCCGGGCCTACGCGCAATCGCTGCGCGCAAAGTTCAGCGACGACCGGGCATTGATGCGCGAAGTGCTCAACCTATTCCGCAGCCAGGGTTTTTCTTACACGCTGACGCCGCCATTGCTGGGTACGCATACGGTCGACGAGTTCATGTTCGATACCAAAAGCGGTTTTTGCGAACACTATGCGTCCACGTTTGCCGTTCTGATGCGTGCTGCGGGCATTCCGTCACGCATCGTTACCGGGTATCTCGGCGGCGAGATCAACCCGGTCGGCAATTACATGATAGTACGTCAGGCCGATGCGCACGCCTGGACCGAGGTCTGGTTCAGCGATGAAGGCTGGGTGCGTGTCGACCCCACCGCGGCGGTCTCCCCGCTGCGCGTTGAGTCCGGCATCGCCGCAGCCGTCCCCCTCACCGATCCGCTGCCACTCATGGCACGCCGCGATTACCAGTGGCTGCGCCAGGCGCGCCTGACCTGGGATTCGCTGTCCAACAGCTGGAACCAGTTGATACTGGGCTATAACCCGGAGCGCCAGCGCAACCTGCTGTCCCGGGCCGGCATCGACGATGCCACGTGGCGCACGCTGACCGTGATTCTGATCGGTGCAACCGGCATTATCATGCTGGTGCTGGCCCTGATCATGCTGAGCCGGCTCAGGGCCGTGGTGCGCGATCCAGTCAGGCTGATCTATAACCAGTTTTGCGCCAAGCTCAGACGCCAGGGGCTGCCCCGCGATCCGGCAGAGGGCCCTCTGGCCTATGCTGCGCGTCTGGCCAGTCTGCGTCCGGATCTAACGCCGGGCATCGAGACCATCACGCGGCTATACGTTACGCTGCGTTACAGCGCGCATGCCGACAACCATACTTTGCTGGAATTCAAACGCGAGGTCAGCCGCTTCCACGCCTGATAAGATCAAGATCGAAAAACCATAGTTTGACCGTCACGGCCGGTCGGGCAGCAGCTTGGCAGGATCCACGGGTTTGCCGAAGCGCCGGATTTCGAAATGCAGCTTGACCTGGTCGGAATCGGTGTTCCCCATTTCGGCAATTTTCTGACCCGCGGTGACGTTCTGTCCTTCCTTGACCAGCAGTTCGCTGTTGTGCCCGTAGACGCTAAGGAAAGTCTTGTTGTGCTTGATGACGATCAGCTTGCCAAACCCGCGTATGCCGGTGCCGCTGAATATGACCCGCCCGGCAGCACCTGCAACCACCGGCTGGCCGGCGCGGCCGGCGATGGCGATCCCTTTGCTGGTGCTGTCGTTGAAAGTGCTGACGATTTTTCCGGCACTTGGCCATAACCAGTCCAGATCGTCTTCGTCACGGGTGCTGTCCGGCTTGGTAGCGGGTTTTGTCGCAGGTGCGGGCTCGGGGCTGAGCGAGGCCATCTGCGCATATGCCTGGTCGGAATAAGGCACGCGCACGGCCTTGGGCTGGGTCTTGATGTTCTCGGCAACCAACGCAGGCGCACTGCTGCCCAGCGGCCGCGCTTCAACCGAGCCGGGTGCGGTCTTGAGCGGCGAGGTTACCACCGCGCCTTGTGGCGGCTTCAGCCGCAGTTGCTGGCCAACACGTATCCGGGATGGATCAATGCTGTTCCACGCGGCAAGTTCTCTGTAATCCAGACCGTGGTCGAGGGCGATGCTGTACAGCGTGTCGCCGGCCTTGACGGTGTAGAACTCGGCACGCGCATCCGGCTGGCGTGGCGGCGCGGGTTTGGCGACGGTGGCCGCCGAGGGCACTGCCGCTTTCGTTTGCGGCGCACGCTCGATGACGGGCGCCGGGCGCTTCGCTACGCAGCCCGCGGCGAGGACGCTAACCAGCGCCAAGACCAGGCCCAGCCTCAAGTGCGCACAATAAGTTGTCATCACGATCCTGCAGTTCATCCGGTTCCGGGCAGCAGCGGCACGAACTTTACCTGATCCATCCGGGTCTCGCTGTAGCCCTGCGGTGTGCGCTCGATGACGCACAGCCGCTGTTCATTTTTGATAGCCATCGGCAAAATCATTCTACCACCCACCGCCAGCTGTTCCAGCAGCGCGTCCGGCACGTGTGTCGCAGCGGCAGCAATGATAATCGCGTCGAATGGTGCCGCTTCAACCATGCCCACCAGGCCGTCGCCGTGTCGCAACCGGGCATTGGTAATGCGCACCTCTCTCAAATTACGCCGCGCTTTGGTCAGCAGCGGCGCGAGCCGCTCTATGGAATAGACTTCCTTTGCCAGCCTGCCGAGAATCGCGGTCTGGTAGCCGCAGCCGGTACCGATCTCGAGCACTTTCCCCAGCGCCATGCCGCCGCGCGTGAGACTCGTCATGCGCGCCACGGTGTAGGGGCTGGATATGGTCTGCCCGAAACCCAGCGGCAGTGAAATATCCTCGTAGGCGCGGCTCGCGAGCGCCTCGTCGACAAAGAGGTGGCGCGGCACTTCGCCCATCACGGCCAGCACCACCTCGTCGGCTATGCCCTGGCTGCGCAGGCGCTCGACCATGCGCATGCGGGTGCGTTGCGACGTCATGCCTATGCCGGAATGGCTGGTCGTCATGGCGTTCCCAGCCAGTCCTGCACCACCTGCATCTGGGAAAAGCGCGTGAGATCCATTTGCAGCGGGGTAACGGAGACTACTTTGCGGTTCACCGCATGGAAATCGGTGCCCTCGCCCGCGTCCTGAGCACTCCCAGCGGCGCCGACCCAGTACACCACATCACCACGCGGGCTCGAGGTCTTGACCACGGGTTCAGCCTTGTGGCGCTTGCCCAGGCGCGTAACCTCGACGCCCAGCAGTTGGTCATGCGGCACATCCGGAACATTGACGTTGAGCAGCAGCGCATGGTCCAGAGGCCAGGAGCGAAAGCGTTCAACCAGATCACGCGCGACCTGCGCTGCAGTGGCAAAACTATCGTTGCCTTTGGCGACCAGTGAGATCGCAAGCGACGGAATTCCCAGCAGGAAACCTTCTGTCGCAGCCGCGACCGTTCCGGAATAAATGGTATCGTCGCCCATATTGGCGCCGTGATTGATGCCTGAAACGATGATGTCGGGTAGTTCTTCGAGCAACCCGGTAACGGCGAGGTGTACGCAGTCGGTCGGCGTGCCGTTGACGAAATAAAATCCGTTGTGAGCGCGCCTCACCGTCAGCGGCCGGTCCAGCGTCAGCGAGTTGCTCGCACCGCTGCGGTCGCGCTCGGGCGCCACCACCGTGACTTCGCCCAGAGTGGCAAGCGCCTCCGCCAGAGCGTTGATGCCGGGAGCGAAATAACCATCATCGTTGCTTAGCAGGATGCGCATGGGGCGGGGGAAAATGCTGGAGGCAGGGATCGCGACACGCAGGCTGCAGACAGCCGTTTCGTATCCGTGATAAAGGGTTGATTGACGCGATAACTGAGCACGGCAAATTGTATCACGATGGGCGCAACGACCAGCGTAATGCTAGGATACGCGATCTTAAAAACTCCACAGACACCGCACCCATGGCCAATATCGGTTTTCGTATTCTGCCCTTTCCCAAAAGTCCGTCACCCAGGCTCCTTGCCGAACTGCGAAAGATCGTCACCGCGCACCTCAGCGACAATATGAACCGGCTGCTCTCGGTCGCCGCCGAAATCCGCCCGTGTCACAAGCGCGGCAAGCTGGTCGGCCCGGCGCTGACGGTCAGGGTGCCGCCCGGCGACAATCTCATGGTGCACAAGGCGATCGACATCGCTCGCCCCGGTGATGTGATCGTGGTCGATGCCGGCGGTGCGATCACGCAGGCCATCATCGGCGAGATCATGAGCAATCATGCCGCCAGCCGCGGCGTGGCCGGCATGGTCATCGACGGCGCGATCCGCGATGCCGACGCCCTGCGCGCCTCGACCTTCCCGGTCTATGCGCGCGGCGTCACCCACCGCGGCCCCTACAAAAACGGTCCCGGTGAGATCAACGTGCCAATCGCCATCGGCGGCGCGGTGATCAATCCCGGCGACATCATCGTCGGCGATGATGACGGTCTGCTCGCGCTGCCGCAGGATATCGCCGCCGAGGTCATCCAACTCGCCAAACAGCAAGCCCTCAAGGAAGCTGCGGTGCTCAAAGCCATCCGCAAAGGCACGCTCGACCGCGCCTGGGTCGATCAGACCCTCAGGCAGCTGGGCTGCGACTTCTAGCTGCCGATCTTCCGGTTTTTCCTTTAGAGATGAGTGGCCCGCTGTCTGGCGTCAAGGTCGTCGACATCACGACCGTGGTGATGGGTCCGTACGCGACCCAGATCCTGGGCGACCTCGGCGCCGAAATCATCAAGATCGAAGCACCTGGCGGCGATAACACGCGCCATGTCGGCCCGATGCGGCACCCCGGCATGGGCCATATGTTCCTGCACCTGAACCGCAACAAAAAAAGCGTGGTGCTCGACCTCAAACAACCTGCCGGACACGACGCCCTGCTGCGGCTGGCCGCGCAGGCGGACGTGCTGATCTACAACGTACGGCCGCAAGCCATGGCACGGCTCAAACTGGGATACGACGATCTCACCGCGGTCAATCCGCGCATCATTTATGTCGGCGCGTACGGCTTCAGCCAGGAGGGTCCTTACGCCGCAAGGCCGGCCTACGACGACCTGATCCAGGGCATGGTCGGGCTGCCGTGGTTGATGGCGCAGTCGGGCGCAAGCGAACCGCGTTTCATTCCGTCGACACTCGCTGACCGTATCGTCGGCCTGCATGCGGTTTATGCCGTAACAGCGGCGCTTTACCACCGCGAGCGCACCGGACAAGGCCAGTCGGTCGAAGTGCCGATGTTCGAGGCCATGACACAAATGATCCTGGGCGACCATTTCGGAGGCAAGACCTTCGAACCGCCGCTCGGTCCCGCCGGTTACGCGCGTGTCCTCGCACCTCACCGCAAACCGTTCGCCACGCACGACGGATTTCTGTGCCTGCTGATTTACAACGACAAGCAGTGGCAGGCTTTTTTCCGTTTGATCGGCCGCGAGGACATGTATCGCGACGATCCGCGCTTCTCCAGCCATGCCAACCGCGCGCAGCACATCGCCGAAGTCAACGAGTTCGTCGCCGGCCAGATCAAGACCCGCACCACAGCCGAATGGCTAGCCGCGCTTAGCGACGCCGATATTCCGGTTTCAGTGATGAATTCGATCGACGACTTGATGAATGATCCGCATCTCGCCGCAACCGGTTTTATCGGACAAGCCGAACACCCGAGCGAGGGCGCGATCCGGACCACCGCCGTGCCCACCCAGTGGTCCGCTTCAACTCCCGAACCTCAGTCCCACGCACCACGTCTGGGCGAGCACAGCGTAGAGGTGCTGCAAGGCCTGGGTTATTCGCAGGACGAGATCGATGCCATGCTCGCCAGCGGCGCGGCCGGCGCACCGGGCGGTTGACTCACCTCAAGTCAGCGTGAACGGCCGGTCATGTTCCAGTGACGGCATCATGCCCCTGATTTTTGCCACGCGCGCGACATCGATGTCGGCATAGACGATGCCCGGCGCCTCGCCGCCGTCAGCGATGATTTCGCCCCACGGATCGATGATGAGCGTATGGCCGTAGGTCTGGCGGTTTCCCGGATGATCTCCGCACATCGCCGGGGCGATGATGATGCACTCGTTTTCAATCGCGCGCGCGCGCAGCAGCGTATGCCAGTGTGCCTTGCCGGTCTGGCGCTGGAACGATGAGGGCACCGTGATCATCTGCGCACCGGCCTGCGCCAGCGTGCGAAACAGGCCCGGGAAACGCAGGTCATAGCACACGGTCATGCCGAGCTTGCCCCAGGGCGTATCCGTCACTACCGCGCGCGCGCCGGGCTTGTAGGTCGATGATTCGCGGATCATGCGCCCGTCGGGCAGGGTGACGTCGAACATGTGGATCTTGTCGTAGCTCGCAACCACCTGCCCCGCGGCGGAGATCAGGAACGAGCGGTTGACGATGCGCTCGTCATCGCTGCGCAGCGTCAGCGACCCGGCGAGAAACCACACGCCGAGCTCGCGTGCCAAGGCCTGCAGTTCCCCCAGCGCCGGCGTGCCGTCGGCCGCAAGCGCGCGCTCGCGCATCACCTTGCCGCTGCCGTCCATCATCAGCGTGTATTCCGGCGTCAGGATGAACTGCGCCCCGGCGCCGGCAGCCTCGCGCGCCATCACCGCCACGGTTTCTAAATTTGTTTGATAGTCGCTGCCGGAATTGACCTGCAGGCAGGCGATGCGAATACTGGAAGTCATGGTTCCCTTTATTTTCGATGTTGATGAAATCGGATGCCGTGCATCGGACAGTCAATAGTCGGCGATGCACTGTCATTCAGTCAACATGCGTATGGGCTGACCCGCACATCCCTGCTGAACCGATCGTGGTACCGCACAGTGCATGCGGCCGGAATATCGCGGTTATCAGGACGAATTGTCAGATTCGTGCACTACCAAAGCGCCGTAGCATGGCAGGACACTGATATTGGCGCGATCAGAGACTTCGACTACGGATGTATCGTACCTGCAGAGGCACTCGGCCGGAAAGCATCCCCGGCTGCGCGACCCGGCAGATGTCAGACGGACGCTCAGGAAATGGGGATTTCCTTGCCCTTGCTGCCCGGTTTCTTGGGCAGCGTCAGTTCCAGCATGCCGTCACTGTATTTAGCCTTGACCGCATTCTGGTCGACGTCCTGATCCAGGCTGAAGCTGCGATACACTTTGCCGTAATAACGTTCGCTGCGTATCACCTTCTTGCCTTCTTTTTCTTCCTTTTCCTGTTTCACCTCGGCGCTGATGGAGACCTGATTGCCCTCCACCGCCACCTTGATGTCATCTTTCTTGACGCCGGGAATTTCGGCACGCACGACATAGGACTTGTCGTCTTCTGACACCTCCATTTTGATCTCGGGTTCCATGTCGCGCAGAACCGACCGCATCATGAACCCTTTGTACAGGTCATCGAAGTTGTGCAATGGATTGAAACGGACGAGGTTTCCAAAAGGATCGTAACGGGTAAGGTTTGTCATGTTATTATCCTTCATAATCTGATAGTTACATCTACTCTGCCATCACAACGACTGCTCCAGGCAGGCATGGCCACACCTCAGCCATGCCAGATTAATTTGTCGATTTCCGCTTCCGATTCCAGCCAGTCCTCAAGATCCGATCCGCCATGAAACCCCCGGCGCATGGCACGGTAATAGGACGCTTCAGCGATTCGGCCATGACGTTCTTCAGCCGTCATATCCGTACGCGGATTGCACGCCGCGGCGTCATGCCGTTCTTCATCTGTGCTGGGTGTTTTTTCTTTCAAGCGGTCCGTCGACTGGCCTGCAGTTTTGGCCTTGCTGCCCGCATGAGTCCGAGGTTTGCGCATGGAATGCCTCCTGCACAAGAAAGTACATCTGCTAACACTGTACATCTGCTAACACTGTACCAAACTTCGGTCGCTGCATATTGAGATACCTCAAGAAAACCTGAAAAAAACACAACTCCCTGCGTATGTCATGTCAGCAGACCGTGGCGGCCTGTCTGCGCTCTATCTGGCAGCATCCAATAAAGCGCAATATTCCTTATCATCCATCGTCCCGCCCTCTGAATTACGCAAGACAAGGCCGGGCACCTTGTCCCGGATCTTGTTGCGGAATCCGGGCAGACGGTCTTTGAAGGGCTGGGCCCGGTCACCTCCGTACAGCGGCCACGCGTTGTTGTAAAGGCTGAAACGCGGCCGCGCACCCGCGATATCCTTCTGCGCGGCAACGAGCGCCTCTACTGAGCCTACATCCCGCCAGTAACCGCGTTCTTCATGCGGCGCGGTGCCCGGCACGCTGTTCTCCGAAAAATCATAGGCGTAGACCGGCAGCCTGCCAGGCAGGCTCGGCAGAACATGACGGCCGAAATCGCTGCCGCCATTGCGGCTCGCCTCCTCGAGAAGCGCGACCAGCACATCCGGGTTGAACAGATAGTTGCCCATGGACGCATAGGCGCGCGACGGATCCCCGGGCATCCCGGCCGGCTGCCGGGGCTTTTCCTGAAACCCGCGTATCAGCCCGTCGTCATCTGCTTTAATGACGCCGAATGACGACGCCTTGTGAATAGGCACCGGTACCGCAGCCACGCTGACGCTGGCATTGCGCTCGATGTGGCAGGCGGCCATCTGCCGCACGTCCATGCGGTAAATATGGTCGGCGGCGAATACGGCAACGAGGTCCGGCTGATGGGACTCAATCAGGTGAAGATTCTGATGGACGGCATCGGCGGTGCCGTTGAAACACCCGCCGTCGCCCGGCACCAGCGTAGTCACGCAGCAGCCATTACTGTCAATATTGGAAACCCAGGCACGGTCCAGATACTCGAGCAGCGAGCGCGGCTTGTACTGAACCAGCACGTAAATCTGGGAAACGCCGGAGTTGGCAAGATTGCTGAGTACGAAATCGACGATCCGGTACCCCCGGGCAAAATGCAACGCCGGTTTCGCGTGCTCGGCAGTCAATGGGTGAAGACGCGTGCCTTTGCCGCCGGCCATCACCAATGCGAGCATTTTCGTCATAAAAACCTCACTATGGCAGTGATATTCTTATTTTTTTAAATTTACAGGCGCTTACACGGCGTCATGTTGACCCACGTCAAGCGCATGGCCGGAAACCGCATCTTTCGACCCACATTTAATCTGACAGCAGCCTGCCCGCCGGGTTCCAACCGCCCTGGCCGGGAAGGATGCGGATCTGTTGCGTCACCCGTTGCTTGTGAAGCCAGCCCCGACTCCGTCTGCCGACGCCAGCGGTCCTTACGCGCGGCAAATCCACTGGGGCCGGGAAGTCCTGATATTTAATTCGCACAATCATATGCTTATGACATCTCCGCTCGGCATTTACCCGGCTCCGACCAGGAACGAACTACAAGTCATGTTGTCGTAGTTTTATGACCGTAAACGTAACGGATTTAAATCCACATGCTGTTAAACCGACAAGCGAGGTGTCTCATGGACAAACCCAATCCCGAACAAATCAAAGAACGACTTGCTGAACAATACGACAAGTTTGCCGCCAAATCCCACGAACTGTTCGAAGCCAGCCGGGACAAAAGCCAGGAAGCGCTGAACGTCGCGATCGAAAAAACGCGGGAACAGATGACTGCACTCGGCGAATTGAGCGCGGAACAGGCCAAACTGTTCCAGGACTACATGAAACGCGACCTCGAGCAGACGGCGGATGAAATGAAGCGGCTGGGCGAGCAGGCCAAGGAAAGGCTGCGCCCATCCCGCGTCGGCGCCGGCGCATTGTCCAGCCTTGCGGCGTTGCTGCAACTCGGCGGAAATGCGCTGTGGCAAATGTCGAAAAAGACCGATCAGGCCCTGATCTACAACGCGGGCGAGATCACCAGCGCCGGCACGCTGACCTGCACGAACTGCGGCCACCAGATCCATTTCAGGTCAACTGGAAATATCCCGCCTTGCGCGAAGTGCCAGAAGACCACCTTCAGGAAGAGCTACTAGCGCGGGCTGCAGATACATCCGCGGCAGTTTCCGTGATGACACGGTGCTGCGGCGCCCTTCATCCCCGGGGCGTGACTGAACTGCCGCGCTCGGCGCGCAGTGCTTCCACCAGCTCGGTAAAGCGCGGCGCAGCCAGCCATTCCTCGATGTTCAACGGCAACTTGCGCCGCCAGTTCGGGTACTCGTCAATGCTGCCCGGAAGATTGACCTGGTCGACCTGGCCCAGAAAATCTTCGGGCCGCACCATCATCACCTGCGATGGCGCACGCGCCAGGTAGACATGGACCGCCCGCGCCAGTTCAGCCGGCATTTCAGGATTCCCGGCAGGATGCTCGCTCGCCGCCGCCGGCAGCAGGAGTTCCCGCTCCAGCGCCATCAGCATTTGTCCGCGATCCTGCGTGCGGGTCGCGATCTGCTGCTGCCGCATCTCCTCCGAGGGATAAAGTGCCAGTGCGTCACGTGCATCCAAATCAGCGCCGGACCAGAAACCGCAGAGCGTAGGCAGGTCGTGAGTGCTGACGGCAACCAGCGCCCGGGACGGATAAGCTCCGGGCGGCTTGAAACCGCCGTGGTGGTCCTTTTCGAAATAAAACAGGCGGTACGACAGCACGCCGAAGCGCGACATGGCATCGCGCACTGCGTCGGGCACGGTGCCCAAGTCTTCGCCGATGACCAGGCAGCGGTTGAGCTGGCTTTCGAGTGCCACGATCCCGAACAGATCAACGAGCGGATAATCGACGTATGCGCCCGAGGCCGGCGTGCCGCCGGCAGGGATCCAGAACAGGCGCTTCAGGCACATCACATGATCGATGCGGACTGCGCCGGCATGGCGCATGCCGGCACGCAGGGTGGCGATGAACGGCGCATAGTGCGCATCGGCCAGATGCCGCGGAATCATCGGCGGCAGCCCCCAGTCCTGCCCGTTCAGGTTGAAATCGTCCGGCGGCGCGCCTGTGCTCGCGCCTAACGCATAGAGTCCCTGGTTCGCCCACGCCTCACCGCCGCCCCGGTCCACGCCCAGCGCAAGATCCTGGTACAGACCCATACCCAGCCCTTGTTCCCGTGAGCAACGGCCCACCGCGGCCAGTTGCAGCTCTGCCTGCCATTGCAGGTATTCGAAAAATTCCACCTGATCCTGCTGTTCAGCTGCAAAGCGTGCAACCGCTTCCGCATCCGGATCGCGGTACGGTTCGGGCCATGCCGGCCACCCCCATATCATGGCATCGGTGGCGAAAAAGTGCTGCTGCAGCGCCTCGAACAGCGCCTGCAGGCGCAATGCCTTGCCACCTTCGGCCTGGAACGCCCGGAACGCCCGGCCGCGCGTGCTGTCCGCATCAAGATGCCGCTGCCGGAAATTCAAGTACAGCTGACGCAGCACCTTGAACTTCGCCGCAGCAACGCCCTCATAGTCAACCAGCTCGGTCGCGCGCAATGCGCGCAGGTTCGCCTGAAACTCCGGTTCCCGCACGATGTTCCGGGCGGCCTCGCATTCTGCGTAGTCGTCGACGCCCTCGACATCGAGATACAGCACGTCCAGAAACAGCCGGCTCGAGGGGCTGTACGGACTCGCATGCGCGGGGTTATGGGGGAACAGCGCATGAAAAGGATTGACGCCGACTATTCCCGCGCCTGTGCGCGCCGCGATCTTGACCAGCGCCCTGAGGTCGGTGAAATCACCCATCCCCCAATTGCGTTGCGAGCGCAGCGCATACAGCTGCACCGCCAGTCCCCAGACCCGTCCCTCGCCCGATAACGCCTCGGGTGAAAAGCATCGCTGCGGTACCACGATCAGGCTCATGTGCGCCGCTTGCCCGCTGTCTTCCTTGTCGCGTAACTCGAACCGGTGATAACCGAGCTCAGGCAGGTGCGATAACGAAAACCGGCAGCGTATGAAGGACGCGCCGCTCACTTTGGTTTCGGCGACTACCGCGAGCTCTGCGGGATACAACTCCCCGGACCGGCATGAGCCGTCTTCCAGCGCAAGGCGCCATTGAAACCGGCGGTGGGCCATGCCAGTCGGCATGCTTAGCGGGATATCAATTGCGGCGTCATTGCGCCGCACCACCATGACCGGCGGCAGCACGCGCCGCCAATCGCGTTGTTCCAGTTCCCGGATGGCGATCGCCACCTCATCGTCGGTGGCAGACGCAATGCCCATGGCCGCCAGCAATGCGCGCTGCGTGTCGGGAGAAACATGCCGGCGCTGTCCCCAGATGTCGTGATAGTCCAGCGCAATGCCGCACAATCCGCTGAGTATCTCCAGTTGCGACGCCGTACTCATGTCGCCGTTTTATTTTTTTGCCGGCGCGAAGTCAGCACCGCCACCGAGCGGCCCTGAAGCGGATAAACCGCGCCCGGGCGCAACAGCCGTTTGGCCGGCAGCCCGCTGCCGTAATGGGTGTCGAGCAGGACTTCCCACTGCGGATCCGAATCATACTGCGCAATCGTGAAGCGGACTTCTTCATGATGCGCATTGAACAGCAGCAGGAAGTTGTCGTCGACAAGGGCGTGTCCGCGCGCGTCGTGGTCGTTCAGTTCTTCGCCTGAAAGATAGACGCCGAGGCTTCTGGCGAATGAGTTGTTCCACTCCTCGTCGCTCATTTCACGGCCGTCGGGGCTGAGCCACATGATGTCCTTGACGTCCTTGCCGCGTATCGGACGTCCCTGGAAAAAATGGCGCTTGCGGAAAACCGGATGGCTGCGCCGCAGCCATATGATGCGCTGAACGAACTCGAGCATGTCGCTTTTGTCGGAATCGAGATTCCAATCGATCCAGCTCAATTCGCTGTCCTGGCAATAGGCATTGTTGTTGCCCGCCTGGCTGCGGCCGATTTCATCTCCGGACAGCAGCATGGGCACGCCCTGGGAAAACAGGAGGGTGGTCAGGAAATTGCGTTTTCGCAAGGCGCGCAGCGCCTTGATCGCGGGATCATCGGTCGCGCCTTCCACGCCGCTGTTCCAGCTGAGGTTGTTGTCGGTGCCGTCGCGATTATGCTCGTGGTTGGCTTCGTTGTGCTTGCGGTCGTAGCTGACGAGATCGTGCAGCGTGAAGCCATCGTGCGCGGTGATGAAATTGATGCTCGCGTTGGGATTGCGGCCGCTCGTGCCGTACAAATCGCTCGAGCCCGTGAAGCGCTGGGCAAATTCGCCGATGAGCCCGCCATCGCCTTTCCAGTACGCGCGCATCGTGTCACGGTACTTGTCGTTCCATTCGGCCCAGCCGATGGGAAAATTGCCCACCTGATAGCCGCCCTCGCCCAGGTCCCAGGGCTCGGCGACCAACTTGACCTGCGATATCACCGGGTCCTGCTGGATGATGTCGAAAAAAGCCCCCAGGCGGTCGACTTCATGCAACTCGCGCGCCAGCGCCGAGGCCAGATCGAAGCGGAAACCGTCGACGTGCATTTCCAGAACCCAGTAGCGCAGGCTGTCCATGATCAGCTGCAGCACGCGCGGGTGCTGCATATTCAGCGTATTGCCGCAACCCGTGTAATCGAGATAGCGGCTCCGGTTCTCCGGTTTCAGCCTGTAATAGCTGGCGTTATCGACGCCGCGGAACGACAGCGTCGGCCCCAGATGATTGCCCTCGGCGGTGTGGTTGTAGACCACGTCCAGAATCACCTCGATGCCCGCCGAATGCAGTTTTTTGACCATGGTCTTGAATTCGCTAACCAGGCCGGTCGCGGAATAGCGCGCATCGGGTGCAAAATAGCCGAACGAGTTGTAGCCCCAGTAGTTGCGCAGGCCCTGCTTCACCAGCCGGTGATCATCGAGAAAAGTATGCACCGGCATCAATTCCACCGTGGTCACGCCCAGGCGCTTGAGGTGCTCGATCGCGGGCCCGGTTGCCAGCCCGGCATAGGTGCCGCGCAGCTGCTGCGGCACCTCCGGATGCTGCATCGTGTAGCCCTTGACGTGCATCTCGTAGATGATGGTGTCGCTCCACGGGATGCGCGGCGGCCGGTCATCGCCCCAGGTAAATGCCGGATCGATCACCATGCATTTGGGCATGTCCGCGGCGTTGTCTCGGGGGTCGAACGACAGGTCATCCTGTTTGGAGTTGAAACTGTAACCATAATGCGCATCACTCCACGCAAGCTTGCCGATGATGTCCTTGGCGTACGGTTCGAGCAGCAGCTTGTTGGGATTGAAGCGATGGCCTTCCTCGGGGCGATATGGGCCATATACCCGGTAGCCGTAGAGCAGCCCCGGGCGCGCCTCGGGCAGGTAGCAGTGCCAGATTTCATCGGTGCGTTCGCGCAGCACAATGCGCTGGATTTCACGGCGGTCTTTGCTGTCAAACAGGCACAGCTCGACTTTTTCGGCGTGCTCCGAGAACAATGCAAAATTGACCCCCTCGCCGTCCCAGGATGCGCCCCGGGGATAAGGCCTGCCCGGCCAGATCGCCGTGAATTGCTGATTCATGTTGTTATTGGCTGCTTAGTAGTAGTGGGTGTCGTCAACGCAGTGCCGGCCCTTGGTAACGACAACGATCCCGGAATCCGTCACGTGGTAGCGTTTACGGTCGGCTTCAAGATCGTAGCCGATCTGCGTCCCTGCCTCGATGGTATTGTAGCGATCGATGATCACCCGCTTCAATCGAACGCCATGCCGGATCTGGGTGTAGTCCATGATGATCGAGTCTTCGATTTCGACATCGCGCTCGAGCACCAGCTCGCGGCGCAGGATGGAATTGGTCAGTTTCGCGCCTTTGACCAGGGTGCCCGCACCAAGGATGGAATTGTGTATCTCGCCCTCGACGATCTTGGGTGCCGGCCCGGGATAACCTTTGGTGGCAATAGGCCATTTGGGGTTGAACATATTGAAACGGGGTTCGAGCCCTAGCATGTCCATGTTGGCGGCAAAATAGCTGTCTATGGTTCCGACATCGCGCCAATAGGCCGGCTCCTCGTAGGACTTCACCCCCGGTATCACGTTGGTCGTAAAATCATAGGCGTAAACCCGGCGCCTGTGGATCAAGTCGGGAATGATATGCCTGCCGAAATCGTGCTTGCCCTCTTCTTTGGCCTTGAGCAGCGATTCGACCAGCAGATCAGTGTTGAACAGATAGTTACCCATCGAGCAGTAGGCGCGTTGCGGATCGGCAGGCGAGGGCGTGGGGCACTCCGGCTTCTCGTCGAAGCTCAGTATGCGGCCGTCGCGGTCGGCCGCAATCACCCCGAGGCTCGAAGCATCCGCCAGCGGCACCTGGCGCGCGGAGACGGTCAGCTCGGCGCCGTGCTCCAGATGGAAATCGACCATTTTCTGAACATCCATGCGGTAGATATGGTCGGCACCGAACACCGCCACCAGGTCCGGCGAGTGGCGTTCGATCAGGTTCAGGTTCTGGCACACCGCATCGGCCGTGCCCTGGAACCAGCCGGGTCCCTCGCGCATCTGCGGCGGCACCACGGTGATGAACTGATCGGGAATGATGGGGGATGAAATGACCCACGCCTGATTGATGTGCTCGATCAGCGACTGCGATTTGTATTGCACCAGCATGTAGATCGACTGGATGCCTGAATTCACCAGGCTGCTCAACACGAAATCAACGATGCGATAGCGTCCGCCAAACGGCACCGCCGGCTTGGAACGCTCAGCTGTCAGCGGATGCAGGCGCGAACCCTCCCCGCCCGCCATGACGAATGCCAGAATCTTCGGTGCTTTCATGCGTGACCTCCGTTTTGCGGTTCTCGCCCCGGCCGCAATGCAACCGCCCCACCCTTCGCCCATTACTGCCGCCGCTATCACCACTCTGGCTTGCCGTCACGGTGGAATCATGATATCTCATTGTATTATATGGTTTTATGAGATCTTGAAAAATACAATCGACAGCGGGGGCAGCGTCACCGTCAGGGAATGATAGCGGCCGTGCGCGCCCACCGGCGCCGCTTCCAGGCCGCCGAAATTACCCACCCCGCTGCCGCCGTAGATTGCCGCGTCGCTGTTGAGCAGCTCGCGCCAGTATCCGGCGCGCGGCACGCCGACTGCATAATTCACGCGCGGTATCGGCGTGAAATTGCACAGCACGAGGACCAGATCGCCGCCGTGCTTGTCCTTGCGCATGAAACTGAGCACGCTGGTCTCCCAGTCATCGCAATCGATCCATTCGAACCCCGCCGCCGAGAAATCGAGATCGTGCAGCGCCGGCTCGCTGCGATACAGATGATTCAGATCGCCCATCCAGCGACGCACACCCTGGTGCCGGGGATATTCGAGCACGTGCCACTCCAGGCTTTCCTCGTGCTGCCATTCGCGCCGCTGTCCGAATTCAGCGCCCATGAACAGCAGTTTCTTGCCCGGGTGCGCCCACTGGTAGCCGAACAGCAGGCGCAGATTGGCGAACTGCTGCCAGTCGTCCCCGGGCATCTTGCCAATCAGCGCGCCTTTGCCATGGACCACTTCATCATGCGACAGCGGCAGCATGAAATTCTCGTTAAACGCGTAGAGAATGCTGAACGTCAGCTGCCCGTGGTGATATTTGCGGTAGACGGGATCGCTGGAAAAATACTTGAGCGTGTCGTGCATCCAGCCCATATTCCACTTCATGCCGAATCCGAGGCCGCCGACATAGGTCGGGCGCGACACCATCGGCCATGCCGTTGATTCCTCCGCAATCATCTGCACGTCGGGATGATCGCGGTAGACGGCTTCGTTGAGCGCTTTCAGGAAGGTTATCGCCGCGAGATTTTCCCGGCCGCCGAATTCATTGGGGACCCACTCCCCGGGCTGCCTGGCGTAATCGAGATAAAGCATCGATGCCACCGCATCGACGCGAATGCCGTCGATATGATAGTGCTTGTACCAGAACAGCGCGCTGCTGATGAGAAACGCGCGCACCTCGTTGCGGCCGTAATTGAAGATGTAGCTGTTCCACTCCGGGTGATAGCCCTGCTTGGGATCGGTGTGCTCGAACAGATTGGTGCCGTCGAAATAGGCGAGGCCGTGTTCGTCGCTCGGGAAATGCGACGGCACCCAGTCGAGGATCACGCCGACGCCATGCCGGTGCAGCGTGTCGACCAGATACATGAAATCCTGCGGCGTGCCGTAGCGCGCCGTCGGCGCGAAATAACCCGTCGTCTGGTAACCCCACGAGCCGTAGAACGGATGCTCCGTGATCGGCATCAGCTCGACATGCGTGAAACCCATTTCACTCACGTACTGCGCGAGCGGCTCGGCCATTTCGCGATAGGTCAGCGATCGATTATTCTCTTCGGGCACGCGCCGCCACGACCCAAGGTGGACTTCGTATATCGACATCGGCGCAGTGAGCGCGTTTGCCGCGTGGCGGCGTTGCATCCACTCGTCGTCGTGCCACTGGTATGACAGGTCCCAGATCCGGGAAGCGGTTGCCGGAGGCGCCTCCCATGAAAAAGCGAAGGGATCGCCCTTGTCGGCGCTGTAACCGTGATACTTCGATTCGATATGGTATTTGTAGGAACTGCCATGGGACACACCCGGCACGAACCCCTCCCAGATGCCGGAGCTGTCATGGCGTGGCCGCAGCATATGCGACTGCGCATCCCAGTGATTGAAATCTCCGATCACTGACACGCGCTCTGCGTTCGGCGCCCACACCGCGAAGTGCACGCCGTTGGCGTCTCCCGATCTGACGGCATGCGCACCCAGTTTTTCGTAGAGTCTGGAGTGACTGCCTTCCTTGAACAGGAAGATGTCCATATCGGTGAGCAGGCTGGTCATCCCGTCGGGCACCGGGGCGGCTGGGGATTTTTTTTTGCTCATGGATTCGGCCTTAATTCAGACTCCCGGGATATTGCTTTCGAACACACGGAAACAATCTAACTGTCGCGTAATTCAGGGTTTTGATCTATCGCAAACCTTCGATCAATCTTTTTTGCTTATTATTGATGGACCATATTTTCCCGGCAAAAGTTCATAATAGATTAAGAGTGAGACGCGCAGGTGGCTGCCGGGCAGCCTCGCACGGAAAATATCGTCTTTAATGAGGGAATATCCGCATGCCATCTGGATACGGCTAAGTAAAATATGCCAACGTCGGCAGCCTGCGTGCCGAGGCCTGCCGCGATCAGCCGGTTGCGAAATTCAGGCTGAGGGGATTAACGTTCGGTAAAGATCGCGGTAACGCAGTGCGCTCGCCTGCCAGCTAAAATCATGCCGCATGCCATTTCGCTGCAAAGCTTTCCAGCCTTTTGTATCGTGCCATGCGTCGACCGCGCGTTCCACTGCGGCAAGCAATTGCGGCGCCTCGGTCCCGGTAAAAACAAACCCATTGGCCGTCCCGGACTTGAGCGTGGCCTCGCTGCAGTCCACCACGGTGTCCGCCAGCCCGCCGGTCGCACGCACCACCGGGGGCGTGCCATAGCGCAGGCTGTACATCTGGTTGAGCCCGCACGGCTCGAAGCGCGAAGGCATCAGAAACATATCGGCTCCCGCTTCGATCAGGTGCGCGAGACGCTCGTTGAATTCTGCTCTAAAAGAAATCTGCCGTGGAAATTCACGCGCCAGTTCCGTCAGACGTTCCACCAGTTTCCGCTCGCCGGTACCCAACACGGCCAGTTGCGCAGGCAGGCCCATGATTTGTGGAACAATGTCGGCGATCAGGTCTATGCCTTTTTGCCAGGTCAGGCGGCTGACCACGCCGAGCAGGGGCACAGCTGGTTCATCCGGCAAACCGAGCAGTTGCTGCAACGCCGCTTTGTTCTCAGTCTTGCGATCGATGCGGGTGCTGTCATAGGTGCATGCAATATGCGTGTCCGCGGCCGGATTCCACATCCCGGTATCGATGCCGTTGAGGATTCCGCTGATCACGTCGCTGCGACCGCGCAGCAATCCGTCCAGACCGCATCCCAGTGCCTCGCTCTGAATCTCGCGCGCATAGGTCGGGCTCACCGTGGTAATGTGGTCGGCGCAGACCAAACCGCCTTTCAGAAACGACAGTTTGCCATAGTATTCGACGGCGCCGTCCCCGGCCATCGCTTCTGGCGGCAGCCCCAGTCTTTGCAGTGATGTTGCGGGGAACACACCCTGGAAGGCCAGATTGTGCACTGTCATGATGCCGCGCACCCGCGACTTTTCCATGTACCGCAGATAAACCAGCGCCAATGCCGCCGGCCAGTCATTGCATTGAATAATATGCGGTTCCCACCCGGCGCTAGAAGTGCTTGCAACCAGCGCAGCTACTTTTCCCAGCAAGCCAAAGCGCAGGTCGTTGTCGGGCCAGTCTTCACTCTGGCCATCCTGATAGGCATCGCCGCTGCGGTGATAATACCCGGGACAATCGACCATCAGCAGCGGCACGCCCTGCCCGGTCGTTGCGGTAAGTAACCGTGCCGGCGCCAGGGCGCCGCCCGGTGACGAAAATGTGGCCAGGCATTGCGCGTCGCCAAATTCCGCCAGCAGCGGCCGATACGCCGGCACCAGAACCCGAACATCGACGCCGGCGGCGCGCAGCGCAACCGGCAGCGCGGCGGAGACATCGCCCAGTCCGCCGCTTTTCATCCACGGCGCGATCTCCGGGGTGACAAACAGGACACGCAAGGGTGATGATGCGTTCATGGCTACGGCGCGATCAAGAAAAACCAGGGTTCCCGGCGCGACGACAGGACAGGGGCCGCGGTTACAGCCACTTCATCATACCCATCTCGAATCGATGCGTGAGCAAATCATGGCAGGGATAGACCCGGATCCGGTATTCAACCTTGCCGCATAACTCCGGCTTGAACTCGATCATGTACATATGCTCATCCGTGCCTGCAATCGTTCCCTCATTCCGAAAGTGGGAGGACTGCGTATCCCGCGCCGGGTAGCCGTCGCCGGGACGTCCGAACAGCAACTCCACCACCACATCCTCCGGCGCCAGCCCGCCCAGATTCACCGCAACCTCCAGTCGCAGATTCTCGCCAAACGGGATGCGCGGGTGAGTAGTGTCAACTCGACGCACGGTAACCTTGGGCCAGGCAGCCCGGACCTTGGCCTTCCAGCCCGCCACGGCCCGTGCGCCTGCAAAATTGAACTCGCTGTAACGCCGCCATTGTTGCGCGGCAGGCCGGTAGACCCGCGTCAGGTATTCCCCAACCATGTGCGTCGAATTGAAGCGCGGCAGAATGGACGTCACCGAGTTTTTGGCCGTCGCAATCCATCCCGGAGAATAACCGACCGCTCCTATGCTGTAGTACAACGGAAGTACGCTGTCCTGCAATATCTCGTAGAGCGTGCGCGCTTCCTCATGATCGCGCCGCGCGTCGTCGAGTATGGAGGATGCCGGCTTGATCGCCCAACCGTTTTTGCCGTCATAGCCTTCGCCCCACCAACCGTCGAGCACCGACAGGTTGATGACGCCGTTCATGCCCGCCTTCATGCCCGAAGTGCCGCATGCCTCGAGCGGATAGACCGGATTGTTGAGCCAGACATCGACGCCTGAAACCATGCGCCGCGCAAGTTGCAGGTCGTAGCCTTCTACCAGCAGCATGTGGCTCTCGAATTCCGGCATCCGCGCCACTTCGGCAATGCGGCGCAGAAATTCCTGTCCCGGCTGGTCGGCCGGGTGTGCCTTGCCGGCAAACAGGAACAGAACCGGCCGTTGGGGATCGGAGACCAGCTCGCGCAGCCAGTCGAGGTTCTCGAATATCAGATTGGCACGCTTGTAGGTGGCGAAACGGCGGGCAAACCCTATGGTCAGGACGTTTGGCTTCTCCGGATTAGCATGCTTGAGCATGCGGTCCAGATGCGCCTCCGAGCCGTGGTTGCGCAGGTGCTGCTGCTTGATGCGGTAGTGGACCAGATGCAACATCTGCGCTTTGAGGGATTGGTGCACGCTCCAGAACAGATGGTCGGGAATGGCGTGTATCTGCTGCTTGCACTCCTCCTGCCCCAGGCGCCCTATCCAGCCCGGGCCGAGGTGGCGCTCGAACACTTCGTGCCATTCATCCGAAAGAAATGTCGGCACATGGACGCCGTTGGTGACATAAGTCAGCGGACTGTCGGCCTTGTCGAGCTGGGGCCACAGCGGGCCGCAAATCTGCGACGACAAGTCGCCATGGATGCGGCTTACCCCATTCTGGAACCGTGAACCGCGCACCGCGAGCGCAGTCATGTTGAACATGGCGCTGGAAGGATCCCGGCCCAGCGCGATCAGCTCATCACGGTTCATTTTAGAATCGCCTAACCATGCCTCGAAATAGCGGCGGACCATATCCTCGGCAAACTGGTCGTGCCCCGCCGGCACCGCGGTGTGCGTGGTAAATACCGTATTGGCCGCGACCGCCTCCAGCGCCGCGGGAAAATCATGGCCCTGCAGCACCAGCTGGCGCACGCGTTCGAGCACCAGAAATGCGGCGTGGCCCTCGTTGATATGCCATACGCTGGGCTTCAGGCCCATCTCGGTGAGCGCGCGCATGCCACCGACGCCCAGCAGCAGCTCCTGTTCAATGCGCGTGGCGCGATCACCACCATAGAGTCGGTGCACGATATGGCGGTCGGCGGCGGTATTTTCGTCGATATCGGTATCGAGCAGCACCAGCCGCACCCGGCCAACCTTGGCCTGCCACACCTTCGCCACGACCTTGCGTTGGGGCAGATCGACTGTGACATGAAGCTCGGAGCCGTCGTCCCGGGTCACGACCGTGATCGGCAGGTCATCGAAATCCGAATCGGCATAATGCGCGTGCTGGCGGCCTTCGCCGTCTATGGTCTGGGAAAAATAGCCTTGACGGTAGAGCAGTCCGACACCGACAAACGGCAGCGCCAGGTCGCTTGCCGCCTTGCAGTGGTCCCCGGCAAGTATGCCCAGCCCGCCCGAATAAATGGGCATGCTTTCATGAAAACCAAACTCGGCGCAGAAGTAAGCGATTAGATCGTCATCCTGCAGATCCTCGTCGGGTCCGGTGCGTCGTGTTTCGTTGCAGTATGAATCGAAGGCTGACATCACCCGGTGGTAATTGCTGAAAAACAGCGGATCCTCGGCCGCATCCGCCAGCCGCTTCTGGTCCACGCGCTTGAGGAAGGCTTTCGGACTGTGGCCTATGGAATGCCACAATGCAGGGTGCAGGCGCGAAAACAGCGTGCGTGTCGGCCGGTCCCAGCTGTAAAACAGATTATTGGCCAACTCCTCGAGCCGCTCCAGTTTCTGCGGCAGTTGCGGATTGATTTCAAGCTGATAAACGGTACCGGGCATCCGGACTCCAGAATTGGTTAAGCGGGCTGGGAAAAGTAATATTTTGCATTATTTTTGGCGCCGTGACACGATTAGATGATGATACTCGCAGGCGACATTGGCGGCACCACGACGCGGCTTGCTCTTTTTCGCCTAGTGGAGAAGCGGCCGCAGCTGATCCTGAAGAAAACCTTTTCCAGCGCACAGCATGCCGGCCTGACTGAAATCGTCACTCGCTTCGCGCAGGAATGCGGCCATGACATCGATTGCGCCGGTTTTGGCATCCCGGGCCCGGTCATCAAGGGACAGGCCAAAACCACTAATTTGCCATGGCACGTAGACGCCGCGAATCTTGCCCGTGCGCTTCACTTGCAGCAGGTGGCGCTGATCAACGACCTGGAAGCGCACGCCCATGGCATCGAAGCGCTGGTCGCCGGTGATTTTTATGTGCTTAATCCCGGTTTGCCGGATGCAACCGGTAATGCAGCCGTGATGGCGCCGGGCACCGGACTGGGCGAAGCAGGACTGTACTGGGACGGCAGCCGTCACCACCCGTTTGCATGCGAAGGCGGGCACGCGGATTTTGCGCCGCGCAATGACGTTGAAGTTGAACTGCTGCGTTACCTGCTGGCCCAATACGCTCATGTCAGCTACGAGCGGGTCGTCTCCGGGCCGGGACTATATAACATCTATCGCTTTCTGCGCGATACGGGGCGGGGCGCGGAACTGCCCGAAGTGGCCGCTGCCATGCGCAACCAGGATCCGCCTGCCGTGATTTCACAGGCGGCCCTCGAGGGACGTTGCGAACTGTGCCTGCAGGCATTGGACATGCTGGTATCGCTGTGCGGCGCGGAAGCCGGCAATCTGGCTCTGAAAATCATGGCGACCGGCGGCATCTACATCGGCGGTGGGATCGCCCCCCGGATAATTCAGCGGCTGAAAGGCCCGGAATTTAAGGCCGCGTTTTTCGACCGCGGAAGAATGACACCGCTGCTGCAGGGCATACCGGTGCGGGTGATACTCAATCCCGACACCGCGCTACTGGGCGCCGTTTTATTTGCGGCACGGCAGGCCAAGTTGCTTTGATAACAACCTTTTTTCACCGCGTCGGCCACTACGCGGCGGAAATTTGTTTTGGCTGCCGTCCCTTTTTCTCCTTGATGGCGGCAAGCACCTTCTCGGCGGTGGCGGGCAGCGACATGATGCGCACGCCGACCGCGTTGTGTATGGCATTCAGAATCGCCGCCGCGGTCGGCACTGATGTCGGCTCACCGACACCTTTGGCGCCGAAAGGTCCGGTCGGATCGTAGCTGTCCACGATATCGACCTCGATATCCGGCATGTCGAGGCTGGTCGGCATGATGTAGTTGGTGAGATTGGGATTGAGCTGCCGGCCGGTGGTCTTGTCGAACAGGATTTCCTCCTGCAGCGCAAAACCTATACCCATCGAAATGCCACCCTCGACCTGGCCTTCCACCAGCATCGGGTTGATGGCGGTGCCGCAATCATGCGCCGCGACGATGCGCAGCACCTCCACCTCCCCGGTTTCGTCGTCGACATCCACCTCGGCGATCTGGGTCGCGTAGACATAGGTATTGAACGGCTTGCCCTGGCCAGTCTCGGGATCCATCGCCACAGTCGGAGGATTCCATGACGCGCTGCCGATCGCCGGCTGCCCTTTGATTAACTGGGCATGATTGGCGACCTCGCCTATGGGCAGGAAGCGCTGCGGGAAAGCCTTGACCTGGATCTTGCGGTCGCGGGCTTCGAGCTGATCGGCCCTGACGCCGAGCAGGGGTGCGGCAACTTCGAACAGGATAGCTTTGGCTTTCTCGGCTGCAAGCCTGACCGCATTCCCAGTGACGTAAGTGGTGCGACTGGCGATGGCGCCGGTGTCCATCGGTGTGGTGTCGGTGTCGCCCGAGACTACATGCACATCGTCGGTCGCCACGCCGAGTTCCTCAGCCGCGATCTGACCCAACACGGTCAGTGCGCCCTGCCCCGTTTCCACTGTGCCCGTGAGCAGGGTGGCAGTGCCATCCTCGTTGACCTTCACTACCGCCGCGCTGGCATTGGCAGCGACCGTAAAGCCGATCGGATACCACATGCAGGCGATACCGCGTCCGCGTCGTTTCATTAGCGTGACTCCTTCCAGCCGAATCGTTCCGCCGCCTTGAGCAGCGTGTCCCTGACCACCACGCTGTGCAGTACCTGGCCGGTCGGGCTGGCTGAGCCTTCTCCGAAAGCGTTGAGCAGGCGTATTTCCAGCGGATCGATATTAAGCCCTTCAGCGATGTCGTCCATGTGTGACTCGTAGGCGAAGCACACCTGCGGCGCCCCGAACCCGCGCATGGCACCGGTCATGGTCTTGTTGGTATAGACCACGTAGGCCTCGACATGCAGATTTTCAATATTGTACGGGCCGGCCGACAGAATGGCCGCCTTGCCCAGCGTCGTCTCGCTCCATGAACAGTAAGCGCCGCCGTCGAGCACCAGGCGCACTTTGCGCGCAAGTATCCTGCCGTCCTTGTCCACGCCGGTTTTGTAATCCATGATGATCGGATGCCGTGTCGTAGATGAGATAAATTCCTCTTCGCGCGAGTAGACGCCCTTCACAGACCGGCCGGTCTTTCTCGACAGCAGCGCGAGTATCGGTTCCTGCGTGATCTCGTTCTTGCCGCCGAAATTTCCGCCAACGATGGTACCGATAAGACGGATGCGGTTGATCGGCAACTTGAGCGTGCGCGCGACGTCTGCGCGCCCCAGCGTGATCCGCCCCAGGCTCGTATAAATGGTAACGCGGCCATTGGGATCCCAGGTCGCGATTGCGGCATGCGGCTCTATCGGCACATGTTCGACCATCTGTGTGCGGAAGGTGCCCTCGAAAATCCGGTGGGATGCGGCAAACCCGGCTTCAACGTCGCCTTTCTTGACGACCTTGGTCGCGTACACATTGCCGTTGGGCGCATGTACCTTGTGCGCGCCCTCTTTCATCGCTTCCACGGGATCGAATATCGCCGGCAGCGGCTCGTATTCAACTTTGATTTTTTCGAGCGCCTCTATCGCGATCTGCTCGGTCACCGCCGCCACCGCCGCCACGCCGTCACCGGCGTGAAATACTAGTTCGTCAGCCAGTAGCGGCTGGTCCTGGAACGAAGGACCGAAGGAGTTGACTGGAATCTCGCGGCCGATCAGCACCGCCATCACGCCCGGCATGGCCTCGGCTGCGCTGGTATCGATGCTCTTGATGCGCGCCGATGCGATGCCAGCGCGTTTGATTTTGGCGTGGAGCATGCCGGGAAATGACATATCGTCGATATACTTGGTCTGCCCGAGTCCGTGCAGGCGCCCATCAGGTCGCGTTGCCCGCTGACCGACGGCGGGCGTCTGCTGACGCACCTTGGGCACCAGGGTTTCGATCGGATACGGGACTGGCGGCATCACCGTAGGCAACCGCAAGTTCACCTCCATCCCGCGGGGCAGATCCATCGCAGGACTTTTTTGTTTTTTGGCCGTTTTCACTTTGGTGGTCATTTTTCAATTTTCTCCACTTCGATACATCTATCTTTAACCGTCTGATGCTAAAGGGGCTAAACTAAAATACTTTTTTCCTGCGCCATTGCTTCGGGCGGTCGCTGGGAAAAGCCAGGCCGCTGGCATTGACCCCCAGATCGACAAACAGCCTGGCCAACGCTATGGCAGAACTGTAACCCTCGAGTACCGGGATCTCCCAGCCCATTTCATTCAGCCGTTTTTGCACAAACGACTGCAGCCAGAATGCATCGGAGCAGCCGAAGGTGATGACTTCCGCGCCATCCTCCTGGATCGCATCGATCGCCTCGGCCACCGCACGCTCCACGGCCTCGGACCGCTCGCCCCTGAGGGCTTTTTCCCGCTCTTCGGCGATATTGCCGTGTTCCTCGCTCCCCGGTCTTGCGTGATAGTAATTGATATTCCTGATTGAAGCGCAGCGCTCGGTAAAGCGATGGCGCACCACCAGGTCATAGTAAAACATGTTGTGCGCCTCGGTAAAATCGATGACGCTGAACTTGTTGCCCAGCATCGAGGCAATGTGCATCTGGGAAAAAGCACAGGAGGTCACCGGTATGCCATATTTTCGGGTGATCTCCCGCGATTCCGTAAAACCAGGCTCCCCTCCGCCGAGCAGCACGATGGCGTTGTACTTGCCGCTCTCGCAGGCCTCGCGCACGATAGGCAAGCGCGCTGCGGCCACCTGACAAAACTCCTCGCGCGTTTCGACCGCCCAGTCGCCGTAAGGGGCAATCGGGCCGCCGTGGAAGTCCCACTCCACGTCTTCCAGCAAGGGCCGGATGTTGAGGTAATCCATCCGCATGCGCTGTTCATTGGACAGCACGGCAGAGTGATATTTGTCGGCATATTTACTGTCGTTAGGCAACTGAAAAGGCTGTATAAACAGAAACCTGTATTTCTTTTTGGCTGTTGCCACGACCACTTCCCTCCGTTGTTTCCAGTTACCCAGGCGCACTGCACCTGCCTACATTTTCACCACGACCTTGATCGCGTCCTCAATCCGCTCTTTCGCGTACCTGATTGCGGTCGGCACCTGGTCCAGCGTAAACGTATGCGTGTGAACGAGACCTGCCGGAAAACGCGCCTGCGCCATCAATGAGGCCGCCCTGCGAACCGCACTCCGGCCCTCACCGCGGATCCCGAACAGGTAAATGTTGTTGCTCACCAGATAGGCGACGTCCACGGTCACCGGTGCGTGGGCAAAAGCCGCCAGGCAGATACGGCCACCGCGACTCACCATGCGCGCCGCCTGATTCACAGCGTCGGGTGCACCCGAGCACTCCATCACGTAGTGCGCGCCTTTGCCGCCGGTAATGCGCCTGACCGCGGCCACCGCATCCTCTTCACTGACATTCACGACCTCGTCCGCGCCGAACTTGCGGCCGATCTCCAGGCGCCTGAGGTCGCTGCTGGTGCCTGTCAGAATAACCGGGCTTGCGCCAAGCGCCTTGGCGACACCAACGCTCATCAAGCCTATCGGCCCCGGCCCGGTTACCACCAGACATTGGCCGGCAAGCAATCCACCAAGCACGTCCAGTCCATAGGTCGCAGTGCCGGCAGTAACGATGAGCGTGGCCTCCTCATCCGTCATGTTCTCAGGCACATGCACCAGGGTGTTGACATGGTTGATCGCGTACTCGGCAAAACCGCCATCGGTGGTAAAGCCATTGGCGCGATGACCCTTGTCGTGATCACCGTAGTTCATGCCGTAGTTTAGGCATGAAGTGTACATGCCCTCGCGGCAACGCTCGCAACGCCCGCAGCCGGCATGGATTTCCACTGCGATACGGTCGCCGATTTTGAATTCATCGACGCCTGGGCCCAGCCTGACCACAGTGCCCATGTATTCATGACCGGGCGTGAAATTCTTGTTGAATGGCATCCCGCCCTGTATCAGCGCCGGTTCGCCATGGCTGATGACTTCGAGGTCGGTTCCGCACACCGCGGTTGCCCCGATGCGCACCAGCACCTCGGCCGCGCCGGGATGCGGTACCGGCTTTTCGACCAGGGTTAATTCGCCTGGGTCGCCCAGCACCCATGCTTTCATCTTCTCTGGAACGGGCATGTTGTCGATCGCTGCTGCGACCTTTGCCCTGCCGGCCATGACCATCTCCCGTTCTACACAGCCTGATCCGCAGATCCGCCACGAAGGACCCGGGCTGATTCCTGGATCGCTTCTATCATTTTGGTATAACCGGTGCAGCGGCAAAGGTTCCCCGAGAGTGCGTCGCGGATTTCCTGCTTGCTGGGATCGGGGATATTATCGAGCAGGGCTTTCGCCGACAAAATCACACCGGGGCCGCAGAAGCCGCACTGCAATGAAGCCTGGTCTTCAAACGCTTTTTGAATCGGATGCAGCTCGTTCTGGGTTGCAAGCCCTTCTATGGTCAGCACACTGCGCCCTTCCGCCTGCACTGCCAGCATCAGGCACGCATTGACCGGCTTGCCGTCGACGATGACGGTGCACGCACCACAATCCCCGACGTCACAGCCCAGCTTGGCGCCGGTGAGATTGAAATGCTCGCGCAACAGCATGAGCAGCGTGGTTTCCGGAGGCACGGATGCGGTCCGGGAATCGCCGTTGACGATCATGGTTACTTGCGTCATTTTTTAACTCCCTTCAGTTTGGCCTGGGCAAGCAATACCGCGTTTTCCAGGGCGCGTTTGGTCAGGACAGCAATCAGATCGCGCCGGTACTCAGCGGAAGCGCGAAAATCGGTGATCGGTCTGGCCTCGCCGGCTGCGATACGCCCGGCCTCCATCATCGCCTCAGGCGTGACGGCGCGCCCCGCCAGATAAGCTTCGGCCTGAGTTGCGCGCATCACTACGGGTGCGACAGCACCGAGCGCGATTCTGGGTTCGAGGAATGTGTTTTTGTCCACCCACAGGCTTGCGGCGACATTGACCAGCGCCAGCGCCTGCCCCTTGCGCAGACCGGATTTTAAAAAGTGCACCGGTTTCCCGAGATTCTTCTTGGGAATGATGATGTCCACCAGCAGTTCGGTGGGTTTGAGTATGGTTTTTCTGGGGCCGACAAAAAAATCAGTGAGCGGCATTTGACGGCGCCCCTCTGCTCCGGCGATGGTGACCAGCGCTTCGAGTGCAATCAATGTCGGGCCGCTGTCCATGGACGGCACGCAGGTCACGAGGTTGCCTCCCAGCGTTCCGAGGTTGCGCGTCTGCACCGCGCCTATGGTATGAGCAGCGTCAACCAGGGCCGGAAACATATCGCGAATCAGCTGCGAGTCCATGATTTCGCTGTGCGTGGCGAGGGCGCCAATACTGAGCCCCTCGCCGGTGAGCGAAATTTTCTTCATGTCCTCTGCACGGGAAATATCCACGATCACCTGTGGTCCGTGAGACGCTGATTTGAGTTCAACCAGCAGATCAGTGCCGCCAGCGAGTATTTTGACCGACGAGCCGTGCTCTGCGAGCAGTGCCATGGCCTGAGCGGAGTCCCGGGCAACAACGTATTCAAACGCTCTCATTTTTTTCCTCTGGATTCATGCAGAGACTGCAGACATACGCGACACAGACCAATTATAAACCAAGACAGGCGCTAATTTGCCAAACTATTCGGTCATGACTCAGGTGATATTTCAGGCTATCCCGTTAAATGCCTATACGCAGGTTCGATGCAGCGTACAATCGGGCAGCTGGCCGCTGTTAACAATTGATGCAAATCAAGCAGACTCTAAATATCCACGTTCGCTCAACAGGTTTTCACGCACCATGGCACTCAACGCTACGATTTTCAAAGCCACGCTGAACATTTCCGACATGGACCGCGGTTACTATGGCGAACATGTGCTCACCATCGCCCGTCATCCGTCGGAAACAGATGAACGCATGATGGTGCGATTGCTGGCATATGTGCTCCATGCCCACGATGCGCTGGCATTTGGCAAAGGACTGAGCAGCGATGACGAACCCGATCTGTGGGAAAAAGACTTAACGGGCACGGTCAAACTCTGGATAGACGTCGGACAACCTGATGAAAAACGCATACGCCGCGCCTGCGGCCGTGCCGCGCAAGTCTATGTCTATGCCTATGGCGGCCACGGCGCCGCGCTCTGGTGGAACCGGATACGAGACAACATTCAGAGAAACGCGAATCTCACGGTGATTACCCTGCCCCTGTCCAATTCCCAGGCTCTGGCAAAACTGGCGCAACGGAAAATGCAACTGCACTGCACCATCCAGGACAGTCATATCTGGATCGGCGATGAAAAAGAAACCGTGGCGATAGAACTGGAGATGCAGCAAACCCCCGAGGCGGCTTAGCCGTTTGTTGAAAATCGACTCGTCACCCCGGCGCAGGCCTGGTCCATAAAGGACGTCTCAAGCGGATCAACACCTTATTGGATGCCGGCTCCCACCGGCAAGACGGAGTTATGCCCACCCAGCGATTTACCACAAACTGTTTGGGCTCCTAACTCGAGGCCTTACCGCTGGCTTTGAGAGCGGTGTGCAGCAGTTCGGCGACGACTTCGTTCAGCCCGGTCTGGCGTTTCTGCGCCAGGGCCTGGATCTGCTTCACCAGATCGCTGTTAAGCTTGACCGCAAACGGCACCAGGCCCAGGGACTGATCGAGCTTGCGCTGTTCACGCCGGTCCGGAATACCGGCAGAACCCTGGCCGAAGCGCCCAGGAGTCCCGGCCAGTTTTATCTGGCCGCTGATCTTTAATCCCTTGTTTTTTTCCAGATCGGTTTTTTTCATGATAGTCAGTCCGCGTCGTGTTGAGGCGCTGCATTCTACGCAATTTCAGATGCGCCTGCAGCGCCCGTTACGCCAGTCCCAGGCGCTGCCAGCCGGTGTGACCCAGGCGACGCAGAGTCTCAATATTTTTATGGTAAATCAAGGCGGGATCGGGAAATGCCGCCACGGCCCGCGTGATACTGGCCTCGCGCAGCAGATGGAGCGTCGGATAGGGTGAGCGGTTGGTATAGTTCTCGATGTCATCCGGGCCGGCGCCTGCAAACTGGTACTGCGGATGAAAACTGGCCACTTGAAATTCGCCCGCCATTTCCAGACTGTCGACCAGTGCTTCGGCCAACCCGAGAAACGCGTTGTAGTCTAAAAAATTTCCGAGTACCTGCGGATGGATCAACAGCGTCGTATCGATCGCAGCGGGATCGGCCGCCATCAGCGTCTGCAGTTCGGCGCCGAAATCGGCCAGCAGCGCTTCAGGCGTTTGCGCCTCGCTGACGACATAACGGATCTGGTTCTTGACGTGGACCTGCTTGGCGAACGGGCACAGGTTCAGCCCGATGACTGCGCGCTCCAGCCAAATCTGCGTCGCGGTGATGGCAGCGTCGTCCGATGATAATCGGAATTCGTCAGGAACCATAGTCAGTTTTTTCCGAGTTGCAGATTAGCTCAGGTTCACGATTCACGATTCACGCAACTACGGTCGGGCACGGGATTTTATTTACGTTTTCCATAATCGTTCATCAGCTTTGTGTAGCGGTGGGTAGACACTTTGATCAACCCCCAGTCTATAGACCCCGTGACGCCTTCGAAGGTGACTGTGAAATCGCTGAAGACCCACTCCGCGGACTGCGCCCTATATCTGGAACGGGAAGCGTTTTGACCCGCCTTGAAACTGACGCGCGTCGGTTCGTCGAATTGCTTCTTCAATGCCGTGAACGCGCCGTGCTGGGCCTCGAAACCCCAGGTATTGATATGCACGGACTCCACGATGCTGTCGATCACCGAAACAATCAACTCACCGCGGACATACGCCGGCGTCCCGGCACTGGGCAGGTACACGTGATACTCATAGCCCTCCCACGCTTTGGCTGCTGCCGCACTTTCTTTAAAACAACGCCTGGCTGGATAGCTGCCCTCACGTGGAGCGCATTGGGGCACGTTAAACCGTGCTCCGATTTCCATGCCAAAAACCATACGGTCCTGGGCTGCGGCCGGCATCACGGCAGCGGCCAACGACAAGGCTGTCACTGCACCGAAAACCGCACGCTTAGCCCACATGATGCGATTGCTCCGAGTTACCTGCCACCATCGCAGAAATGACAAAGGGTCCCATTGCTGGAACCCTTTGATTATTTGGTCGGGGCGAGAGGATTTGAACCTCCGACCACCTGCCCCCCAGGCAGGTACGCTACCAGGCTGCGCTACGCCCCGAGAGAAGAATTATATCAGACAGCGGAAGAGGAAAACCGGATTGAGTTGACCGCAGAAAACCGCACCGCGCGTCAGGCGCGCAGCAAATCGATGACGCCCTTGAGTTCCTTGCGCACCATACCGAACCCGCCACGCGGCGCCGCTGCGCGCGCTGGTTTGGCGGATTCCGCGACCAGTTCGTCGAGCCGGTTGCGCGCACCGCTGATCGTGAATCCCTGGTCGTAGAGCAGATCGCGGATGCGGCGGATAAGCAGCACTTCATGGTGCTGGTAATAGCGCCGGTTGCCGCGGCGCTTGACCGGTTTGAGCTGGGTAAACTCCTGCTCCCAATAGCGCAGTACGTGCGGCTTGACGCCGCACAACTCGCTGACTTCGCCTATCGTGAAGTAGCGCTTCGCCGGAATCGGCGGCAACTGCAGTTTAGGACTGTGATTTGATTCCATGGAAATGCTGCTCCACCATCGCTTTCAGCTTCTGCGATGCATGGAACGTGACCACGCGTCGGGCAGTGATCGGGATTTCCTCACCGGTCTTGGGATTGCGGCCCGGGCGCTGCGGCTTGTCGCGCAGCTGAAAATTGCCGAAACCGGACAACTTCACGCCGCTGTTGTTTTGCAGCGCCATCCGGACTTCCTCGAAGAACGATTCGACCATATCTTTGGCTTCACGCTTGTTGAAACCCACCTTCTCAAACAAGAGATCAGCGAGTTCGGCCTTGGTTAAAGTCATTTTCTCCCCTTTTCAACGGAGCTTAGCGTTGAAACGTTGTTGCAGAACTTGAATCAGTTTCGAGACTGCGGAATCGACTTCCGCTTCGGTCAAGGTTTTGTGAGTATCCTGCAATAACACCCTGAATGCAAGACTTTTTTTACCATTTTCTATGCCCGCTCCCCGGTACACATCAAACAACGCAATATCCGTCACGACCGCTGGTTGCTCCCCCTTCAGTCCGGCCATTATTGCCTGATAACCCAGACCCTCGTCAACGATCACCGCGAGATCGCGCCGCACTGGCGGTAATTTTGAAATCTCCCTGTAAGCCGGCAGGGCCCCATCAGCCACATACTCGAGATCGAGTTCAAACATGACAGGCGCAAGAGGCAGATCATACTTCTGTTGCCACTGCGGATGCAATTCCCCAATCCACCCTATTGTCATACCGTCGCGGACGATACAGGCGGACTTGCCTGGGTGCAATGCGGGATGAACCGCAGTTTGGAACTCAGCCGTGCTTGGCGCCAGCAACGCCTCCACATCGGCTTTCACGTCGTAAAAATCAACACGGCGCGCCGGGATGCCCCATTGCTCTTGCAGTGCATCACCATAGGCCGCCGCCCCCACCCGCATGGTTTGCGCATGGCCGCTTTTTTCGGTCCGTGAAAAACAGCGGCCAATCTCAAATATACGCACCCGGGCCTGTTTATGACTCTGGTTGAAACGCACGCAATCGACCAGGCTGCCGATCAGGCTGGAGCGCATCACGCTCATCTGGCTTGCAATCGGATTCGCCAGCGCCAACGGCGCATCGTTGCCACAGAAATCCAGTTCCCAATCACGCTCGACAAAACTGTAAGTGATAATTTCCTGATAGTCGCGCGCCACCAATTGCCCGCAGATTGACGCCGTATCGCGCTGCGCCTCGGGTGCGGGTAACATCGACGCGTGCGCAACAGGCGTGGCCGCCGGAATCCTGTCATAACCGTGGATACGCGCTATTTCCTCGACCAGGTCTTCCTCGATGGCGATATCGAACCGGAAGGCCGGCGGGGTCACCTGAAATTCGGCAGCCGACTCGCTGAATCCGAAGCCAAGGCGGCGAAGTATGCGGCCTGCCTCAGCCGGGTCAAGCGCGATGCCCAGCAGGCGCTCGGCACGCTTAAGGCGCAGACTTACTGGCGCTCGCTGCGGCAGTTCGGCGCACGCCTCACTCACCGCAGCGGCTGCGCCGCCGCAGATCTCGAGCACAAGTTGCGTCGCCCGTTCGAGCGCATTCACCGTCCCTGAAAAATCCACACCGCGTTCGAAACGGTAAGCAGAATCCGACCCGAATCCAAGCACTCGCGATTTTCCCGCGATGACGCCAGGATCGAAATACGCGCTTTCAAGAAAAATATCGCGCGTTGCATCGGTGACCGAACTCTCCATTCCGCCCATGATCCCCGCCAGCGCCAGCACCTTGCTGTCATCGGCAATCACCAGGAAATCGGGGGTAAGAACCTGCGTTTCCGTATTAAGCAGCGTCAGCCGTTCGCCATTTTTCGCGAAGCGCACGCATATGCCGCCATTGAGTTTTCCCGCATCGAACGCATGCAGCGGCTGTCCCAGTTCGAGCATGACGTAATTGGTAATATCGACGATGGCGCTGACGGTGCGCACGCCGCTCCTGGCCAGCCGCTGCACCATCCAGAGGGGGGTCTGTGCCCTGGCATCGACGCCGCGCACCAGCCTGCCGCAGTAGCGCGGACATGCCTGCGGCGCCTCCAGAGTAACGCTGAGCGTTTCGCCGGAGGCCGGCGGCACGGGAGTGATGCCGGAGACTTCAATCTTTGCACCGGTAATCGCCGCCACTTCGCGCGCCATGCCCAGTATGCTCAGACAGTCGCCGCGGTTGGGTGTCGGCTTGGTGGTCATCACCTGGTCATCGAGGTCGAGCACTTTGCGCAGGCTGACGCCGGGAGGCAGGTCCGGTGGCAGAACCAGCAGTCCGGCGGCGTCCTCGCTCAATCCCAGTTCCTTGGCGGAGCACAGCATCCCGTGCGAGTCTACGCCGCGCACAGTGGCGGCCTTGATTTCCATGCCCGGCAGTCTGGCGCCGGGCAGCGCTGCAGGCACCTTGATGCCAGGGACGACATTGGGCGCACCGCACACGACCATGATAGTCGCTGTGCCAATATTAACTTCGCAGACGGTAAGCCGGTCAGCGCCCGGGTGTTTCCCGACCTTGAGCACTTCGCCCACCACCACCTGGTCGAAAGGCGGCGCTGCGGGTTCCAGCGCTTCGACCTCGATCCCGCCCATGGTCAACGCGTCCGCCAACTCCCTGCTGGAGAGCGGAGGATCGATGAAGGTGCGGAGCCAGTTTTCTGAAAACTTCATTTCAATTGAATTGCTTTAGAAAACGCAGGTCGTTCTCGAAGAACAACCGCAAATCGTTCACCCCGTAGCGCAGCATGGCCAGGCGGTCTGGACCCAGGCCAAAAGCAAATCCCTGGTATTGCTCGGGATCGATGTTGACGTTACGCAGCACGCTCGGATGCACCATGCCGCAGCCGCCCGTTTCCAGCCAGCCGTCGCCAAAGCTCATGTCTATTTCTGCAGACGGTTCGGTAAACGGAAAAAACGACGGGCGGAAGCGCACTTTGAGATCGTCGCGCTCGAAAAAATGCCTGAAAAAATCTGCCAGCACGCCCTTCAGATCAGCGAAGGTGATGTGTTCGTCTATCCACAGGCCCTCGACCTGATGGAACATCGGCGAATGCGTCGCGTCGGAATCGACGCGATAGACCCGCCCCGGGGCGATGATCTTGATCGGCGGCCGCCGCGTTTCCATGTAGCGTATCTGGATCGGGGAGGTGTGGGTGCGCAGCAGATGCTTGCCGTCAGCCAGGTAAAAGGTGTCGTGCATGGAGCGCGCCGGATGGTTTTCCGGCTGGTTGAGCGCAGTGAAGTTGTAGTAGTCGGTCTCGATTTCCGGACCGTCGGCGACTTCAAAGCCCATCGAGCGGAACAGCACCTCGATGCGATCCAGCGTGCGCGTCACCGGATGCAGACCGCCGCATCCCGCGCCGCGGCCCGGCAGCGTCACATCCAGTGCTTCTTCCTTGAGGCGTGCTTCGAGTTTGTTTGACTGTATTTTTTCGCGCTGTTCGCGCAATGCGGTTTCGAGCGCTTCCTTGGCGGCATTGATGCGCCCGCCCATGGCCGGGCGTTCCGTGGCTGGCAGCTTGCCCAGCCCCTTGAGCAGTTCAGTCAGCGCCCCCGACTTGCCGAGAAAACGCGCCTTGGCCTGCTCAAGCGCATCGGCATCGTCTATGCCCGCAAACAGTGCGAGCGCCTCATTTACAATTACATCAAGGTCTTGCATCGCACACCCAGGAAAAACAGAGAAAAAAAGGAGGCCCTTCAGCCTCCCTTTTCCCTAACTGTTGCTCAGACGCCGAGGCTGGCCTTGGCCTGTTCGACAAACTTGCCGAACGCCGGCTTGTCGAGTACCGCGATATCGGCCAGCATTTTGCGGTCGACCTCGATTGACGCCTTTTTCAGCCCGTTCATGAACACGCTGTAACTCATACCGTGCTCGCGCGCGGCAGCGTTGATGCGCGCAATCCACAGCGCGCGGAACACGCGTTTGCGGTTGCGGCGGTCACGATAGGCATACTGACCGGCACGCATTACCGCTTCGTTGGCGATGCGGAATACATTGTTGCGACGGCCGCGGAAACCCTTGGCCTTCTTTATTACTTTCTTATGGCTGGCGCGCGCAGTGACGCCACGTTTGACTCTAGGCATGATTTATCTCCTAATTCGGCAGCATGGCGCGCACGGAACGCACATTGCTCGCGTGAACGCTGGAGGTGCCGCGCAGGTGACGTTTGCGCTTGGTGGTTTTCTTGGTAAGGATATGGCGTAAATTGGCGCTGGCGCGCTTGAACTTACCATTCCCGAGCTTTTTGAAGCGCTTCGCAGCGCCGCTCTTGGTTTTCATCTTTGGCATGACAACTCCTGTTTTAGCTTAGCGCCGGGTGCCCTTCATCTTGAAGGGACTTCATGGAACCCGGACAACTACTTCTTATCGACCCCAGCGACTTCTGCCGCGCTTGCTTCTTGCGGCGTATCAGTCGCAACTTTCTCGACAGCAGCCTTGGCTTTGGAGGTGCCTGTGGCTGCCTTTTTGGGGGCTGCCGCAGGTTTCTCCCCGCCGGACTGGGGGCCTTTGCCAATTTCTTTACCGCTCTTTTTCGGCGACAGCACCATGACGAGCTGCCGGCCTTCCATCCTCGGAAACTGTTCGACTACGCCGTGCGGTTCGAGGTCGGTTCTGACCCGTTCCAGCAGCCTGAATCCGATATCCTGGTGCGCCATCTCGCGTCCGCGGAAGCGCAACGTGACCTTGGTCTTGTCGCCCTCTTCCAGAAAGCGAATCAGATTGCGCAGCTTGATCTTGTAATCGCCCTCGTCGGTTCCGGGCCGGAACTTGATCTCCTTGACGACAATCTGCTTTTGCTTGAGTTTCGCCTCGTGCCGTTTCTTGCTTTCACGGTACTTGAATTTCCCGAAATCCATGATGCGGCAGACCGGCGGCTTCGCCGTAGGTGCAATTTCAACCAGATCCAGCACGGCTTCTTCCGCCAGCTTGTTCGCATCAGCCAGACTCAGAATCCCGACCTGCTCTCCGTTGGCACCAATAACCCGGACTTCCAGCGCGGTAATCTCACTGTTGATCCGTGCTTCTTCTTCCTTAGCTATTAGATAAACTCCCTGATTTTGTCGATCTCAAGCCGCGCGGCCTTTTTGTGCCGCCTCGGTATTGAGGCGCGCAATAAAATCCCGTAGAGGCATCTGACCGAGGTCTTCGCCCTTACGGGTTCGCACGGCAACCACTTGCGCCGCTACTTCCTTGTCGCCCACGACGACCTGGTAAGGCAGCTTTTGCAAACTATGTTCCCGAATTTTATAGGAAATCTTCTCATTTCTCAAGTCGGATTCGGCCCGAAATCCGGCTTTTAGGAGCTCGGCCGCCACCTTTCCGGCGTAGTCGGCCTGGTGCTCGGAGATATTCATGACCACGGCCTGCACCGGGGCCAGCCACACCGGCATGGCACCGGCGTAATGCTCGATCAGGATGCCGATGAAGCGCTCCAGCGAGCCCAGGATCGCCCGGTGCAGCATGACCGGCACCCTGCGGGTATTGTCCTCGGCGACATATTCAGCCCCCAGCCGTCCCGGCATCGAAAAATCGAGCTGCATGGTGCCGCACTGCCAGACCCGTCCCAGACTGTCCTTGAGCGAAAATTCTATTTTGGGCCCGTAAAAAGCACCCTCGCCCAGCTGAACCTCAAACGGCAGGTTCATGCTGCGCAGCGCGGCGTCCAGCGCAGCCTCGGCGCGGTCCCACTGCTCGTCGCTGCCCACCCGCTTGGCCGGTCGCAGTGACAGCTTGACCAGGATGTCGGTGAAGCCGAAATCCGCGTAAACCTGCTGCAACAGCCGGATAAACTGGCCAACCTCGTCCTGAACCCTGTCCTCGGGACAGAAAATGTGGGCGTCATCCTGCACGAAGTTGCGCACCCGCATCAGCCCGTGCAGCGCGCCCGACGGCTCGTTGCGGTGGCAGGAGCCGAACTCGGCGAGGCGCAGCGGCAGGTCACGATAGCTCTTGATGCCCTGGTTAAACACCTGGATGTGGCCGGGACAGTTCATCGGTTTCACCGCGTAATCACGCGATTCCGATTCGGTGGTGAACATGTTCTCGCGGAAATTCTCCCAGTGCCCGGAGCGCTCCCACAGCGTGCGGTCCATGATCTGTGGTGTGCGGATCTCCTGATAACCGTTGGCGCTGACCACCTGGCGCAGATGCTGTTCGATCACCTGCCAGATCACCCAGCCCTTCGGATGCCAGAACACCATGCCGGGCGCCTCGTCCTGCAGGTGATACAGATCCAGGCTGCGGCCCAACCGGCGATGATCGCGCTTTTCCGCCTCTTCCAGGCGATGGAGATAGGCGTCCTGGTCTTCCTTTTTGGTCCACGCCGTGCCGTAAATCCGCTGCAGCATCTCGTTCCGGGAATCGCCGCGCCAGTACGCGCCGGCAAGCTTCATCAGCTTGAATACTTTGAGTTTTCCGGTAGAAGGCACGTGCGGCCCGCGGCACAGGTCGATGAAATTGTCCTGGGCGTAAAGCGAAATGGCCTCGTTCGAAGGAATCGAGGCGATGATCTCGGCCTTATAGTGCTCCCCAATGCTCTTGAAAAAAACGACCGCCTCATCACGCGGCATCAACCGGCGTTCGACCTTGAGGTCGCGCTTGGCGATTTCGCCCATGCGCTTCTCGATCGCCGCAAGGTCGTCAGGCGTGAACGGCCGCTTATAGGCGAAATCGTAGAAAAACCCGTCTTCGATCACCGGGCCTATCGTGACCTGCGCCTCGGGAAAAAGCTCTTTGACTGCGTGCGCCAGCAGATGCGCCGTCGAGTGCCGGATGATTTCGAGACCGGCAGGGTCCTTGTCGGTGACGATGGCCACCTCGGCGTCAGATGCTATCGGGAAAGACGTGTCCACGAGCTTGCCGTCGACGCGTCCAGCGAGCGCGGCCTTGGCCAGCCCCGGGCCTATGCTTTGCGCGAGTTCAGCCACGCTGACCGCCTGGTCAAACGCTCTTGTTGATCCGTCGGGAAGGCGTATATTCGGCATGCTTGCACTATAAAAAACAAAAGTCAGATCCGGCCACTCTGGCGCCGCTTCTGACTCTAATGTGAATCACGCTCCGTGCGTTGAACACCGCAAAGCGTGTGTTCGAACACGCGGAGATAAAGCGGCGCTTCGTGTCCGCTTTATCATAATTGGTAGGCGCGATTGGATTCGAACCAACGACCCCCACCATGTCAAGGTGGTGCTCTAACCAACTGAGCTACGCGCCTAATGCTAAAGAAGCGGCATTTTAGCGGAATCACGGATAAGCTTCAAATAAAATCAGATGGTTGTTTGATAAACGGAGGCGTTATGACAGCTTATATCCTGGTCGAAATGGAGGTAACCGACCCCGTCGGCATACTCGAATACCGCAAGCTGGCCGAGGCCTCGGTGGCGCAATACGGGGGCCGTTTCATTGTGCGCGGCGGGGAAACCGAAGCGCTGGAAGGCGGCTGGGAGCCCAAGCGCATCGTGGCGCTGGAATTCCCCGATGCCGGACAGGCGAAGCGCTGGTGGGAATCGAAGGAATATGCAAAGGCGCGCGTCATCCGTGAGCGCACCGCCAAAACCCGCATGATTCTGGCCGAAGGCGTCGCGTGAATATGCGCTCGAGGCAGCACAATATCGGCTTCGGTGCGCGAAATGAAAAGCAGTTCAGCCACAGAGGACACAGAGAACACAGAGGAAAACCAAAACAGCAACAGGGTTTTGAACAAGTTCCATGCACTGTAATTCGCAGGGTATAAGACTAGCGGACTATAAAACCCATTAATGTTTTAAAGCTTTTCTCTGTGTTCTCTGTGTCCTCTGTGGCTAAAATGGGCTTTACATGAATAAAATTACAGAAATTGCCGCAGAACTGCTAGCCGCGCTGGATCACGGCAAGACCATACCGTCCGTCGCGGAACGCAACCCGGGATTCGGCTGGGACGAGGGATATGACATCGCGGCGGAGATCGTGAAACTGCGTCGCGCGCGCGGCGAAAAAACCGTCGGCCGCAAGATCGGCTTCACCAACCGCAACATCTGGCCCGAGTACGGCGCGACTTCGCCGATCTGGGCGCACGTTTACGATGACACGCTGATTTTTGCCGAAGACAACGCAGCCACCGTTTCTCTCAAAGGCAGTGCGCGGCCCAAGCTGGAACCGGAAATCGCATTCAAGCTGCGCGCGCCGCTGCCGACGGGATGCCGGGACCCAGCGCTTATTCTGGAAGCTATCGAGTGGCTGGCGCCGAGTTTCGAGATCGTCGACTGCCATTTTGCCGACTGGAAATTTCTGCCTGCAGATGCGGCAGCGGATTTCTCGTTGCACTGGAGACTGATCGTGGGCACGCCTTACCGGCCGCGACTAGACGAAATAACCAATATTAACAATATGTTACGAGATTGCCGGGTCGCACTGTTAAAAAATGGCAGGGTGATGGACCGCGGCGTCGGCGCCAACGCGCTCGATCATCCGGCACTGGCGCTCGCCTTTCTAGCCGACATTGTCGCGCGCCAGACGCAATTTACTGCGCCCGCCGCGGGTGAAATCATCACCACCGGCACGCTCACCGCAGCGCTGTCGATCAAGCCCGGTGAAACCTGGTCATCGCATTACGAGGGTTTAAGCGGCGTAAGTGGATTAACGGTGCAATTTGCCGATTAACCCTGGCTATCCTGTCTATTTTTCTCATCAGCGCCGCGCCGCGCTCACCACGCCGCGCACTTCGCGAATCAGCGTCAATGCCTGTTTCAGCCGGTCGAGATTGGCGACTTCGAGCGTGAAACGCATGCGCGCCGATAGATCGCGGCTCGCGGTTTTGGTCGCGGTGACATTGATGCGCTCACGCGACAGCACTTCCGAGATATCGCGCAGCAGTCCGGTGCGGTCCACAGCTTCGACCTCGATGTCGACAGGAAAAGTCGCGCCCTCGGCGCCGCCCCACTCCGCCGTCACCATGCGTTCGGGAGCGAGCCGCTTCACGCTGGCGCAGTTGGCGCGATGCACCGTGACGCCGCGCCCGCGCGTGACAAAACCGATGATGGGTTCAGGCGGCGCCGGCTTGCAGCATTTCGCCGGCACCGTCAGCAGCTTGTCCACACCCACCACCAGCACGCTGCCCCTGGACGGGGCGCTCGGCTTGCGCGTTACCAGAACCTCCGGTGCCGCAGGCGCCGGTTCTTCGCGCAGCGCATCGGCGAGCTGCTTGGGCCCGATATCGCCGCGCCCCAGCTCGGCCAGAAAATCGTTGAGCTTGGAAAAACCCAGATCGCCCGCGAGCTTATCGAGATTGAGCCTGGTCATGCCGTGGCGCTGCAATTCCTTGTCCAGCGCCGCTCGACCTTGGGCCACATCGGCCTCGTAGTTCTGGCGGTTGAACCACTGCCTGACTTTGCCGCGCGCACCCTGGCTTTTGAGATACCCCAACTGCGGATTGAGCCAGTCGCGGCTGGGGCCGCCCTGCTTGGCTGCGAGAATTTCGACCTGCTGGCCATTCGCCAGCGGCGTGTTGAGCGGCACCATTGCGCCGTCGACCTTGGCGCCGCGGCAGCGATGTCCAAGCTCGGTGTGAACATGGTAGGCGAAATCGATAGGCGTAGCGCCTTTCGGCAGATCGATCACCCGGCCCTGCGGCGTCAGGACATAGACCGTGTCCTCGAACAGCCCGTTCTTGAACTGTTCGGCAATTTCGCCGGCATCGCCGACTTCGTCTTTCCATTCCAGAATCTGCCTGAGCCACGCGATTTTCTCGTCATAGCTTTTGTCGTGACGCGCGCCCTCCTTGTAGCGCCAGTGCGCGGCGACACCCAGCTCCGAATGCTGGTGCATGTCATGCGTGCGTATCTGCACTTCGACTGCCTTGTCCTCGGGTCCGATCACCGCGGTATGCAGCGAACGGTAGTCGTTGCTCTTGGGCTTGGCGATGTAATCGTCGAATTCCTTGGGGATAGGCGACCACAGGTTGTGCACCAGGCCCAGTGCCGCGTAACAATCCTTGACGTCGTTGACCAGCACGCGCACCGCGCGCACGTCATGCAGCGCCTCGAAATCCAGCCCTTTGCGGTGCATCTTTTTGTAAATGCTGTAGATGTGCTTGGGGCGCCCCGTAACATCGGCCTCGATGCCGGCACGTGCCAGTTCACGCCTGAGCACTGCCATCACGCCTTCGATATAACGCTCGCGGTCAGAGCGCTTTTCGTCCAGCTGGCGTGCAACACGCTTGTACGTCTCGGGTTCGAGTATGCGGAAAGCCAGGTCCTCGAGCTCCCATTTAAGTTGCCACACGCCGAGGCGATTGGCGAGCGGCGCAAAAATATCGCGCGTCAGTTCTGCACTCTCTCGCTGCAACTTTTCAGCTTTCGATTTGACGATGTAACGCATCCCCTGCACGTGATCGGCGAGCTTGATCAACACCACGCGGATATCCTGCACCATGGCGAGCAACATTTTGCGCAGCGCCTCGAGTTGCGCCGCCTGCTGCTCCGGTTTTTGAGCTGCCGGCATGCGGTTCGACAGCGCGCCGATTTCGCCCATGCGCACCACGCCTTGCGCGAGCTCGGAAACGGCGGCGCCGAATTTCTCGGGCAACAGCCGCGCGTCCTTCGGCGCGACCTCGTGGCATGGAAACAACAGCGCCGCGGCCAGCGTTTCGTGGTCGAGCTTGAGGTCGGCAAGTATGCCGGCGGTTTCGATTACGTGCTTCAATACCGGCTCGCCGCTGGCGAGCCTGCGTCCGGCATAGCGCGATGCGACGAAATCGAGCACGCAGCGCAGCGCCTCGGCCTCGGCCGGGGCATAGCGGCTCGCGATGCCGGCGAGCCCCGACGACGCGACTGTATCCTCAGTCTCGATTAAATTAAGTGGCGATGCTTTTACCATGTGTCGCTTAGATTAAAGTGCATCTCAAAAAAATCAAAAAAGCATTCGCCGCAGAGATCGCAGAGCATATCTTCATTGCGAGATCCATATATTATGCGGGGATAAGTTTTATTGGATATGAGTACTTCCTTGGCAGGCAGATTGCGATATTGGCAATATCAGACTGACAGCGCACGCAATCAGGCCCAGACGAAGAGACTTAAAATAGTATCATGTTGTTTTTATTACATATTTTATTGACCAGCGCGAACCGCTGCATTAAGCGATCAACGACCAGGACAGGCGCAAACTCAGCCAGCACAGCTTCGCGTTAATAACCGCCTCTTTCAGAACTCCTCGGCATCCGCCACCGGATCAGCCACCATGGTCGTCTGCCAATAGCGGCGGTAGCGCGAGCGGTACGGCTCGATTCCGATCACGCCCGTCGCATCGAACACAACCGTCACAGCCCCATCACGGTCGGTGCGATACATCCTGCTGCCCTGCCCGCGGTAACGATCGACGACCTCCTCATGCGGGTGACCAAAGCGGTTGCGGTAACCCACGGGGAAGATCACGCTTTGCGGGTTGATCTCGCGCACCCAATCCGGTGTCGATGACGTCCTGCTGCCGTGATGCGGCGCCACCAGCACCGTGGCGGCCAGGGTGCCGTGATGTGTCGAGAGCAGATCGATTTCGGCTTTGCTCTGAATGTCGCCCGGCAGCAGGATGCTGCCTGTGCCCGTGACGATTTTCAGCACGCAACTGCGATCATTGTCCCTGACGCGCACGGCGTCATAACTCGCGCGTGACGGATGCAGCATCTCGAAGCGCACGCCATCCCACTCCCAGTGCTGCCCGGCAAAACAGCGGAAAGCAGCCATCGCCTGCAGCGGCAACGGGTCCATGTCGTGTAAAGACGTGAACAACGCGTCGACCGGCAGCGCCTGCAATACCGATAACGCGCCGCCGATGTGATCGGCATTATCGTGACTGACAATCATGGCGTCCAGGCGTTGCACGCCGGCGGCGCGAAGATAGGGCACGATGACGCGGTTTCCGGTATCGGCGCCAGGCCCGAAAGCGGGTCCGGTATCGTAGAGCAGCGCATGATTTCGGGTTTGCACCACCGCGGCCAGCCCCTGACCCACATCCAGCACCGTGAGCTTTAACGTACCCTCGGCCAGCTTGGGCGGCAACACCAGGAACAAGGGGAGAAAGCCGATCACACCCAGCCAGCGCGCGGGAAAGCCGCGCGGCAGCAGCAGCCATGCTGCGCCCAGCGCCGATACCACGACCGTCCACGCCGGCGGCGCGTGCTGCTGCCACACGGTTTCGGGCGCTTCGCTCATCCACTCGAGCAGCGTGCTGCACCACGCCATGATGTGATGAGCGGCCAGCAACACGAAATCGAAAGGCAACAGCATGCCGGCAAGTGTGAGCGGCACCACGACCAGGCTCACGACCGGAATGGCGACGGCATTGGCCAGCGGCGACACGATGGACACCTGCTGGAACATGGCCAGCAGCGGCGGCACCAGTCCCAGCGTCACCGCCCATTGCACGCGCGCCCAGGCCTTGAACCAGTGCGGCGGTGCCACGCGATTGACCGTCACGAACAGGATCACCGCCACCGCCCCGAACGACAGCCAGAACCCGGGTGCCTGCACCGCCCACGGATCGAGCAGCACGACCATCAGCAAGGCCAGCGCCAGCACCACCGAGGCCGAACTCATGCGGCCGGCCCACAGCGCCCACGCCATCACCGCCAGCATGTAGAGCGTGCGCTGCGCCGGCACCGCGAATCCGGCCAGCAGCGTATAGAGCAGCGCCGCGGCAAAACCAAACAACACCGCCGCTTTGCGCGCCGGCAGCCACAGCGTCAGCCGCGCGCTACGCCGCCACAGCCAGTAGGCGAGCGCCAGCACCAGCCCCGAGACCATGGTCACATGCAACCCGGAAATGCTCATCAGGTGGTTGACGCCGGTGCGTGTGTAAACCTGCCACTGCTCGGGCGGGATCGCGCGCTGGTCGCCGATTGCCAGCGCAGCGAGCACGCCCGCATAGGGCTGTTCCGGCAGCGCACGCTGTATCCTGTGGCGCAGTCTGTCGCGCGCGCGCTCGACCCAGTAGTGCGGATGGCCGACCCTCTCCTCCAGCCGGCGGCTGCCGCTTCTGGGCCGCACATAACCGGTGGCGCGGATACCGCGTTCGAGCAGCCACGCCTCGTAATCGAAGCCATGCGGATTGGCCATGCCGTACGGGCGCTTGAGCCTCATCGTCAAATGCCAGCGCTCGCCCGGATGCAGGTCCGGAAGCGTCGCCGGCGTGCCATCTCGCGCCGCGGATCCCCACCACGACAGCGAAACATGCCGCGGCACCGTCGCGCCTGCGGTCAGCACGCGTTCGACGTCAAACTCGAAACGCACGCTGCGCTCATAAGGTTGCGGCAGGCTTGCGACCACACCCGCGATCTCGATATCGCGCCCTTCCCACTCCGGGGGCAGCGCATCGGCGAGCCGGTAATGCGCAAATGCAGCGGCCCAGAAAAACCCGAAACCCAGACACAGGCTCTTCAGCAGGATTTCACGCGTGGCACGCGCCGCGACACCCGGGACCCGCGACAGCAGCGGCAATGCCAGTGCCAGGCCGAGCACGCCAGTCCAGTGCAGCGCGGGCAATGCGGCCTGCTGTTGCAGCAGCCACGCACCAAGCGCAATAAACAGGATGTTGAGCCGCACATGAATGGACCGGTAGCCCGGATTACCGCTCAACGCCCGTGACCCCCGACCCGCATACGCGCGCTAGCCGCTCAGGTAAAATAAAGGCCCATGCTTAGTGCGCGACCGCCATGCCCCGCAAGTTTTTCCGAAAATTCCTGCCCAGCCACGACAGCATCCGGCAAAACCGCCATATCGCGTGGTTCGGCCCGTGGCTGCAGCATCACAATCTGTGGCATCTGCACCGCCGCTCGGTGGCGGGCGGCATGGCCGTCGGCATGTTTGCGGGGCTGGTCCCGGGCAGCAATCCGGTGCAGTTCGCCATCGCCGCGATTCTGGCCGTCGTGTTCCGCGTCAATCTGCCGATCGCCGTCATCGTCACGCTGTATTCCAACCCTTTTACCATTGTGCCGCTGTATTACACAGCATTCAGGCTCGGCCAGCTGGTGCTGATGCAAGGCGACGGCGGGCTGCCGGCGCTGGCGTTCGGCCTTGAAGGCAAGGGCTTTAGCGAATGGTTCCCCGCCGCGCTCCACTGGCTGGCCAGCGTGGGCAAGCCGCTGGTGATCGGCTTGCCGCTGCTGGCCACGCTGCTTGCAGTGGTCGGCTATTTTGCGGTCGACTGGGGCTGGCAGCTGCACGTGCGCTGGGCTTGGCAGCAGCGCCAACGCCGCCGCGCCCGGCAGGCGGGAAACAGATGACCGCCCCCCGCTACTGGAAAGGCGCCGCGCGCGAACTCGCCACGCGCGACGCCGTGTTAAAAAAACTGGTGACACAGTTCAAGGGGCTGGCGCTCGGCAGCCGGGGCGACGCCTTCCAGACGCTGGCACGCGCCATAGTCGGCCAGCAGATCTCGGTCAAGGCCGCTCAAAGCGTATGGAACCGTTTTGCGGCCGAGGTGCAGACCGTGAGCCCCGCCGCCGTTCACTGCTTGGATACCCAGCGGCTGCGCGGCTGCGGGTTGTCGGGACAAAAAGCCGGTTATCTGCTGGATCTCGCAGGCCGCTTCCACTCCGGAGCGCTCGATCCCGGCAATTGGCAACAGCTGGACGATGAAACCCTGATCGCAGAACTTATTCAGGTCAAAGGCATAGGCCGCTGGACCGCGGAGATGTTCCTGATTTTTTACATGACGCGCCCCAACGTGCTGCCGCTGGCTGACATCGGCCTGCAGCGGGCGATGAGCCTGCATTACAACAAGGGAAAACCGCTGACCCGGTCCAAGATGCTCAAAATCGGCGATTCATGGGCGCCGTGGCGCTCGGTTGCAACGTGGTACATGTGGCGCAGTCTCGATCCCCTTCCCGTCGAATACTGACACCGGGGACTTCCCTTCTCGCAGGCCTCTTGCTCAGATACGCTCAGGATTACGGATAAAATACTTTGGATCAGGCCAATCAACTTATCCTCATCGGCGCGGGGCTGGTTGCTGTAAGCATACTCGCGAGCGTGTTCGCAGCGCGCTCCGGCACACCCCTGCTGCTCGTGTTCCTGGTGCTGGGCATGCTTGCCGGCGAGGACGGCCCCGGCGGCATCATCTTCAACGACACCCAGACCGCCTATCTCATCGGCTCGACCGCGCTCGGCATCATCCTGTTCGACGGCGGTATGCGCACCAAGCGGGACAGTGTCCGCGTCGTCCTGTGGCCGGGACTGGTGCTCTCTACTCTCGGCGTCGTTATCACGGCAGCAGTAGTGGCGGCATTTTCGGTTTGGCTGTTCAATTTCAATTGGCTGGAGGGATTTCTGCTCGGCGCCATCATAGGATCGACCGACGCCGCGGCCGTGTTCTTCATGCTCAACGCGCGCGGACTCGCGCTCAAGCGCCGCGTTGGCGCTGTCCTCGAGCTGGAATCCGGCAGCAATGATCCCATGGCGATCTTCCTGACGATCATACTGCTCGAAGCCCTGGTGGCCGGCAAAACATCCCTCGACTGGACGGTGTTCCGGGATCTGACCTCGCAGTTCGGCATCGGGGCAGCAGGCGGGATAGCCGGCGGCGCACTGATGGTCTGGCTGCTCAACCGCCTCGATCTGGCCACGTCACTCTACCCGCTGCTCGCCTCCGCGCTGGCCCTGCTGACTTTCGCGGTAACGACCGCGCTCGGCGGCAGCGGCTTTCTCGCCATTTACATTGCGGGGCTGGTGCTCGGCAACCGCCAGGTCCAGTCGGCACAGAACATCCTGCGCATGCATGATGGAATGGCGTGGCTCGCCCAGATCAGCATGTTCCTGATACTCGGTCTGCTGGTCACGCCTTCGGAGCTGCCGCCTATCGCCGGCGTATCGATTCTGATTGCGGTCGTTTTGATTTTTGTCGCACGACCTCTCGCGGTTCTCGTCTGCCTGCTGCCGTTTCGTTTTCCATGGCGCGAGCAGACCTACATCGGATGGATCGGCCTGCGCGGCGCAGTGCCCATCATACTCGGCATCTTTCCTTTGCTTGCCGGGCTTGATAACGCTAAATTATTCTTTAATATAGCTTTTTTTGTCGTCCTGCTCTCGCTGCTGGTGCAGGGCTGGACCGTGGCCGGCGCAGCGCGCCTGCTGCAACTCGAAGTACCGCCGGACTCGGCGCCGGTGCACCGTTTTGATCTCGACATCCGGGGACACTGGGATTTCGAGTTGCTGCGCTACGACCTGACCGAAAACAGTCCCGTCCTGCGGCATGATTTGAGCAGACTGCCGCTGCCCGAGCAGACCTCGATCGCGGCAGTCGTGCGTAACGACCGGCTCGAAAGTCACAAACAGCTGCAAACACTGAAACCCGGCGATCATGTCTACGTGATCGCCTCGGCCAAGCATGTCAGTCCGCTCAACCGCCTGTTCATCGCGCCGGACAGCCCCGACCGCCTGGAGGAGCATCGATTCTTCGGCGATCTCGTGCTCGACGGCGATGCCAATCTGAAAGACGTGGTGGAATTCTATGGACTGGAACTGTCGACAGACTCTGCTGCTGATATTACCCTTGCCGGTTACTTGCATGGTATTTTCCACAAGCGCCCGGTGGTCGGCGATCGTATCAGGCTGGGACGCGTAGAGCTGGTCGTGCGTGAAATGAACGACAATAAAATATCCAGGATCGGCCTCAAATTCCGCCGCAGCGAACAGACTTCATAAAAATGACACACACCGAATTCATCAATGCTTACGGCACTGGAAAACTCAAGGTGACCATCGATCCGGCGGCGGCAGCAAAGTATCTGAGCGCGCGGCTGCTGCTGCCGCTGTTCATGATGCCGGTGCTCGGCATCGGCGTCGCGATTGCGCTGGTCGGCTGGGTATGGACCGGGCTTACGGTGATCGCAATCGGCTTCATCACCCCGCGTCTGATCAAGCGTTCGGCACCGCATTTCGTGCTGACCCAGGCACTGCAGGACGAGCAGATCTACAGCGAAGTCACGCAGAGCGGCATCATGCAGATCAACCTGGTGTAAATCAGGAGGCCGGCTGCAGCACGCCGTCGACGAGTTTCAGTATGCGGTTGGCACGCGCGGCGATCCCGCTGTCGTGGGTCACGATGATAAAGCTCGTTTTCATTTCCTGATTGAGCTGCAGCATCAGCTCGAATACCGCTTCGGCATTATGACGGTCGAGATTGCCGGTGGGCTCATCGGCCAGCACGCACGCCGGACGGGTGACCAGCGCACGTGCCAGCGCCGCACGCTGCCGCTCGCCGCCTGACAATTCGCCCGGGTTGTGCGAGAGACGGTGGCTCAGGCCCACCTGGTCCAGGATTCTGCCCGCCGCTTCAAACGCTTCTTCCTTGGGCATGCGCCGGATCAGCAGCGGCATCGCCACGTTCTCCAGTGCGCTGAACTCCGGCAGCAGGTGATGGAACTGGTAGACGAAACCAAGCGAGCGGTTGCGCGTGGCACCCCGCTCGGCTTCACTTTGCTTGCGGATATCCTGTCCCAGGATGCGGACATCGCCCGCGGTCGCCACGTCCAGGCCACCGAGCAGATGCAGCAGCGTGCTCTTGCCCGAGCCGGATGCGCCGATGATCGCGACGCGCTCTCCGGGCGCGATCTCGAGATCGACCCCGGCCAGCACCGGCACTTCCACGCTGCCCTGGAAATAACTTTTGTGCAGCCCGCTGCAGGAAATTACCGGTTCGTCTTTTTTTTCACCCTTCACTCTTCACCCTTCACTCTTCACTCGTATCTGAGCGCCTCGGCAGGATTGATCCTGGCTGCGCGGTAACTCGGATAAATGGTCGCCAACAGGCTCAGCACCAGTGACACCACGCCGGTGATGACGACATCTGCGGTCTGCAGATCAGTGGGAAGTTCGCTGATGTAATAGACGTCTTTGGCCAGGAATTTGAAGCCGAAGACATTCTCGATGAACGGCACCACGACATCGACGTTCAGGGCAAGTGAAATGCCTCCGATCAATCCCAGCGCGGTGCCGAAGACGCCGATGACCGCACCCTGCACCATGAAAATCTTCATGATGCTGCGCGGCTCCGCACCCAGTGTGCGCAGGATGGCGATATCGGACTGCTTGTCCTTGACCGCCATCACCAGGCTGGAAATGATGTTGAACGCCGCCACGGCGATGATCAGGAACACGATCAGGAACATCATGCGCTTTTCGATCTGCACCGCGCGGAAAAAATTGGCGTGCTGCATGGTCCAGTCGCTGAGATACACATCGGGCCCCAGTTCGCGCGCCAGCGCGCGCGCCACCGCAGTCGACTGGAACAGGTCCTTCAGCTTGAGCCGCACCCCGGAGACCGCATCGCCAAAGCGAAACAGCTTCTGCGCATCCTCGAGATGGACCAGCGCCAACCCGGAATCGTACTCGAAGTGATCGACACCGAAAATGCCGACCACCGTGAACTGCTTGAGGCGCGGCAAAATGCCGGCCGGCGTCACCTGCCCTTGGGGCGCGACCAGCACCACTTTTTCGCCGAGGCTCGCGCCGAGCGCGCGCGCAAGCTCGTTGCCGAGCACGATGCCGAACTCCCCGGGCCGCAGCGCGTCCATGCTGCCGCGCTTCATGTGCTGGCCGATATCCGAGACCCGCGCTTCGAGCTGCGGCTCTATGCCCCGGATAAAAGCGCCGCGCACCGCGGAGCTGAAGGTCAGCAGCCCCTGCGCGCTGACATAAGGCGCGGTCGCCTCGACCTGCGGATTGGCGGCGGCGCGCCGCGCGAGCGGCTCCCAATTGGCGAGCTGGTTGTCGGCGCCGCTGATCTGCACATGCGAAGCGACCCCGAGAATGCGCGTGCGGATCTCTTTCTGAAACCCGTTCATCACTGACAGCACGGTAATCAGCACCGTCATGCCGAGCACGATGCCGACGATGGAAATCAGCGTGATGACCGATATGAAGCGCGTGCGCTGCTTGCTGCGGGTATAGCGCATGCCGATGAAAAACTCGTAAGTGCTCAAATTGCGGCCACCCGGAAATAAAGGCGCAGTGTGCCATAAGCCGCAAGCCGAAGCACGCCGCGACCCTATGTTAGACTCGAATGCGCAGGAAAAACCTATGCAGTGCACACTATTCATCCCGCACCTGTTGCCATCCGGTGCCATCGCCGATCAAGCCGCCGGCGATCTTCCGCTCACCGCGCTGCGCAGATTGCTGGCCCGCGCGCGCCATCAACGCCTCGCGCCGGTCACGGCCGAAGCGTGGCTGTGCCGGGCTTTCGAAGTTGAGAAACAGCAGGACTGGCCGGTTGCCCCGCTGACACTGACGCTGGATGGTATCGAACCGGAAGCGCGTTACTGGCTGCGCGCTGATCCGGTGCATCTGCGGCTGCGGCGCGACCAGGTGCTGCTCGCCGACTGCAGCGTCCTTGGTCTCTCGAAGCAGGACGCCGACGATATCGTCGCGTTTCTGAACCAGCATTTCGCGCAGGACGGACTGTGCTTCATCGCGCCGCACGCCGGGCGCTGGTACCTGGGCCTGGAACGCGCCCCGCAACTGGCCACGCGCGCCCTGAGCGAAGTGACCGGGGAGGACATCCACGTCAATCTGCCCACCGGCGAGGACGCGCTGCACTGGCACAAGATCGCCAATGAAATACAGATACTGCTGCATAGTCATCCGCTCAACGATGCCCGGGAAGCGCGCGGTGAAATGACGGTCAACAGTGTGTGGCTGTGGGGTGGCGGCACCCGCCCGTCCGTGCCCGGACGGCATTTCTCCGCGGTCTGGAGCGATGAGGCGCTGCCCTGCGCGCTTGCGGCCCATGCCAACCTTCCCGCCACCCCTCTGCCAGCCGATGCCGGGCAATGGCTGCACGCCACCGGCTCAGCAGATTCACATCACCTGATCGTGTTCGGGCAACTGGCCGCAGCTGCACAATACGGCGACATGGCCCGCTGGCGCGAGCACATCACCGCGCTCGACCGTGACTGGATTGCCCCGCTGCTGGCAGCCCTGCAGCGGCGGCGCATTTCCCGTCTCACGCTGGCGTTACCCGGCCATCAAAGCAGCGAACGCTTTGAACTTACGCCCGCCGATCTTCTTAAGTTCTGGCGTTCGGGCTCCGCGCTGCCCGCTTACCGTCCATCGCGGGAGCCCTAAGCATGCCCGCCATAGTCACCCGCGATGCCCCCCGCGATATCGTTTCGCGGCTAATAAAGGAAGGCATATCACCCCTGCTTGCGCGCATCTATGCAGCGCGCGGCATACTCAGCCCGCAGCAACTGGCCCCAGACTTCGAGCACCTGACGCCGCCGTCGCAAATGCTCAACCTGCAGCAGATGGCCAGTCTGCTGGCCGATGCCATCGCCGCCCGCAAGAAATTGCTCATCATTGCCGACTACGATGCCGACGGCGCCACCGCCTGCGCCGTCGGTTTGCTCGCGCTGCGCAGCTTCGGGGCCGAAGTCGATTATCTGGTGCCCAACCGCTTCGAATACGGCTACGGACTGACGCCGGAGATCGTGCGCCTGGCCCACGACGTCAAAACCCCCGATATCCTGATCACCGTGGACAACGGCATCGCCAGCGTGGAGGGCGTTGCCGAAGCCAACCGGCTCGGCCTCAAGGTGTTGATTACCGATCATCACCTGCCGGGCAGCCAACTGCCCGACGCCTGGTGCATCATCAATCCCAACCAGCCCGGCTGCCCGTTCCCGAGCAAGAGTCTGGCCGGCGTCGGTGTGATGTTCTACCTGATGCTCGCGCTGCGCGCCGAACTCAGGCAGCGCGGCGCATTTACAGAACAGCAGAGCGACACCCCTTCACCCTTCACTCTTCACCCTTCACCCCGACAGGGCGAGCCCAATCTAGCCGGTCTGCTGGATCTGGTTGCACTGGGCACGGTCGCCGACGTCGTCAGGCTGGATGACAATAACCGCATCCTGGTGCAGCAGGGGTTGCTGCGCATGCGCGCCGGGCGTACCCGCCCCGGGATCACCGCCCTGTACCAGGTTGCGGGCCGCGACCCGCGTCGTGCGTCTGCCTATGACATGGGCTTCGTGCTCGCGCCGCGCCTGAATGCCGCCGGCCGGCTTTCCGACATGTCGTTGGGTATTGAATGCCTGTCTACGGACAGCACGGCACGCGCAATTGAAATAGCCACCCAACTCGACGGCCTCAACCGCGAACGCCGCGTCATCGAATCGGACATGCAGGACTCCGCCCTGGCCGCCCTGGAACACATGACTTTTGACGACAGCTACAGTCTGAGCCTGTTTGATCCGGCATGGCACCAGGGCGTGATCGGCATCGTCGCTTCGCGCATCAAGGACCGCTATCACCGGCCTGTTGTCGCCTTTGCCCGCGGTAACGACGGCGAAATCAAGGGTTCGGGGCGCTCTATCCGCGGCTTGCACCTGCGTGATGCGCTCGATCTGGTGGCCAAACGGTCTCCGGACCTGTTGCTGAAGTTCGGCGGACACGCCGCCGCCGCAGGCATGACCCTGCGCGAGGCCGACTTCGAGCGCTTTCGCACCGCGTTCGAGCAGGCCGCGCATACGCTGCTCGACCCGGCCGATCTGGAACGCTTGATCGAGACCGACGGCTCTCTGGACATCGCGCATCTGACGCTGGAAACCGCCGGCACGCTGGGCGCGCAGGTCTGGGGCCAGGGTTTTCCGCGGCCGGTCTTTGATGACATTTTCGAGGTGGCTCACCAGCGCATCGTCGGCGAACGGCACACGAAACTGCGCCTGACCCGGGAGCGGCGCACTTTTGACGCCATGCTGTTCGGTCACGACCAGCCGCTGCCGCAGATGATCCGCGCGATCTACCGTCCCGAAATCAACGAATACAATGGCTCGCGCAGCCTGCAGCTGATGCTCGAACATTGGCAGCCGGCCCAGACCTGATTGGCATCCGGCAGTTCCGGTTTCAGAAATTCCCGCAGCCATGACTGTCACAGGCGTGCCGCAAGGTATAATTCCTTTTTTTACGGATTCCCCATGGAAGCAGAACAAATCAATGCCATCGCCAAGCGGCTGCAGGACGTCGAAAGCCGGACGGTGGAATTGCGGAGGTATCTTTGACTTCGATACCAAGCAAAGACGCCTGATCGAAGTCGTTCGCCTCGCCGAAGACCCCGCGGTCTGGAGCGACAACAAGCGCGCCCAGGAACTGGGGCGTGAACGTAAATCCCTGGAAGCAACCGTGCAAACCCTGACCGGGCTCGGCACCGGCCTGCGCGACGCCCGGGAACTGTACGAAATTGCCCGGGCCGAGCGCGATGAAGGCATGCTGGTAAGCATTGCCGAGGATGCCGCGAACCTCGAGAAAACGGTGGCGGAACTGGAATTCCGCCGCATGTTCTCCAATGCCATGGACCCCAACAACTGCTTTCTCGACATTCAGTCCGGGTCCGGTGGCACCGAAGCGCAGGACTGGGCGTCGATACTCGAGCGCATGTATTTGCGCTACTGCGAGCGCAAGGATTTCAGGGTTGAAGTGCTGGAAGAATCCTCGGGCGAGGTGGCGGGTATCAAAAGCGCGACGATCAAGGTCAACGGCGAATACGCCTACGGGCATTTGCGCACCGAAACCGGCGTGCACCGCCTGGTGCGCAAATCGCCGTTCGATGCCAACAGCCGCCGCCACACCTCGTTTGCCGCCGTATCCGTTTACCCGGAAGTCGACGAGACCATAGAAGTCGACCTTAATCCCGCCGATCTGCGGGTGGACACCTACCGCGCTTCGGGTGCCGGCGGACAGCACATCAACAAGACCGACTCGGCGGTCCGCCTCACCCATCTGCCGACCGGGATCGTCGTGCAGTGCCAGAGCGACCGCTCCCAGCACCGCAACCGCGCCGAAGCCATGGCCCTCATGAAGTCCCGCCTGTATGAACTTGAACTGCGCAAGCGCAACGAGGAAAAACAAGCGCTCGAGGACTCGAAAACCGACATCGGCTGGGGACACCAGATACGGTCCTACGTGCTCGACCAATCGCGCATCAAGGATCTGCGCACCAACGTCGAGACTGGCAACACCCAGTCCGTGCTTGACGGCAATCTCGACGAATTCATCGATGCCAGCCTGAAACAGGGCATCTAGACGCCAAGGAAACATGATGGAAGAACAACAAACACCGGTTCCCCAGGACACCAATAAGATCATCGAAGAGCGCCGCGCCAAGCTTGCCGCGCTGCGTGACGCGGGCATCGCCTTTCCGAACGACTTCCGGCGCAGCGATCTTGCATCGGCTGTGCTCGCGCAACACGGCGCAGCCGAACGCGATGCACTGGAAAGCACCGCGGCCAGCGTGAAAATGGCCGGTCGTATGATGTTGAAACGCGTCATGGGAAAAGCCAGTTTCGCCACGATTCGGGACATGAGCGGCCAGATCCAGGTCTACGTCTCGGATGGCGACACCGGCAAGAAGAGCCACGACGCCTTCAAGCACTACGACATCGGCGACATCATCGGCGTCGAAGGCACCGTGTTCAAGACCCAGAAAGGCGAACTCACGGTGCGCGCGCGCGCGCTGCGCCTGCTCAGCAAATCGCTGCGCCCGCTGCCCGAAAAATTCCACGGGCTCACCGACCAGGAACTCAAGTATCGCCAGCGTTATGTCGATCTCATCGTCAACCAGGACACGCGTCAGGTGTTCGTGCATCGCTCGCGCATCATCCAGGCCACCCGGGACTACATGCTCGCGCAGCAGTATCTCGAAGTCGAAACGCCGATGATGCAGCCCATACCCGGGGGGGCTGCCGCGCGTCCCTTCGTTACCCACCATAACGCGCTAGACATGCAGTTATTTCTGCGCATTGCGCCGGAGCTGTATCTCAAACGGCTGGTGGTCGGCGGTTTCGAAAAAGTGTTTGAAATCAACAGGAATTTCCGAAACGAAGGCATCTCGACGCGGCACAATCCCGAGTTCACCATGCTCGAGTTCTATTCGGCCTACGAGAATTACGAAGACCTGATGGAGTTTATCCAGGCGATGGTGCTCGACATCGCGCAGCGTGTGCTGGGCACCTCGAAAATTTCGTACCAGGGGCGCGACATCGACCTCGCGCAACCCTACCAACGCCTGACCATCACCGGCGCCATCAGAAAATACCGTCCGGACATCACCGATGCCGAACTCGGCGACCGCGACGCGCTGATCGCCAGACTGAAACAGATGAAAATCGCCTACAAATCCGCGGACGGCATCGGCGGGCTGCAGCTCACGCTGTTCGAGAACACCTGCGAAACCGAATTGTTCGAACCGACTTATATCACCGACTATCCAGCCGAAGTGTCTCCGCTCGCGCGCAGCAGCGATGCCAACCCGCAGTTCACCGAGCGTTTCGAGCTCTACATCGCAGGACGCGAGATCGCCAACGGCTTCTCGGAACTCAATGATCCTGAGGATCAGGCCGCGCGCTTCCAGGAACAGGTCAAACAGAAGGATGCCGGCGACGCCGAAGCCATGCACTACGACGCCGACTATATCCGCGCGCTCGAATACGGGCTGCCGCCGACCGCCGGCGCCGGCATAGGCATAGACCGGCTGGTGATGCTGCTTACCGACAGCCCATCGATCAGGGATGTGATTCTGTTCCCTCAGATGCGTCCAGAAACCTAGCCGCCGATACACGCCGATGCACGCCGATAAACACAGATTTTAATTACTGTTTGCCATTGATCTATCGGCGTTAATCAGCGTTCATCTGCGGTTTCGAGGATTGTCGGATGCAATCAATACCTTTGTGGCAACCTTCTCCTGAACGCATCGCGGCCGCGAACCTGACCGCATTCATGCGCTATGTGCGCGAACGCTGCGGCGCAGACATCCGCGACTACCCAGCACTCTATGACTGGTCGATCGCCGATCCCGATCGGTTCTGGCCAGCGGTGTGGTCGTTCTGCGGCGTCATAGCTTCCACCCAGGGTGAAACCGTGCTCGCGGACCGCGACAGGATGCCCGGCGCGCGCTGGTTCCCGGATGCGCGGCTCAATTTCGCCGAGAACCTGCTGCGGCGCCGGGATGATGCGACCGCCATCGTATTCTGGGGTGAAGACCGGATTAAAAGCAGCATCACTTATGCTGAACTGCATGCCGAAGTCTCGCGCCTGGCCCAAGCGCTGCAGGCAGCCGGGGTAAAGCGCGGCGACCGGGTCGCGGCCTACATGCCCAACCTGCCCGGCACCGTGATCGCCATGCTGGCGGCCACCAGCCTCGGCGCCATCTGGTCGTCGTGCTCGCCCGATTTCGGCGTACAGGGCGTGCTCGACCGGTTCGGCCAGATCGAACCCAGCATCCTGTTTGCAGCCGAAGGTTACTTCTATAACGGCAAGACCATCAACCTCATCGATCGTCTCAAGGATATCGCGGCAAATCTGCCCTCACTGCAGAAAATCATCGTCGTGCCTTACACCCGCGGTGATCCGGATATCGACGGCATACCCAATGCCGTCAACGTGCACGGCTTCATGAACCCGTACCACCCGCGTGAAATCGACTTCGTCCAGCTGCCGTTCGATCATCCGCTCTACATCATGTACTCGTCGGGCACCACCGGCGTGCCGAAATGCATCGTGCATGGCGCGGGCGGCACGCTGCTGCAGCAACTCAAGGAACATGTGCTGCATGTCGATCTCAAGCCCGGCGACCGGATTTTTTATTTCACGACCTGCGGCTGGATGATGTGGAACTGGCTGGTATCGGCGCTGGCGGCACGGGCAACGCTGCTGCTTTATGACGGCTCCCCGTTCGCGGCAGACGGCCGGATACTGTTCGACTTTGCCGAAGCGGAGCGCATGACGGTGTTCGGCACCTCGGCCAAATATCTGGATGCCGCAGCCAAAATCGGACTGGAGCCGCGCAAGAGCCACAAGCTGGTCGCGTTGAAATGCATCCTGTCCACCGGCTCGCCGCTGGTTCCGGAAAGTTACGACTACGTGTACTCCCGCATCAAACCCGATGTACAGCTCGCCTCAATTTCGGGCGGTACCGACATCCTGGCCTGCTTCGCCGTGGGCAATCCCGTTCTTCCTGTGTGGCGCGGCGAGTTGCAGTGCCGCGGCCTGGGCATGAAGGTCGAGGTCTATGACGACGACGGACAGCCGGTACGCGGGAAAAAGGGCGAACTCGTGTGCACCGTACCCTTTCCGTCGATGCCGGTCGGTTTCTGGAATGATGTCGGCGGCAAAAAATATCACGCTGCTTACTTCGATCGCTTCCCCGGCGTGTGGTGCCACGGCGATTTTGTCGAGTTGACTGCTCACGACGGCCTTATCATCTACGGTCGCTCTGACGCCGTGCTCAATCCCGGCGGCGTGCGCATCGGCACCGCGGAAATTTACCGCCAAGTCGAATCCCTCAACGAGGTGGTTGAAAGCATCGTCATCGGCCAGGACTGGGATCGTGATGTCCGGGTAGTGCTGTTCGTGCGCCTGCGCGACAGTCTCGTTCTCGGCCAGGCGCTTGTCGACAAGATCAAAAAACAAATCCGCGACCACACCACGCCGCGCCATGTGCCCGCGAAAATCGTGCAGGTCTCCGACATTCCGCGCACCAAGAGCGGAAAAATTGTCGAACTTGCCGTGCGCGATGTTGTACACGGCCTCACGGTAAAAAATCTGGAAGCGCTCGCCAATCCGGAAGCACTGCAACTCTACAAAGACATCCCGGAACTTAATCTCTGATTGCGGCGTGAAATTTTTGGCGGTATCTCTACCCCGATTCATTTTCGCAGCGCGACTGCCCGCATGAAATGCCAATTAATTCCTCGTTGTATGCATCTCCAATTGTAAGAATTGGTAACGACTGCACCGGCATGTCATCGCCGGTAGTAGTCTTGCCGTTGCTACAGCGGCAAGATCAATTTACAAGGAGGCACTCATGCCTGAAGCACAAAGTCGCACCACTCCCATCGTGGCGATCGCCGCGGTCGCCGTCATTATTTTCAGCGCAGTCGGCGTCGGCGTCATGACCGGTGTCATTCCGAGTTCCTTTTCCCGCAACAGCGAAACTCCATTTACGGCCAAAGCCGATGCGCCGAAGGCTGCACCCAAAGCTGCCGCCGTAGCAACCGCACCGGCGCCCGTGGTCACTGAAAACAAAGTCAAGAAAGCCCCGGTCACCGAAAGTGCCAAACGCACCGTCAACGAAACGGTACAGGTCGCTACGGCGCCGCGAGTGTGCGCTAATTGCGGCCGGATCGAAGCGGTCAACGCCATCGAAGAAAAAGGTGAAGGCAGCGGCCTGGGCGCAGTAGCCGGCGGCGTGGTTGGCGGCCTCCTCGGCAATCAGGTCGGCGGCGGCTCCGGTCGCACCGTGGCAACTGTAGCCGGTGCCGGTGCCGGCGCTTATGCCGGTCACGAAATTGAGAAACGCATGAAAAAAACCCTGCGCCACGACGTCGTCGTGCGCCTCGAAGACGGTACTTCCCAAACCATCCGCTTTCCGACCGAGCCTGCGTTTCGCGCCGGCGACAAGGTCAAGATCGTCGACGGCACCCTCGTCGCCAACTGACAGTTTCATCGAACCCCCTTTGGCCGCGCTTGTCGCGGCTTTTTTTCGCCCGCGGGTTTGACATATACCCATAAGGGGTATAATATTTTCCCATCATGGATCAAACCACAGTCACCTCCGCCCCGCCCCATATGGTCGACCTGCCGGTCGCCGGCATGACCTGCGCCGCCTGCGCCGCGCGCATCGAGAAAACGCTCAACAAACTGCCCGGCGTCGAGGCCACCGTCAACTTCGCGACCGAGCGCGCTCACGTCGTGCTGGCCGGCGCGCAAACGATGACCGGCGATCTCGTCGCCGCCATACGCAAGGCTGGATACGATGTGCCCGAGCGCAGCGTCACGCTCGCCATTGAAGGCATGACCTGCGCCGCCTGCGCGACACGCATCGAGAAGGTGCTCAACAAGATTCCGGGCGTGACGGCGACGGTCAATTTCGCGATTGAAACAGCGCAGATCAGCTACCCTCCGGGCAGCCTGGACATTGCCGGCCTCGCTGAAGCCATACGCAAGGCAGGATATGGCGCCCATGAGGTTGCAGGCGCCGGCCGCGAACAGGAAAAAAACCGCCGGGACGCCGCTTATCGCCGGGAACTGACGCTGTTCTGGATTTCCGCCGGACTTACCCTGCCCTTCGTCGCACAGATGTTTTATATGTTCGCGGGCGACCTGCACGGCCCGATACCGCTGTGGCTGCAACTGGCGCTGGCGACACCCATACAATTCTGGATAGGCAAACGCTTCTACGTCGGGGCGTGGCATGCCCTGCGTGGCGGCGGCGCCAACATGGACGTGCTGATCGCACTGGGCACCAGCATGGCCTATCTCTACAGTGCGGTGGTGGTCGTATTCAGCCTGGATCACCATGTTTATTTCGAGGCCAGTGCCGCCATTATCACTTTGATTTTAATGGGTAAATTGCTAGAAGCGCGAGCCAAGTCCAAAACTTCGGAAGCGATCGAGGCGCTGATCAAACTGCAGCCCAAGACTGCGCGACTCGAACGTGACGGCGACATCGTCGAAGTCGACATTGCTCAGGTCAGCGTCGGTGATGTTTTCATCGTGCGTCCCGGAGAAAGCGTGCCCGTCGACGGCACAGTCGTCTCTGGCGAAACCAGCGTCAATGAAGCAATGCTGACCGGAGAAAGTTTCCCGGTGAATAAAGAATCCGGCGCCAAAGTCTTTGCCGCGACGCTTAACCAGCAGGGACTGATCAAATGCCGTGCCACGGGTGTCGGCGCCGATACTGCGCTTGCCGCCATCATCCGTCTGGTCGAGGAAGCACAAGGCTCAAAAGCGCCCATCCAGCGCCTGGCTGACGTGATCTCGGGCATATTCGTGCCGGTGGTGGTGGCCATCGCCCTGCTGACGCTGGGACTGTGGTGGGGCATATCCGGCAATTTCACCGCCGGTCTGATCAACGCTGTCGCGGTGCTGGTCATCGCCTGCCCCTGCGCACTGGGCCTGGCGACGCCGACGGCCGTGATGGTCGGCAGCGGCGCAGGCGCCCGCGCCGGCATCCTGATCAAGAATGCCGCGGCGCTGGAACACGCGGGCAAAATCAATACCCTGGTGGTCGACAAGACCGGCACGCTGACCCTGGGCAAACCCGAAGTCACCGACCTCATTGCGCTCGGTGACCACCAGGAAGATTTCGTCGCCCAGGTTGCGGCAACCCTCGAGTCCGGCTCCGAGCATCCACTCGCCGCTGCAATACTCGAGCGTGCAGCGGCTATGAACCTCGCACCTGGCCAAATGACCGCATTCAACGCGGTCCCTGGCAAAGGCGTGCAGGCCAGCATCGACAACCGTCCCGCGGCGCTGGGATCCCCGCGCTTCATCAGCGGACTGGGCATCGCTTACGATGCGGAGCAAACCGCCACGCTGCAAAGCCAGGCCAAAACCGTGATCATCGTGACCTATGATAACCAAGCCATCGGCCTCATCGCCATTGCCGACCCGCTGCGACCGACCTCGCGCGCCGCCATGGCGCAACTGGCCCGGATGGGTATCGATGTCATCATGCTGACCGGCGACAATCAGGTCACAGCGCAAAGCATCGCCGATGAAGCCGGCATCACGCATTTCGAAGCCGAAGTCCTGCCTCAGCACAAATCCGAGCGCGTGAATCAGTTGAAGCTTCAGGGGCGCGTGGTCGGCATGGTCGGAGATGGCATCAACGACGCACCGGCACTTGCAGCAGCCGACGTGAGCTTTGCCATCGGCGCGGGCTCGGATGTGGCCATTCATGCTGCCGATATCACCCTGATGCGCAACAATCTGATGAGCGTGGTCGATGCCATCAGCCTGTCGCGCAGCACCCTGGGCAAAATCAGGCAGAACCTGTTCTTTGCCTTCATCTACAACGTGCTCGGCATCCCGCTGGCGGCGATCGGCATGCTGAATCCGGTGATCGCAGGTGCTGCCATGGCCATGAGCTCGGTGTCGGTGGTCAGCAATTCGCTGCTGCTCAAGCGTTGGCGGCCGGTTAAAGCATGACACGTAATTGAATCCTGGGTTTGTCCCGCTCAACACTCAAAACTCAACACTAAACACTAAACAAGGAGACCGTCATGGATACCACCGTAGTGAAAATCAAAGGCATGACCTGCATGGGTTGCGTGAGCAGCGTGAAACGCGTGCTGACAGGCCTGGACGGGGTCAAAGCCGTCGACGTCTCGCTCGACAAGGCACAGGCCACCGTGCAATACGATGCGGCCCAGGCCAATCCGGCACAGCTCAAGGCGGCAATCGAGGATGCGGGTTTTGAAGCCGTCTGACAGGCCGGCGCACAAGCAGCGCGTGGTTGAGGAGCAATGTCATGCCATGCAGGTCGCGCAGCCACACAAGGCCGCGCTGCTCAAGCGCCTGAACCGCATCGCCGGCCAGGTTCGCGGCATTTCGGGCATGATCGAGCAGGACCGCTACTGCATCGACATCCTGACGCAGGTTTCAGCCATACATTCGGCGCTGGACGCCGTGGCCATGCAACTGCTCAAGGACCACACGCAGGGCTGCGTGCAGACTGCGATCAAATCCGGGAAAGGCGATCACGCCATAGATGAACTGATGCAGGTAGTTCGGAAATTCGCACGCTAGGAGTTTGTCGGACTTGGCTCCGACAAACTCCTAATCAGTTAACGGCGATCAATTAACGCTACGCGTTCCGGCGAATTGAGCCAAGCCCGACAGGCTGCTAGTTCCAGAGCTGCCACCACGGCACATCTTTCTTCGAGCCGCCCTTCAGATATGCGCTGTTGGGGAAATTCTTTATCATCACGCGCTCGGCGTCGCTGCGCAGATCCTTCATGTTTAATGCATCATAGGCCTTGACCATGATCAGCAACCCCTCCTCGTTGGCCGGGGCCTGCGGATAGGTTTTCAGCGCGTACTGCGCGCGGTTGGCCGCGGCGACATAGGCGCCGCGCTTCATGTAATAACGCGCCACATGCACCTCATGCGAGGCAAGCGCGTTGACCAGGTAATTCATGCGCGCGATCGCATCAACCGTGTATTTGCTGTTGGGGAAGCGTACCGCCAGTTCCTTGAACGCATCGAACGCTTCACGCGCCGCCTTCGGATCGCGCTCGGTCAGGTCCTGGTTGCTGACCAGGCCGAGTATCCCCAGATCTTCGTTGAAATTGGCCAAGCCTCTCAGGTAATACATGTAATCGACGCTGGGATGATTCGGGTGCAGCTTGATGAAACGGTCGGCCGCGGCGATGGCCGATGCCGGCTCATTGCTTTTGTAATAGGCATAAGCGATTTCGATCTGCGCCTGCTGCGCAAAGCGGCCGTACGGATAGCGCGATTCGAGTTTCTCGTACAGCTTGATGGCCGCCTCATAGCCGCCGCCGCCGAGTTCTGATTTTGCTTCCGCATACAGCTTGGCAGCGGACCAGCTCTTGGTCTCGTCAGTGTTTTCGGGCAACAGACCGCAACCGCCGAGAAAAAGGGCGAGGCTGAAACCCAGGATTACCGCTAAACTATGTCGCATGATGAGCACCAGAATATTGACTGGAAATTATACTGCAAATACCGCCCAGCCGGCCGCCGTCGAACTGACGATCCCGGGCGATTGTGCCGGTCTGCGCCTGGACCAGGCGCTCGCCCGCTTGTTGCCGGATTTTTCACGCAGCCGTCTGAGCGCGTGGGTGCGCCGCAATCTGGTGACCGTTGACGGGTGCACGGCACAGCCCCGCCAGAAGTTGTGGGGCGGAGAAAAAATCTGCGTGCTGCCGGAACTCGATCCGCAGGTGCTTGCGTTCCAGCCTCAGGACATTCCGCTTGATATCCTCTATGAGGACGATACTTTACTGGTGGTAAACAAGCCGGCCGGCCTGGTCGTGCATCCGGGCAGCGGCAACTGGCAGGGCACTTTGCTCAATGCGCTGCTGCAGCACGCGCCAGCGCTCAGGAACCTGCCGCGCGCCGGCATTGTTCATCGTCTGGACAAGGAGACCAGCGGGCTGCTGGTCGTCGCCAAAACAGTGATGGCGCAAACCGATCTGGTGCGGCAACTGCAGGCACGCACCGTGTCCCGCGAATATCTTGCAGTCGCCCATGGGCGTATTGCGCGCGACGGCAAGGTCGAGTCACCGATCGGCCGCCACCCGGTCAAGCGCACGCGCATGGCGGTAGTGGTCGGCGGCAAACCTTCGGTCACCTATTATCATGTCGTCGAGCACTTCGCCCATGCCACCCTGCTGCGCTGCCGGCTTGAGACCGGACGCACGCATCAGATACGCGTGCATCTCGACTCCATCGGCCACCCGCTGTTCGGTGATCCGGTCTATGGCAGAAAGTCCGGGCGAAAATCCCCGCGCGAGCTGGACTTCGGGCGGCAGGCCCTGCACGCAGAAAAACTCGGGCTGATACATCCGGACACCAAAAGAGCCAAAACGTGGCACGCCAAACTGCCGCGCGACATGCAGGGCTTGATCGAGGATTTACGGTCGCAGTCATGAATCACGACCCCGATTGGATTGTGCCGGAATGGCCGGCACCCGCGAACATCCGGGCACTGATCACCACCCGCAGCGGCGGGGTGAGCAGCGGACCCTACGCCAGCTTCAATCTCGGCTTGCAGGCGGGCGATGATCCGCAGGCTGTTACGCAGAACCGGGCACAGTTGCGGCGCCTGCTGCCGCAGGACCCGCGGTGGCTGCGGCAGGCGCATGGCAGCGTGGTAGTGGATGCCGATGAACTGAACGCCCCTCCGGATGCCGATGCCAGCGTGGCACGCCTGCCGGACACCGTGTGCGCCATCATGATTGCCGACTGCATGCCGGTATTGCTGTGCGACGAAGGTGGCACACTGGTGGCCGCAGCTCACGCCGGCTGGCGCGGCCTAGCCGGCGGCGTGATCGAAAATACGGTGACCCGCCTGGTTGCGGCCGGAGCGATGCCCGACACACTGCTCGCCTACCTCGGCCCCGCCATCGGGCCTACGGCGTTTGAAGTGGGCGCCGATGTCTACGAGGCATTTGTCGGCCGCGATCCGCTTGCTGCGCAGGCATTCACGCCGCAGCGTTCCGGAAAATGGCTGGCCTGCCTGTTCACGCTGGCTCAACTTGCGCTGCGGCGCGCCGGCGTCAGCCGTGTCTATGGCGGCGGCCTGTGCACCTACTCCGACTCACGCCGTTTTTTTTCCTATCGCCGCGACCAAACAACCGGCCGCATGGCGGCGCTGATCTGGCGCGAACGCTGATCTTCGCCGGGCACGGCACGGACGCGCGCCCGTCAAATCACGTATAATCGCGCGTTTTCCAGACCCAAACCGGACGACAGCAGCAGTTTCCCGTTTCGACGCATTCATCTCAGAACAGCATGACCACACTCACCTGGATTATTGCCACGACCGTGTTGGGAGGGATCCTTTCGGTCCTGGCCGCCGCCGCGTTCGCATTCAGCGCCAACGTCGCGCGGGTGCAGGTGCTGATCAGCTATGCTGTCGGCACCCTGCTCGGCGCGGTATTTCTGGAACTGCTGCCGAGCGCGTTTGGCATGGCGGACAACATCGAACAGGTTGCCGCAACCATACTCTTCGGCATCCTGCTGTTTTTTGTGCTCGAGAAACTCGTGCTGTGGCGGCACTGCCACATCGAGGAGTGCGAAGCGCACGACCCGCATACGGTCAAGCACGATCACGGCCGCAGCGGCCTGATGATCATGATCGGCGATACTTTCCATAATTTTGTCGATGGCATACTGATCGCCGCGGCATTTCTGGCCAACACCGAACTCGGCATCGTTACCGCGCTTGCCATCATTGCGCACGAAGTGCCGCAGGAAGTCGGCGATTTCGTGATCCTGCTGCACTCGGGTTACAGCAAGCGGCAGGCCATGCTGCTCAACATGCTGTCGAGCGCGGCCATGATCGTCGGTGGCGTGCTCGCCTACTACGCGCTGCAGACCATGCAGCAATGGATCCCGACCCTGCTCGGGCTGGCCGCGGCCAGCATGCTCTACGTGGCGGTCGCCGACCTGATACCGGGTTTGCACCGGCGGCCTGAAATCCAGGCGACGATACAGCAGGTGATCCTGATCGCACTGGGCGTTGCCACCATCTGGCTGGTGGGCGTGCTCGCGCATTCTGCTCACGGCTGACGCCTGCCGGCGATTGCTGTTGCGCACGCTGCAGCCGTGCTGTGCTATGTTAGGGACTCTTGGTTCCGCGCACCCGATTCGCATGCTGCGCCGGATGAACGCAGGCTGAGGATGTCCGGCTCACGTCAGAAACCCCGACCATGAACACACCTAACGATGCCTTTGAAGCGCTGGCTGAGTTCAACCGCAAGCTCGCCGAGCAGGCGGTCGGACCGCTGCTGCAGGCCAGCGGTCTGGATGCCGCCGAGATCTTCAAATCGCTGGCCGCGGGCGTTGCCCACGATACCGAACGCTGGCAGGAAATTCAGAACGATTATTACCGTGGACAGCTTGAACTGTGGTCGGGCACGGCTGCGGCGGGTGGCAACCCTGCGGTAAACGCGGCCGCCGATGCAGCGCAAAGCGATCGCCGCTTTAAAGCGCCGGAGTGGCAGGAGCCCTATTTCAAAACCCTGGCGCAGTCTTATCTGCTCACGGCGCGCTGGATCAACCAACTTGTCGACCATGCGAGTCTCGAAGCGCACGCCAAGAAAAAACTCGCCTTCTTTGCGCAGCAGATGGTCGACGCCATGTCGCCGGCTAATTACGCCTGGAGCAACCCCGAGGCGCTCAAGTTGGCTGCGCAAACCCAGGGCGAAAGCGTAGTAAGAGGCATGAAAAACCTCAACCGGGACCTCGACAAAGGCCTGGTATCGATGACCGACGACAGCGCGTTCGAAGTCGGCGGCAATCTGGCCATCACGCCCGGCGCCGTGGTGTTCGAGAATGATTTTTTCCAGCTCATCCAGTACCGCCCCGCGACCGCAACTGTTTACCAGCGGCCGCTGTTGATGGTGCCGCCGTGCATCAACAAATACTACATACTCGATCTGCAGCCGCAAAACTCCTACGTGCGCTACGCGCTCGGCGAAGGACACACGGTATTCATGATGTCGTGGCGCAACATGCCCGAAGACATGGGCCGCGCCACCTGGGACGATTACATCGAGCAGGGTGTGATCACAGCCATCGATGCCGTCACGGAAATCTGCGGTGCGGATCAAATCAACGTTCTGGGATTTTGTGTCGGCGGCACCCTGCTCGCGAGCGCGCTTGCGGTGCTGCGCGCGAAGGGACGGCGTCCTGCCGCAAGTCTGACGCTGCTCGCCACCATGCTCGACTTCAGCGATACCGGCCAGCTCAGTGTATTCATCGACGAGGCCTATGCGCAGTTGCGGGAACATGACTTCGCCCAGGGCGGTTTGGTTCGCGGCCGGGAACTTGCGCTCACCTTTGCCAGCCTGCGCGCCAATGAACTGATCTGGCATTACGTGGTCAACAATTATCTCAAGGGCAACACGCCCGAGCCGTTCGACCTGCTGTACTGGAATGGCGACGGCAGCAATCTTCCGGGCGCGATGTATGCGTACTATGTGCGCAACATGTATCTCGAGAATAATCTGCGCACCCCGGGCAAGCTCCGCATGTGCGGCGTGCCGGTTGATCTGGGCCGGATCGAACTGCCGTCATACGTGCTGGCCGCACGGGAGGACCACATCGTGCCGTGGAAAACCGCATATTCCAGCATGAGGCTGCTTGGCGATAGAATGGAGTTTGTATTGACCGCGAGCGGCCATATTGCCGGCGTGATCAATCCCGTCTCCCGGAACCGGCGCAATTACTGGCTGAACAGCGGGTCCGCGGATGATCCCGAGCAATGGCTGGCCAGCGCGGAGTCGCATCCGGGCAGTTGGTGGGCCCACTGGAGTAAGTGGCTCGCGCAGCATGGTGGTAGCAGGCTGGATGCCCGCACCGCACTGGGCGGCGGGCGCCATGCGGAGATCGAGCCCGCGCCCGGCCGCTACGTCAGCGTCAGGGAAAAACGCGCTGGCGCGGCTGGACGCAGCGAAGCATGACGGCTTTTAACAAAAATACATTTTCACCTAGGAGAATAAAATGGCACAGAAAATAGCGGTGGTCACCGGTGGCATGGGCGGGCTGGGCGAGGCCATCTGCATAAAACTGTTCGACATGGGTTTTCGCGTCGTTACCACCTACTCGTCCAATAACACCAAGGCGGAACAGTGGCTGAAGGACATGAAAGTGCAGAACCGTGACTTTTATTCGGTACAGGTCGATGTCGCGGATTTCGACTCGTGCCAGAAAGCGGTCGCCAGGATCCTGGCAGATGTCGGTCCCGTAGACGTACTGGTCAACAACGCGGGGATCACGCGCGACACGACCTTCAAAAAAATGGACAAGGTCAGCTGGGACACGGTGATGAGGACCAATCTTGACAGCGTGTTCAACATGACCAAGCCGGTATGCGACGGCATGGTCGACCGCGGCTGGGGCCGTATCATCAACGTGTCCTCGGTCAACGGCCAGAAAGGCGCATTCGGCCAGACCAATTACTCGGCGGCCAAAGCCGGCATGCACGGTTTCACCAAAGCGCTGGCGCTTGAAGTCGCGCGCAAGGGCGTGACGGTCAACACCATTTCTCCCGGCTACATCGGCACCAAAATGGTCATGGCGATCCCGAAAGAGGTGCTCGACTCCAAGATCATTCCGCAAATTCCGCTGGGCCGGCTCGGCAAGCCCGAGGAAGTGGCGGGCCTGGTGGCATATCTGTGCTCGGACGAGGCGGCGTTTGTAACCGGCGCCAATATCGCGATCAACGGCGGACAGCACATGTCTTGATAAGCGGTAAGCGGCGAACCAGGGGTAAATTTCATCCTCCGGCTTCAGGCAAAAACGGCCGGCAATGCGCTGGCCGTTTTTTCTGTTCACGACTTCGATATCAATGGCCTCGAAACGGCTGATTGTTTCATCGCACCATCACTGCGCGTAAAAAGCCATCATATTGATTTAACGGTATATTTCTATCCGTTAGTTTGCGTTGCAGCAAACATTCTGGAATAATGGGTTTCAATTCATAGCTGGGATCTACCATGACGCAGCCGCCCAGAATCATCAAAAAGTACCCGAATCGCCGGCTTTACGATACCGAAACAAGCAGTTACATCACTCTGTCCGATGTCAAAAAACTGGTGCTCGACACCATCAAGTTCCGGGTAGAGGACGCCAAGACCAAGGAAGACCTCACGCGCAGCATTCTGCTGCAAATCATCCTTGAGGAGGAATCCGCGGGCTCACCGATGTTCTCCAGTGACATGCTGTCCCAGATGATCCGTTTCTACGGCAATGCGATGCAGGGCATGATGGGCAACTATCTGGAGAAGAACATCCAGACCTTCATCGACATGCAAAAACGGCTGCAGGGGCAATCGCAGAATATGTACGGACAGAACCCCATGCTCAGTTCAGAAGCCTGGAATGAATTCGTCAAAATGCAGGGGCCGGCGATCCAGGGACTGATGGGCAGCTATCTCGAACAAAGTGCCAACGCATTCCTGGAAATGCAGCAGCAACTGCAGAAGCAGACCCGCAACCTGTTCGGCGGTTTTCCCTTCCCCAATTTCAACAGTGCTGCAAACAAGTCCGACACGCCGCAGGAACCCGGTAAAAGCGAAAAAGGCGAAGGCAAGAGCTGACCGCCCTTAAAGCGGCCCGCCTTACACGCAATACGCAGTGCCCCAGTCACTTCCTAAAGTTGGTTTCGTCTCGCTCGGCTGTCCCAAGGCCCTGGTGGACTCCGAGCGCATCCTCACTGAACTGCGCGCCGAAGGTTATCTGATCTCGCCGTCGTACGCGGATGCCGATCTGGTCGTCGTCAACACCTGCGGTTTCATCGACTCCGCCGTTGCCGAATCGCTGGAGGCCATCGGCGAAGCGCTGGCCGAAAACGGCAAGGTCATCGTCACCGGCTGCCTCGGCGCCAAAGGCAACGTCGTCAGGCAGGCGCATCCCAAAGTGCTGGCTGTGACCGGGCCGCACGCCACCAACGAGGTGATGAGCGCGGTGCATCAGCATCTGCCCAAACCGCACGACCCGTTCAGCGACCTGGTGCCGGCGCACGGCGTCAAACTCACGCCGCGCCATTACGCTTATCTCAAGATCGCCGAGGGCTGCAACCACCGCTGCACTTTCTGCATCATCCCCTCGATGCGCGGCGACCTGGTGAGCCGCCCCGTGGGCGAGGTCATGCAGGAGGCCGAAAGCCTGGTCAAATCCGGCGTCAGGGAGTTGCTGGTGATCTCCCAGGACACCAGCGCCTATGGCGTGGACATCAAATACCGCACCGGATTCTGGGGCGGCAAGCCGCTCAAGACCCGCATGACCGAGCTCGCGCGCGCGCTCGGCGAACTCGGCGTATGGGTGCGTCTGCATTACGTCTACCCTTACCCGCATGTCGACGAAGTGATTCCGCTGATGGCGGACGGAAAAATTCTGCCCTACCTCGACGTGCCGTTCCAGCATGCGAGTCCGCGCATACTCAAACTCATGAAGCGGCCGGCCAACGCTGAGAACACGCTCACGCGCATCCGCGCCTGGCGCGAGATCTGCCCCGAGCTCACCATACGCAGCACCTTCATCGCCGGTTTTCCCGGCGAGACCGAAGCCGAGTTCGAGGAGTTGCTGGCCTTCCTGGAAGAGGCGCAGCTCGACCGCGTCGGCTGCTTCGCCTATTCGCCGGTGGCAGGTGCCCGCGCCAACGCCCTGCCCGACCCGGTGCCGAGGCAAGTGCGTGACGAACGCCAGGCGCGCTTCATGGCGACGCAGGGAAAAATCAGCACCGCACGGCTTAAAAGCAAAGTCGGGAAAACGCTCACCGTGCTCATCGATGAAAACGACGGCAAACAGGCGATTGGTCGCTCCAGCGCCGATGCGCCGGAAATCGACGGCCAGGTCCTCATCAAAAAACCGGGCAAGCTCAAGGCCGGCGAATTCGCACGCGTGAAAATCGTGGCCTCCGATACCCACGACCTGTGGGGTGTGCAAGCCTGATGTGGCGCAAGCTCATACGCTGGGCGGATGAATTAAAGGGCGATGGCCTCACGTTGTGGTTCTGCTGCCGGCACCGGGACATGCCGTGGCTGCCGCGGATCCTCGCCCTCATCGTGGTCGGTTATTTTCTGAGCCCGATCGACCTCATTCCCGATTTCATCCCGGTGCTGGGCTACCTCGATGAACTCCTCCTGCTGCCGCTCGGCATTTATCTGATCCTCAAGCTGGTGCCCGCTCCGGTGCTGGCAGAAAGCCGCGCCAAAGCCGCGGCATGGATCGCAGGACATCACGCCACGCCGAAAAGCATCGTCGCAGCAGCGGTCATCATGTTGCTGTGGATGCTGTTTTTCGCCGCGTTGTGGAACTATTATGGCGACAGCGTGATGGAATTCATCGGCGCGAACTGAAGCTCGTAGGTCGGCAATCCCTTGCCGACATGCCTGCTGCCCGCAGACGGCCGGCTTCGCCGGTAACGTGTCCGCGCGCCATGCCGCCCTACGCCGCCGGGGAGTGCGCCGGTTTCGCCTGAAAAAACGCAATGACCTCATCCAGATCGCGCGTGCGCTTCATCGGCGGCAGGCTCTTCACGATGCGCTTGCCGTAGGACTTTGAAACCAGCCGCGGATCGCAGATCATCAGCACGCCGCGGTCGGTCTCGTCGCGAATCAGACGCCCCGCGCCCTGCTTCAAGGTAATCACCGCCTGCGGCAACTGGTATTCGATAAACGAATTGCGCCCTTCGCGGTTCATCTTGTCGATGCGCGCGGCGAGCACCGGATCATCGGGTGGCGCAAACGGCAGCCGGTCGATCACCACCAGCGACAATGCCTCCCCCTTGACGTCCACGCCTTCCCAGAACGACTGGCTGCCGACGAGCACCGCGTTGCCCAGCTTGCGAAAGCGGTCCAGCAACTCGGTGCGCGGGCTCTCGCCCTGCAGCAGCAGCGGAAACGGCAGGCCGCGCGCCTCGAACTCGATCTTGAGCGTTTCGTGCGCTTCGCGCATGGCGCGCAGGCTGGTGAACAGCAGGAAGGCGCGGCCACCGCTCGCCTCCACCACTGGCAGCGCAGCATCGACCACCGCCCGTGTGTATTCGCGCGTGTTGGGATCGGGCATGCCAGGCGGCGCGTAGAGCAGCGCCTGACGCTGGAAATCGAACGGACTGTCCCAGCACGCCGTGGCGGCGTCGGTCAGCCCCATATCATCGCTGTAGTGGCTGAAGTCGCCGCCCACCGACAGCGTCGCCGACGTAAATATCCACGCGCGCACATGGTCGCTCATCTGCTTGCGGAAGATTTCCGCGATGGACAACGGCGTCGCATTCAACTGCAGCGATTGGTTGAATACCTCGATCCAGCGCACGATGCTGTCATCCCCGCCCTCGTGCCAGCGCGCAATCTGTTCGTTGAGCGCCACGGCGCGCTGCCAGCATTTCTCCAGTCCTTCGCTGCGCTCCGCCTGGGTTTTTAGTAACGTGCTGATTTTATACAATTTTTCTATAACCACCGACAACGCATCATCAAACGCGCCGCGGTCTCTGAGCGTATTCACCGGCAGGCGGGCAATGTCCTCGGTGCGCGACAGACGCAGATCGCGCGCGGCCTTGTCGAGCGCGAGTGCTGCTTCCGGCAGCGGCGCGAAATCCCGGGCTGAGACCATCGCTTCCATGCGCGTATCGCGCGCAAGCTCAATCAGCTGTGAAGTCGACATGCGCTCGCCGAAAAACAGGCTCGCTGTATCCGGCAAATCGTGCGCTTCGTCGAAAATCACCGTATTGCACGCCGGCAGCAGTTCCGCCACGCCTTCATCGCGCAGCATCACATCGGCGAAGAACAGGTGGTGGTTGACCACCACGACGTCGGCGGCCAGCGCCTGCTTGCGCGCCTCCATCACGAAACACTCGTCGAAATGCTCGCACGACGAGCCCAGGCAGTTCTCGCGCGTCGAGGTCACGTACGACCACACGGCGGCGTTCTCCGGCACATCAGCCAGATTGCTCTTGTCGCCAGAACGCGTGTTCTTGGCGTAACTCGCGATGCGCTGCAGGTAGCCTGCATCCTCGCGCGTCGGCAGCCGGCCCGCGGCCTGCGTTTGCGCCAGATGATAATGGCAGACGTAATTGGCGCGGCCCTTCAGGAGCGCCACCGACACCGGCGCCTTGAGCGCCGAGCGCACCATGGGGATGTCGCGATCGAACAACTGGTCCTGCAGCGTCTTGGTGCCGGTGGAAAGGATGACCTTGCCGCCGGAGAGCAGCGCGGGCACGAGATAGGCGAAGGTCTTGCCGGTGCCGGTGCCCGCTTCCACGATCAACATGCGATTGCCGCGGATAGCCTCGGATACCGCCTGCGCCATCTCCAACTGGAATGGCCGCGCGCGGAAACCCTCAACCGCGTGCGCCAGAGCGCCGTCAGCGGAAAAAATAGATTCGAGATCTGCTTGCACGCCGCATTGTACCTCAGCGCTGCAATGCAGCAGAGAAGTTTAGCTTCAAGCAAAACGGTCCAAAGGACTGGCTACGCCTCGCCCGCCCTTGTTCATAACGTGCGTGTAAATCATGGTTGTTTCCACACTCTGATGGCCCAACAGCTCCTGAACGGTTCGTATGTCGTAGCCGTTTTCCAGCAAGTGCGTGGCAAACGAATGGCGCAGCGTATGACAGCTCACATGCTTGGCGATCCCGGCCGAGCACGCGGCCTGCTTCACAGCCCGGATCAGGACATCTTCATACACATGATGGCGGCGAATGACGCCAGTGCGCGGATCAGTCGAGTAACGGTGCGCCGGAAACACGAACTTCCACGCCCAGTCATAGCCTGCACGCGGAAATTTTCGCATCAGCGCATCCGGCAGTTCAACGTCACCAAAGCCCGCGGCAAGATCGCGCTCATGCAAGGACTTAACACGGACAAGGTGCTGTTTCAAAGGCTCTATGACTGCCTGTGGCAGCATGGTGACCCGGTCTTTGGCGCCCTTACCGTCGCGAATAATAATCTGGCGGTATTCAAAGTCGACATCCTTGATACGCAATTTTAGACACTCGCGCAATCTGAGCCCTGCGCCGTAGAGCAAGCTTGCCATCAGCCATTTCGAACCTTCCAGTCCGGCAAGTAAACGTTCAATTTCCCCAGTGGTAAGAACAGATGGCACTCGCGCCGGTCGCTTTGCGCGCACCAAACCATCGAGCCAATCGAGCGGCTGGCTCAACACTGCCTTGTAGAGAAAGAGAATCGAGGAAAGCGCTTGATTTTGGGTAGCAGCCGCGACACCGCGCTCAGATGCCAAATAATTAAGAAAATCAGTGACTTCTGCTTTACCGATCGTGCCCGGATGCCGTTTTCCGGTGAAATATATATAGCGCTTGATCCAGTGTATGTAAGCCTGCTCTGTCCGGTAGCTATAGTGGCGGCTGCGAATAGCATGACGAACCTGGTCCAGCAGCTTAGGCTTTGCAGTGACCGAATCGCCCGCGAGAGGCTGAGTCGTTTTCTGTCCCATACACCCTCCTTTGGCAGATCATGATTTTTTATACAACTTTTTTTGGTAACGTCTTGATCTGCTTGTAGGATGACAACGTCAAGCGCAGAATGCCGATTTACAAACCGGCTTTTAGACCAACTACTTCACGTTAGGAGTCAAATGGACCGACTCAATCACTGGCGGTATTTCTTGTCCCTTGAAAAGGAGTTTTCCGAAACCCTTCGTTTTGTGGAGTTCACGCCCTCGCAGCAGTCGGTCTATTCCTTTGAGTTCGCTAGGCTGCTCATCTTGATCTGCTCGGAGCTCGACGTGCTGTTCAAGGTGGTTTGCAGTTCGGCTTTCCCGGGAAGTAACGCTGATTCCATCGGCAAGTATTTCTCGTGTGTTTCTGGGAAGTACCGCCCGGAATCAGAGACTGTCCGCGTTGACCGACTCTCCATCCGAGTTCGGCCGTTCGAACATTGGGGCGAGAATTCCCCACCTGCTTGGTGGACTGCGCAGAACAAGGTCAAGCATCACCGCCACGAGCACTTTCAGGAAGCTACGCTCGGAAACACACTCCACGCCCTTTGCGGCCTCTTCATTGGAAACCTGCTTGCCTTGAACGAATTATCACTCATCGACCAAGTTCACGATGTTCCGGTGCTTCTGGGGCGCGACGACGAGCCCGGGCATCTTTTGCTTGAAAGTGGCTACCGTGTCGCGCTACGCGACTCCTAACTTTAGCTGGTGCGGACGGGCCGGAAGCGCCGTAGCATCTTTTACCATCGTGCGGGCCCGCCGCACAGCAAGACGTTAGGGTGCAAATGACGCGTTTCCTCAAGATCGCAGGCATTTACGTCGTGATGTCTGCCGTTGCCGCGGTCGGCGTCCTTATTGGAATCTTTCCAAAACACCCGAATACTATCAACGGCTGGCTGTTGCTATTAGCGCTGGCACTTCCTCTTACGATCGCAGGCGAGTTAGTTGGCGAGTTCATCTGGCGTAACCGAGTCGCGCAAGCTGTTGAGACCAACACCGCCGGTCGTTCGCTATCTGGCCTACGAATCGTCTATGCGTTCGTCGCCATGCTCTTGCTGTTCGGTCTCGTGTTCGCCGTTGGTCAATTCATGGAGTCCCCATGATCAACCGTTTGCACCCTAACAGCACGCCCCACCCGGACGCGCGGGAAGCGTCGCATGTTGGTCAACCATCGCAGCCGCGCGCCGCTGACCTGATTCGTTGAGGCTGTGCAAAAAGGTCCAATCTCGCGTTTACTATAGATGTGCCTCAAACGTTAATCCATCAGTCACTGATGGAGATAAACGATGGCGCGATTCAAGCTAGTGGACATGAGCCCGCGGTTCTTGCCGGTGGTCCT
>JAUXMZ010000016.1 GCA_030683105.1 Burkholderiales bacterium | reverse complement strand
TGGAAAATACGCGATGGTGCGACAACGCCATGAGCCCCGAGCGGGCGCTACGCGCCCGCGGGCCTTATTCTCGCCCATTATGGGACGCGCAACGGCAAACCGTTGTTCAGCGTCCCGTCCCTTCGGGTTGCGGCCAAAATCGCCGCTACCATCGTTGCTCGTCTTGCCCATATTCGCGATATGGGCTGCGACAAGCGCATTGTTATCGACAATTTTGGCCACAACGCATCTCACGCGGTAATTGTTAACAGGCCCTAGGCAGAAACCAACAAAAAATGACCTGACCATTTTTTTCGGTTTCCCGGATTTTCCAAGTCTGCTCGCCGTCGAAATCCCGCAAACATTGACTTATCACAACGCTTGCGACCCCATGATTCGCTACATTCCTCCAAACGCAATGCCCCGCGGTTATTGCGCTATCGGTTTGGCATGGCACGTCTTACAACGCAACATATTGTTTTTACTTAATAATTAGAGGGGAAACATGCGCGAAATGCGTTATGAGGCACCAGGCACGCTGGAAGCGGCGCTTGCCTTGCTTTCGGGCACGAACGGGCGCGCGCGAGTACTGGCCGGCGGGACAGATTTGCTGATCGGGATGCGGGCCGGCCTTATGCCCGAGCTGCTGGTCGACATCAAGGGCATACCCGAGATGACCTCGATTGTCGCCGATAACGGCGGGTTTCGTATCGGTGCGGCTGTAACCTGCATGGAGCTCATCGAGCATGAGGCGTTCGCGAAGGCGTGGCCCGGCGTGATCGATGGCATCAGACTGATCGGCTCGATTCAGGTGAAGGGGCGCGCGACCCTGGGCGGCAATCTATGCAATGCGTCGCCGGCCGCGGACAGCGTACCCGCCATGATCGCCGCCGAAGCGCTCGTCAGCATTGCGGGACCCAATGGCAAGCGCGAAGCGCGCGTCGAGGACATCGCCATCGGACCGGGCAAAACGTCGCTGGCGAAAGGCGAAATCGTCACTTCATTCCTGATGCCGCGGCGCCTGCCGCATTCGGGCGACGCTTATCTTCGCTTCACCCCGCGCACCGAGATGGACATTGCGGTCGTCGGCGCGGGGGTCAATCTCACGCTCGACGCAAGCGGCTTCTGCCGCCAGGCGAGGATAAGCCTCGGGGCGGTCGCCGCCCGCGCTTTGCTGGTGCCCGAGGCAGCGGCGGCACTCATCGGCTCGCGGGTCGACGCGGCTGCGCTCAAGGACCTGGCCGCTGCCGCAAGCTCAGCTTGCCGGCCTATCGATGACAAACGCGGAACCAAAGAATTCCGGATCAAGGTAGCGGGTGTCATGGCGCGGCGCGCCGCGGAAATTGCGCTCGCAAGGGCGAGAGGAAAGAGCTGATGGCAAAACAACATGTAGCGACGACGATCAACGGAGATGCCGTCGAGTTTCTTTGTGAAACGCACCAGACCCTGCTCGACGTGCTGCGCGACGAACTCGGCCTCACCGGCACCAAGGAAGGCTGTGGCACCGGCGATTGCGGCGCTTGCAGCGTCACGATAGATGGGCGCCTGGTCTGCTCCTGCCTTGTGCTTGGCGTGGAGGCCGCAGGCAAGAGCATACAAACAATAGAAGGCATGGCCGCCGGCACGCAGTTGCATCCGTTGCAGCGCAAGTTCCTGGAGCACGCCGCGCTGCAGTGCGGCATCTGCACGCCGGGCATACTCATCGCGGCCCGCTCGCTGCTGGAGCGCAATCCTGATCCAACCGAGGAAGAGATCCGCCTTTGGCTGGCCGGCAATCTGTGCCGCTGCACCGGATATAACAAGATCGTCGACGCTGTGCTCGATGCGGCGCGCGAAATGCGGGGGGAATGACCATGCCTGACACAATTACTCCCGGAGAAAAGAAGCTGAAGGTCGTCGGCACCCGCCCGGTGCGGCCCGATGGCGTGCCTAAGGTGACGGGGCTTGCCCGATTCGGCGCCGATTATTCGCTTCCAGGCATGCTGTGGGGCAAGATCCTGCGTTCGCCGCATGCGCATGCACGCATCCGTTCGATCGATACCTCGCAGGCGCAGGCCCTGCCCGGCGTCAAGGCCGTGATGACTGCCGCGGATCTTCCCGAGCAAAAATTCGAGTATGTCGGCGCCGAGCGCGTTGCCGTGAATTTCTGGCACATGACGCGCGGCATCATGGCGCGCGAAAAGGCTCTCTTTGAGGGGCACGCCGTTGCCGCGGTCGCCGCGATCAGCAAGACAGTCGCCGACGAGGCATTGCAGTTGATCAAGGTCGATTATGAAGTGCTGCCGCACGTGATCAACATCGAGCAGGCGATGCAGCCCGATGCTCCCCTGCTGTTCGAGGACATGATCACCCGGGGCGTCGAACCCGCGCCGGACAAACCCTCGAACATCTCCAAGCGGATAGAGTTCAAGATCGGCGATATCGAGGCAGGCTTCGCCGCGGCCGACAAGATCGTGGAAAATACCTTCAGGACCGCGCCGGTGCATCAAGGCTATATCGAGCCCCAGGCATGCCTAGCGCGCTTCGACGCGGACGGACAGGCGGAGCTCTGGGCGTCGAGTCAGGGGCACTTCGTTATTCGCGCATTGACGTCGCGTCTGGTCGGCATGGAGGTCGGCAATCTGCGCGTCCATCCGGCGGAGATCGGCGGCGGCTTCGGCGGCAAGAATGTCCCTTACGTCGAGCCGGTGGCCCTCGTGCTCTCCCGCAAGGCCGGGCATCCGGTGAAAATCGTGCTGAGCCGGGACGAGGTTTTCAAGGCCTGCGGGCCGGCTGCCGGATCGCTCATGACAGTCAAGATCGGCATAACAAAGGACGGAAAGATCGTCGCCGCCGATGGCGTCTTCTCGTTTCAGGCGGGCGCCTTTCCCACCTCGCCGGTGATGAACGCCTGCATGTGCAGCTTCTCGCCGTATGACATCGCAAACGTACGCTCGGTGGGCTACGACGTGGTCAGCAACCGGCCCAAGACGGCTGCATACCGCGCCCCCGGCTCGCCGCTCTCGGCCTACGCAGTGGAGAGCACCATGGACATGGCAGCGGCCAGTATCGGCATGGATCCGCTCCAGTTCAGGCTGAAGAACGTGGCCAAACCGGGAACGCCGACCGTGTCGGGACCCAAGCACACGCATGAAGGCTTTGCTGAGACCATCCGTGCGCTGTTGCAGAACCCTGCGTATTCAACGCCGCTCGGCAAGAATCAGGGACGCGGCGTTGCGGTGGGCTACTGGTTCAATAACGGGGGCGAATCGAGCGCGAATGTGCACGTCAATGAGGACGGGACGGTGGTCGTGGCGACCGGCAGCGCCGATCTCAGCGGCACGCGCGCATCGATGGCCATGATGGCAGCGGAGACGCTGGGCATCGACTATGACAAGGTCCGGGCAATCGTTGCAGACACCGGCTCGATCGGCTTTTGCGGCATCTCCGCCGGTTCACGCACCACTTTCGCCACCGGCATCGCCGTGGTTCAGGCATGCAGGAAGGTGATCGACGAACTGCGCGCCCGTGCCGCAATGATCTGGGACGCAAAAGTGGAAGATGTCGTCTGGGAGGACGGCTGCGCCAGGCGCGCAGGCAAAGGCGCCGGCGAAGTCGAGACACTGCCGATCAAGGCAATCGCCGCCAAGCGCACGGTGACCGGCGGGCCGGTCAGCGCCGAGGTGTCCGTCAACGCGGGCGGGGTGGCGCCCGGTTTCGCCGCAGAATTCTGCGACGTGGAGGTCGATCCCGAGACGGGCGCAGTGAAAGTTTTGCGCTTCGTGGCTGCGCAGGACGTGGGCCGCGCCATTCATCCGGCCTTGGTTGAGGGGCAGATCCAGGGCGGCGTTTCGCAGGGCATCGGCTGGGCGTTGAACGAGGAATACATCTACGACGACGCGGGACGACTTGTGAATGCCGGCTTCCTCGACTACCGGATCCCGGTCGCCTCCGATTTACCGAGGATCGAAGCGGTGCTGGTCGAAGTGCCGAATCCCAACCACCCGTTCGGCGCAAAAGGCGTGGGCGAGGCCAACATCGTCCCATCGCTCGCGGCGGTCTCCAACGCAGTGAGCCGTGCGATAGGTCGGCGCATGACCGAGCTGCCGATGTCACCGCCGAAGGTATTGCACGCGCTTGGCTCGCAACGCGGGAGCTAGGGCCTGTTAACCATTACCACGGGAGATGCGTTGTGGCCAAAATTGTCGATAACAAGGCGCTTGTCGCAGCCCATATCGCGAATATGGGCAAGACGAGCAACGATGGTAGCGGCGATTTTGGCCTCAACCCGAAGGGACGGGACGCTGAGCAACGGCTTTGCCGTTGCGCGTCCCAATATGGACGAGAATAAGGACCGCGAGCGCGTAGCGCCCGCTCGGGGCCCATGGCGTTGTCGCACCTTCGCTTATTTGCCACGGGGCAAACCGCGCTCGGCGCTCCTAGCCCTGAGCCCAAATCGCCTCCGTCGCACTCGCGTGGTAATGGTTAACAGGCCCTAGCCGTGGCCCAGGCGCCTGCACGTGTCATTTTCACCAGCAATTTCAGCGACCGCTACACGGGCGGGGTGAAAGAATTCGAAATCGAAGCGAAGACGCTGCTCGGCGTAATCAAGGCGTTGGATGCACTCTGTCCCGGCCTGGGCGAACACCTGGAGGAGGAGACGACCGTCGCAATCGATGGCGAAGTCCAGGAGGTCGGTTATTACCAGGCGATAAGACCGGGCTGCGAAATCTTCTTCATTCCGAGGATCGAGGGCGGGTAGGTATCGCTATTTCCAGAAAGACTGGAACGCCGGAGCCGATACGGGTTCGGGCAAATCAGGATTTGAGACATGACTCCAGGTGCATGTGTTACGCAATCCAGTAAATTTAGTGTCACAATGTCGGCAATCCATTTTAAAGCCCCGCCTCGTGTTTGAAAATATATTCAATAAAACCAGGAGTTTCGATTCCTCCCCCGCGGGAGAAGCACTCTCGCCTGACGCTGCGCCAGGCGAAACTCCGCTCACGGGCGCTGCTGCCGAAGAAATACATGCGTGGCAACAGCGCATACAAGCCGCTGCAACAGACGACGCCGCGCTGCTGCAATTGGCGCAGCAGGCCCCTACTCTATCTTTAAAACTTGCCGCGATTGAAGCGTTAAGGCAGGAGCGTTCCTTAAAACAGGCCATGCACGACTTTCGCGAACAGGACAAACGCCTCTATCGCGCCGCGAAATCACGCTATGAGACCGCCACCGCTACACGCCTCGCCATTGCAGACGCCCACGCCTTGATCGCCAGTGCGCGTGCGTTGCACGAGCGGGAGCACGTGCCCGTCAATTCGGTGATGGAATTGGATCGTGCGTGGGCCGCCTTGAATGTTGATCTGACCGATGCGTCACTGACCGATGAATTTAAAGCGTTAAGCGAGCACCTCGGGGCACGCGTGCGCGCGCACAGCGAGCGCGCGCAAACGCTCACCCGCTGGCTCAGCGCCGTGGATGCCTGCATGGATGCATTGAAATCCCAATTGCCAGGTGTTGCGCAGGGCGACATCGCAGCCACCGGGACGCAAACCCCGGCGGTGAATGTCCTGGAACTCGTACAAAATCCGCCGGACACCAGCGATGCGCGTTGTATTGAGAAAGTCGATGCCGGAAACAGGCTGCTGGCGCTGGCTTCCAGCGTGGTGGAGCGTGCCGGGTTTTTGAAATCATTGTCTGCACTGCCTGCCGCCGACGAAGCAGCTGAGAAAGCGTGCATAGCGCAGTGGCGTGAATTTCCGGAAATTACGGATGGGGAATTGCACACCGTGCTCGCACACCGCTTTGCGGACTGGCGCAATACGAACAACGGGCAGCGGCAACTTGAACACGATGCCCTGAGCGCACGGGAACGCGTGCAACGTGATCAAAAATACAAGCAGCGCGCAGACGCGGTACAGCACGATATCGAAGCTGCAGAAGCCGCGCAGGCGGCTGGACACATGGCCGACCTGACGCGTCTATTGGCCGTGATCGATCATGAGTTAAAGCGCAGCCCGGTGAACGCTGCTCTCACGCTGCGCATCGATACCCTGCGCCGCGAGCAGCGGCGTCTGCACGAGTGGCAACGATGGAGCGGCGGACAGGGCCGCGAAAGACTCGCAGAAGAGGCGCAAGCGCTCGCGCTGCAGGCCGCCGGCAAAGTAGCGATCAAGGCGCACGCCGAAGCCATCGACAAGTTGCGCGAACGCTGGAAAGAACTGGACAAACTCGGCGGCGCATCCAATCAAACCGTATGGCTGGCCTTTGACGGGGCATTGAAGGCGGCGTATGTGCCGGTGGCTGCACACCTGGACAAGCTTAAAGTTGCCCGTCAGGAAAATCTGGCGGCGCGCGAAGCCATAGTCTCCACTCTGGTGCAGGCGGCGGATAAATTTTTCCCCGCCGTGCAGGACGGCGCGCACCCCATCCCTTCCGCCATTCCCGACTGGCGCGCCCTGGCCCGCACGCTGGATGACGCGCAACTCGCGTGGCGCAAACTGGGGCCTGTTGAACACACCGTGCCGCGCAAGGCGCTCAAGGGCGACAACGCGCTCACACGGCGCTACTCAGCGGCTTTGCAAGCGTTGGAGACACCGCTGAAAAATGCCTATGGCGAGGCGCGCAGCCAACGCGAAGCCCTGGTGGCGGCCGCGAAAACGTTAGCGGCATCGGACGTGGCCGCGCGCGATGTCGTGGACAAAGTGCGCAAGCTGCAATCGCAGTGGCAAGAGGTGGCCAAAGCCCAGCCGTTGCCTCGGCGCGACGAGAATGCGCTGTGGGGTGCGTTCAAAACCGCCACGGACTCGATATTTACGGCTCGCGATGCCGCCCGCTCCGCTGTGGCAGCCGAATCCAGTGCCAACCAGAAAGCGCGCGAGAACATCATCGGGCGACTCGCTGCACTAACGCAGGCTACGATTGCAACCGACATCAAACGCGCCATGGCTGAAGCCGATACTGCCTGGCGTGCCTGTCCGGAGGCGCCCAAGGCACAAGCCGCCAGGCTCGACGCACGTTATCGCGCCGCGCGCGAAGCCGTGACCCGGCGACTGGGCGAACTCGCAGAGCATGCTTCCCAAGCCCGATACGATGCCCTCATGGCGAAAATGGCGCTGTGCGATGAACGCGAAAAACTGCTGGATGCCCATGATTCAAATGGAACATTGGCCGAGGAACTCGCCGTCAGCCTTGAAGCCCGTTGGCACACCATTGAGCAATTCCCCGATGCATGGAAAAGCAAACTGGACGCGCGTTTTGCGGGCTTGGACCCGTTGACTACAGCGCCGGCCGCGAAGCCGGGCAAAAACGCCAGCGAGAGTTTGTCCGACATCCTGCTGAATCTTGAGATCGCATGTGGAATTGAAAGCCCCGCGGAATTTCTCGCCGCCCGGCAACACCTGAAGATACGCGCACTGAAATACGCCATGGAAGGCCGGCAGACCTCCCTGACCACCTCCGCTGACATCGATCGCTGGCTACTCGACGCCGCAGCCTATGCGCGTCCGGACGAGACGTCACGTGCGCGGCTGACGAAAATTATTGCGGCGGTGCGCGTTCGCAAGCCGGGCTAAAGAACGCTGCCGGGTTGCCTGTTAATTTTTAATATTACCAGTGATCCACACCTACCCTGTTACGGCTCGTTGCGCCTCGGCGTGCGCGACTCATCCGCTGACATCAGGTGTATCCCTTCGGCAAGCAGGGATACGCCGATCTCCGCGCCCTGTGCAATGTTGTTGCGGCGCGCCGTGTGTGCAGGAACCGTCAGGAACAGCGGTGGCCGGTCCGGGCCGTTGACGGCCACCGTCAGCGCGACATTTTCGCCCAGCGGCAAATATTCCAGCACCACGCCAGACACCGGGTTCTCGCGCTCGCCGCGCGACGGCCGGTCGCGCCGGTGCAGTACGATATGGCCCTGCGGGATCACCCAGGTCACCTGCTGCCCCACGGCAAAATCCGGCTGCAGCCGCGCTTCCAGCCGGTGCTTTCGCCATTCGATGACGGTCACGCCACGCGCCGTGTCGTGTTCGATCACACCGGCGCGGAACACGTTGCGCAGTCCGACGAGCTGCGCAACTTCAACGGTCTGCGGTCTTGTCATCACTGCATAAGGTTCGCCGACCTGCAGCGTGCGCCCCTGGTGCAGCACGCACATGCGATCGGACAGCATCAGCGCTTCGTCGAGATCGTGAGTGACCAGGATCATCGGCATTGCCAGCTCACGGCGCAGTTCGGCCAGTTCGTGGTACAACCGCTGGCGCGTCGCGCGGTCCACCGCGGAGAACGGCTCGTCGAGCAGCAGCACCCGCGGCTCGCGCGCCAGTGCGCGGGCCACAGCGACACGTTGTTGTTGACCGCCGGACAGCGCTGCGGGCACCCGGTTTTCCAGGCCCGACAGCCGCACCCGTGTGAGCACATCGCGCGCACGGCGCTCGCGCTCGGCCGCAGGTCGGTCGAGCATGGCCTCCATGACGTTGTGCAGCGCGCTCAGGTGCGGAAACAGCGCGTAGTTCTGAAACACATAACCGACGCGGCGGCGGCGGGTCTCTACCCATACCTGGCGTTCGTCGTCGAACCAGCAATCGCCGTTGCAATGGATCGCGCCATGCCTGACGCGCAGCAATCCGGCAATTGCGCGCAGGATAGTGGTCTTGCCGCTGCCCGACGGCCCGACCAGCGCCAGCACTTCGCCCGGCGCGCAGTCGAGTTCGGCGTCCAGCGGGATCGGTCCATCCTGCTGCAGCCGCGCGCAAATGCCGTGCTCAGCCATGGTGGCGCGACCGCGAACGTGAAGTGGTCAAATACGCGGCGCCGATGGCGACCAGCGAAATCAGCAGCAGCACAGCGGACATGATGCCGGCGCCGGCGGTGTCGAAGGCCTGCACGCGGTCGTAAATGGCAATGGCGATAGTCTTGGTTTCGCCGGTGATGTTGCCGCCGACCATCAGCACCACGCCGAACTCGCCCAACGTGTGCGCAAACGTCAGCACCGTTGCCGAGAGCACACCCTGCCAGGCCAGCGGCAGTTCGATACGCCACAAGGTGCGCCAGCGGCTCAATCCGCAGCAGGCGGCGGCGTCGCGCACCTCCGGCGCAATGGCTTCGAACCCACGTTGCAGCGGCTGGATCGCAAACGGGATATTGAAAATCACCGAGGCGATCAACAGTCCCTCGAAATTAAATACCAGCGGCCGGCCTATCCAGGATTCGTAGAATTGGCCGACCGGCGACGCACCGCCCATTGCCACCAGCAGGTAATAACCGAGCACCGTCGGGGGCAGCACCAGCGGCAACGCCAGCAGCGCCTCGACCCAGGCCTTGCCGCGGAAGTGATTAACCGCAAGCGCACGCCCGGCCCAGATGCCCAGCGGCAACAGGATCAGCACCGTCCACCCGGAAAGTTTCAGTGACAGGCTGAGCGCGGTCCAATCCATGAATTACTTCGCAGACTCTTCAGGCAACTCAAAACCATACTGTGTCAGAATTTTCCGTGCTGCGGGCTGCTGCAGATACGCGTAGAACTCGCGCGCGGTCTCGCCAGCCCCTTTGACCAGCACCATCTGCTGGCGCAACGGCTTGTGGAGTTCTGCCGGCAGCAGGCTATATCGTCCCAGTTTCGCCACATTGGGCGACAGCGCCAGGGAATACGCAAAAATGCCGCCTTGCGCCGAACCGCTGCTGGCGAACTGTGCGGCCTGCGATACGTTTTCGCCGAGCACCAGTTTGCCCTGCAGTTCATCCCACAACCCCAACTTGCGTAGCGCCTCTTCAGCGGCACGGCCATACGGAGCATGCTCGGGATTGGCAATCGCGAAGCGGCGGATCCGGTTGCCGGCCAGGGCCGCTTTCAGCCCTTCTGCTTTGGCATCGACATTGAGCGGCGATCCGGTGGGCGCAAACAGCACGATGCGGCCGATGGCATACAACACGCCGCGGTCTTCAGTTTTACCGGCCTGATGCAAACGAAACGCGAAACCCTCATCTGCTGACAGAAACATCTGGAACGGTGCACCCTCTGCAATTTGCCGGAAATAATTTCCGGACGAGCCGAACGACAGGCGCACATCTTTGTTGGTGTCGCCGCGGAAGCGCGCAGCGATATCCTCCAGCGCGAACTTCAAATCGGAGGCCGCAGCAATCGGGGGGTTGTCGGTCTGTGCCAGTGCATTGCGCCCCGATGCGTTCACGCCGAACAATGAAATAAAATATATCAATAAAAACAAATACTTGTATTTCATCGGCCGCACCTGTTTGAATCGCTATATTTCATGGAATATAGCGCACATCACACTCACCGGCAAATCATTTCCTATGTGGCTTTGCCACGGGAGTGGCGCAGGTGCGCATCGAACGTCTTGATATCCGCCGCAATCGCCGCCGAGGCCTTGTCTTCCATCGCGCGGAAATGCGCAACCAGTTGCTTGCCGAATTCGGTCACGACCGCCCCGCCGCCCCGCCTGCCCCCGACCGCGGTAAGTATGACCGGTTCTGCAAAAGCGTCATTCATGGCCTCGACCAGCTGCCAGGCGCGCCGGTAGGACATGCCCATCGCGCGCGCCGCAGCCGAGATCGAACCGGTCGCCTCGATATGCGAGATGAGTTCGGCCTTGCCCGGCCCCATGGCGGGTTGCCCGCTCGCCAGGATGCGCAGCGTCAAGCCGGGATAGCGTTTCATGTGCAGGCCTCGAACATCATGCGGCTATTTTAAACACGAACAGCCCGCATGTTCACTGAAACTTGTCCGGCTCGTGCCATTTCGGAAAAACCAAGAACGACCGTTTCTTGAGCCTGGTGACGGCGGCCTGCGCGATCTGGAACATCGGCCTCGCGTTCATCGGCGGTTTCATTGGGTTTGGCCTTTTCGTTACGGACTCCAAGGCTTGCCACTGCGCGTTATTTCTTCGCGTTGGGAAAAAACAGCTGGTCGCCGCCGATCTTGTACTCGGCAATCGCCTTCTGGCCCTCCGGCGAGATCACCCAGTCGACGAATGCCTGTCCCAGGTCTTTCTTGACGTGCGGGTGCTTGGCGGGGTTCACCAGCATGACGCCGTACTGGTTAAACAACCGCTGGTCGCCCTCGACTGAGATGATGAGGTCGCCGCGATTCTTGAACGAGAGCCAGGTGCCGCGGTCGGCAAGAATATAGGCGTTCATCGAGGATGCGGTGTTGAGCGCCGGCCCCATGCCTGAACCGGTTTCGCGGTACCACGCTCCCTTGGCCGCCGGCATGTCTGTGTCCGCAATTTTCCACAGCCGCAGTTCGGCGGCGTGCGTGCCGCTCTTGTCGCCGCGCGATACGAAAGGCGCCTGCGCAGACTGGATTTTCTTGAGGGCTGCGACGATGTCCTTGCCGCCCGTCACTTGCGCCGGATCGCTTTTCGGGCCGACCAGCACGAAATCGTTATACATCACCTCGAAACGCGCAACGCCGAAACCGTCGGCGACGAATTTTTCTTCCGCAGTCTTGTCGTGAACGAACACCACGTCGGCATCGCCGCGCCGCGCCATGTCGAGCGCCTGGCCGGTGCCCTGCGCCACCACCCTGACCTCAATCCCTGTTTTCTTCTGAAACAGCGGCAAAATGTGTTTGAACAGACCGGAATTCTCGGTAGATGTGGTGGAAGAAACGATGATGAAATTATCGACGGCCAATGCCGTCGACACACACGGCGCCGCCGCCAGGAAGAAAATAATCGTTGCGAATTGTCTCATTACTGCCACGGCAACTCGCCCCTGATGAATTGAGCAGCTTCGGTCGATGCAGGCTCGCGGAAAAAGCGCTCCACCGGACTGCGCTCGACCAGCCGTCCTTCGCTCAGAAACAGGATTTCGTCGCCCAGGCGCCGCGCCTGACCCAGATTGTGCGTGGTCATGATGATCTTGGTGCCGGCGGCATGGATGGCTGAAATGATGCTCTCGATATCGCGCGTGGAACCCGGATCGAGATTCGCGGTCGGTTCGTCAAGAAACAGCACTTCAGGACCCAGCGCCCACGCGCGTGCCAGCGCGAGCCGCTGCTGTTCACCGCCAGACAATACACGTGCCGGCTGGTCGGCCAGCGCAGCCAGTCCGACCGCTTCCAGCACGTCGCGCGCGCGCAGTTCCCGCTCGGTCGGGTCAATTCCGGCCAGCTTCAAACCGTAAACGATGTTGGCAAGCGCCGAGCGGCGCAGCATCACCGGCCGCTGAAATACCATCGCCTGCCGCCGGCGCGGATCGCCGTTGCCGCTGCGCCATTCAAGCGTTCCTGCTGTCGGTCGCAGCAAGCCGTGGCACAGCCGCATCAGTATGCTTTTACCCGCGCCGTTCGAACCGAGGATGATGGTACGGGGACCGCTTCCGATTTCCACGGAGACGTGATCGATGATGGTCCGTCCATCGATGGCGAAACACAGATTATTTAAGGTAAGGGGCAGCATGTGCGGTTCACCGGTCAACCATAGCGGCGCTGCGCCGCTTCCTTGATTAGACTCGCAGCGGCATTGAGCGTGATGACCAGCCCCACCAGTATGATGCCAAGGCCGAGCGCCAGCGGAAGATCACCCTTGCTGGTTTCCAGCGCGATGGCGGTGGTCATCACGCGCGTCACGCCATCGATATTGCCGCCGACGATGATCACGGCGCCCACTTCCGCCGCCGCCCGCCCGAAGCCTGCGAGCACTATGGTCACCAGCGAATAGCGCGTGTCCCACAACAGCGTCAGCGCCGCAGTCAGCTGCCTGGCCCCCAGCGAACACAGCTGCTCTTCATACTCGCGCCAGGCATCCTCTATGGTCTGCCGCGACAGCGCGGCGATGATGGGCGTAATAAGTATTGACTGCGCGATGATCATGGCCGTCGGCGTGAACAGAATGCCAAGCGAGCCCAGCGGCCCCGCTCGCGACAGCAACAGATAAACCACCAGCCCGACTACCACGGGCGGCAGGCCCATCAGGGCGTTGAGCAGCACCACTATCGCCTGACGGCCACGAAAGCGCTCGACAGCCAGCGCGGCGCCCAGCGGCAGGCCCATCGCTGCGGCGATCATCACGGCCGTCACGCTGACTTCGAGGCTCAGCGTTACGATCCCGAGCAACTCGGGATCGAGCCGGCCTATCAGTTTGAACGCCGCGGCAAATGCCTGGGTAAGATCATTCATCGTTAAATACAATCCGACGCAAAATAGGGAATAACACCGCCATTCTGCCGTACTTCGGCCAACCGGGAATGATGAAGCGCTTGCACCGCCTTGGTCCGGGCGCAAATCCTGTAGAATTCCCCTGCAAGAAACGACAGCAAACGAGGTCATGCAATGAACGATCCATCTCAAACCCAGAGCCCGCTTTCCTGTGCCGACGATTACGATCCGAACTCGATGGCGGTGGCCAAGGCGCGCGAAGTCATCAGCCGCTTTCTGTCGCCGGTTGCAACGCATGAGTGCGTACACATCCGCGCCGCATTGGGCCGCGTGCTGGCGCAAGATGTGACCTCACCGCTCGATGTGCCAGCCCATGACAATTCCGCGATGGATGGCTACGCAGTGCGTTTCGCCGATCTCAAAACCGACGCCAAGGTAACGCTCAAGGTCGCCGGCACTTCATTCGCCGGTGTGCCATTTTCTGGAGCAGTCAAGGCCGGTGAGTGCGTGCGCATCATGACCGGCGGCGTGGTGCCGCAAGACACCGACACCATCGTCATGCAGGAGCATGCCGAAGCTAAAGACAACGAGGTCAGAATCGGCGGCGGACACCGTCAGGGACAGCATCTGCGGCGCGCCGGTGAGGACCTGAAAACCGGACAGGCTGCATTGAAGCGCGGCCAGTTATTGCGGCCGGCGGAGATCGGCCTCATCGCCTCGCTCGGCATCCCCGAAGTCATGATCTACCGGCGGCTGCGCGTCGCTTTCTTTTCGACCGGCGACGAACTGCGTTCCGTCGGCACGATGCTCGCCGAAGGCCAGATTTACGACAGCAACCGCTACACGATCCACGGCATGCTCGAGCGCCTCGGCTGCGAAGTGATCGACATGGGCGTGGTGCGCGATGACCCCAAGCTGCTGGAGCAGGCATTCGGAGAAGCCGCGGCCATCGCTGATGTTGTGATCACCAGCGGCGGCGTGTCGGTGGGTGAAGCGGATTTCGTCAAAGACCTGCTCAACAAAATGGGCGAAGTGGTGTTCTGGAAAATCGCCATGAAGCCCGGCCGGCCGCTGGCCTACGGCAAGATCGGCGATGCGCACTTCTTCGGGCTGCCCGGCAACCCGGTGTCGGTGATGGTGACGTTCTACCAGTTTGTGCGCGACGCGCTGCTCAAGTTATCGGGCCGCGATCCGGTAGAGCCGCTGCCCTCGTTCAAAGTGCCCTGCACGTCCAGTCTCAAAAAAGCGCCCGGGCGCACCGAATTCCAGCGCGGCATCCTCACCCGGGATGCTGCGGGCACCTGGAGCGTGCGCGTCACCGGCGAGCAGGGTTCGGGCATATTGCGCTCGATGGCGGAAGCCAACTGCTTCATCATCCTGCCCGAAGCGCAAGGCAACGTTAGCGCCGGCACGCTGGTCGAAGTGCAGGTGATGGAAGGCGCGGTCTGACGACGTGTGAGACTGTCAGGACGGCGGCAGTTCGACCGGCTGGTCGAGGAAAACCTGGTAACTCTGGTTCTTGGGCTTGTCCAGGTCTTCCGCATTGACATAGCGTATCGATGATTTGCCCAGCAGTTCGCGCGGCAGGATCATCACGCGCGCAAACGCCGTGGCCTCGCTCGCAGATGCGGACGCAAACACGGAATCGGCGCCCGCCTCGAACCACGGCTCCAGCGGTCCGTAGGCATGTTCTTCTCCCAGGCAGCGGATGCGTATGCCGCCGAACAGCACGCAGCGCGTTCCCGCGCCGGCATGCGTATGGGTCAGCGCCACACCTCCCGGCGGGAAATCCACGCGGTCACAGCGCAGCAGGTATTTCTGAGCGGGGTCCAGCAGCATGGCCGAGGCCAGCATGAGACGGCTTTCCACGCCTTCACCACTTAACGCGTTGTCCGGACTGCCGGCCGCCACCAGTTCCCAGCGCAACACAATAGTCGGCAGACTGCCTGCGCCCGGCGTCCATTGCGCAGCGGGATGCCAGGCGCTGTTGGCGCCCAACACGCCGCCGGTCAGCCTGAGCGAACCAGCCACCACATAGAGCGCGGTGACGGGATGCACCAGCTGCCTCTTTGCCGTGCATTTCGCGGCGAGTCTGTCCTGATACAGCCGAAATTCGTAGGCCATGTTTAGCGTTACCGTTGCACCAGCGGAGTTCCGCAGGTGCTTACGGCAGAATCAGCGACGAACCCGCCGTTTTTCCCGCTTCGAGGTCCTGATGCGCCCGCTTCACATCGGACAGCGGATAGCGGTTGCCGATATGCAGTTTGATGGCGCCTTTTTTCACCATGTCGAACACGGCGGCAGCCGAGGCCTGCAGATCTTCGCGCTTCGCGGTATACGTGACCATGGTCGGCCGGGTGAAATAGAGCGAGCCCATTTTCTGCAGCGTCGCCGCTTCCATCGGAGGCGGCGCCCCGGTGGTGGTGCCAAACGAGACGAAATAGCCGCGCGGTGCGAGGCACTGGAGCGTGATGTCGAAAGTGGCCTTGCCTATGGAGTCATACACCACAGCCGCGCCCGCGCCGCCGGTGATTTCCTTCACCCGCGCCGCGATGTCCTCGCTTTTGCGGTCGATCACATGGGCATAGCCGTTGGCCAGCGCCAGCTTGCATTTTTCCGGGCCGCCGGCCACGCCTATCATTTTGGCGCCCAGCGCCTTGCCCCACTGTCCCGCAACCAGGCCGACGCCGCCGGCTGCAGCCATGAACAGCACATATTGCCCGGATTTGACCGGATAGCAGCGGTTGAGCAGATACTCGGCCGTCATGCCCTTCATCATGCTGGCCGCCGCCTGCTCATCGCTGATGAAATCAGGCAGCTTGATCATGCGCTCCGCAGGCATGATGCGGTAATCGGCATACGCACCCGGCGCGCCGCCCGCATAACCGATACGGTCACCCGGCTTCAGGTCGCTCACCCCGGCGCCAATTTTCTCGACCACGCCCGCGGCCTCGACGCCCAGTCCGCTGGGCATGGGCAGCGGATATTGCCCGCCCCGGTGGTAGACATCCATGAAATTCAGGCCGATCGCCGTCTGCCGGATCAGCACCTCGCCTTTTCCCGGTTCAGGCAGGTCCACAGACTCCATGCGCATGACTTCGGGGCTGCCCTGTGCGGCACAGCGGATCACGTTTGCTTTCATTACTGTTTTTCCTTTCTTGACAATTTTGCAATGTTTGTAGATTATCAGCCGTTAAGCGCCTCAAATAATAACATCTGCAGCAACTTATCCCGAGATGCATGCCATTAGATTTTTTCCCATGGAGGGTCGTCATGAAATTTGTCCGTAAACTTATTTTGTCCACTCTGGTTCTTGCATTGCCCGTAATGCTGTCGTCCGCCCCGGTGCGTGCCGAAGATATCAAGCTGCGCATCGCCTCGGGCCATCCGCCGGCCAATACCTACGTCAACCTGATGCAAAGTTTCTTCGTGCCCGAAGTGACCAAGCGCGTTGCCGCCAAAACCAAGCACAAAGTCGAATTCATCGAAGGCTACGGCGGCTCTATCGTCAAAGTGGCCGACACCCTCGAAGGTGTGCAGTCCGGCATCATCGACATCGGCGGTTATAACTTCGGTTTCGAGCCGTCCAACCTGCCGCTGCATGCCTTCCAGGTCATGCTGCCTTTCGGCACCATGGACCCGGTGAAGAGCGTCAAGATAGCGCGCGCCGTGTTCGACAAAGTCCCCTACATGACCAAGGTGCTGGAGGACAAGTTCAACCAGGTACTGATCGGGCTGATTGCCGACAACGGCTACAACCTCGGCACCAATTTTGAATGGAATAAAGTCGCCGACCTCAAAGGCCAGAAAATTGCCGGCGCGGGCCTGAACCTGAAGTGGCTGGAATATGCCGGCGCGGTGCCGGTGCAATCCTCCCTGCCGGAGTCCTATACATCGATGCAGACCGGGGTCTACAACGGCTGGATCATGTTCCCCTCAGGCTATGTCAATTTCAAGCTGCATGAAGTAGGCAAGTACTACACCGAGATCGGCTTTGGCGCGATCACCTGGCACGGCCTGACCATGAACAAAGCCCGCTTCAACAAGCTGCCCAAGGATGTCCAGAAGATCATCCTCGAGGTCGGGCGGGAATACGAAGCCCTGACCGGCACGGCCAACCTGAAAAGTTACCCCGAACAGATTGAGCAGTTGAGGAAAGCCGGCGCGGTGGTCAAGCAGCTGCCGGATTCGGTGCGCGTCGACTGGGCCAACTCGCTCAAAAACTGGCCGCAGGAAAAAGCCACCGAACTCGACAAAATGGGCCTGCCCGGCAGCCAGGTGCTCAAGCTGACACTGGAAGAATCAGAAAAACTCGGCCACAAGTGGCCGGTGCGTTATCCCATCAAGTAGTATTCACCCGCTCCGTCCGCGCCATCGCGGACGGAGCTTCTCTATTGAACATAAATGCTCAATAAAATCAGCGAGTTAGTATCAAGGTCCCTGCTCGCCTTCTCGGCTTTTCTCGCTTTTTTACTGAGTTTTCTGGTGGTCGCAGACGTCGTTGGGCGCGTGGTTTTCAATTCGCCGGTCAAAGGCACGCCCGAAATCGTCTCGATGTCCATCGTCATCATCTGTTTTCTGCAGGCAAGCTATGCCATACGCAGCGGCGGCATGCTCAGGGTGGATGCCTTTCTCAATGCCCTGCCGTTCCGCGCCCGCGAAACCATGGCCGCGGTCGGTTGCGTGCTCGGGATCCTGTTTTTCGCCGTCATCGTCTACGGCGGCATCGATCCGCTGCTGCACGCCTGGAACTCGAATGAATACGAAGGCGAAGGCGCGTTGCGCGTGCCGTCGTGGCCGGCGCGCGCCGCCGTCATACTCGGCTGCGGACTGGCCGTGCTCGAATATGTTTTGTCCGGACTGATCCACATCAAGGCGGCGCTGGGGAAAACCCCGCCACCTGAAGGCGCCGCATTATGAACCGCTCTCTCATGGCGGGGGGCTGATCATGTTCGGCACCACCGAAATGCTGATCCTGGTCGCCGTGCTGCTCACGCTCGTGTTCACGGGCGTGCACATCGCCGTCTCCCTCGGGACGGCAGCGATGCTCGGCATTTATCTGATGACCAAGGATATGGGCGTGGTCGCCAATTTCCTCGGCAGCACCGCCTACGAAGCCGTGCGCGATTATGTGTTCGCCGTCATCCCGTTGTTCATGCTGATGGGCGAGTTTCTCGCCAAATGCGGCGCAGCCACCGACATGTTCACGCTGATCAACCGCGCCACCAAGCTGGTGCCCGGACGTCTGGCCGTGGCCACGGTGCTGTCCAACGCGGTGTTCGCTTTCGTCACGGGCGTCAGCATCGCCGCCGCAGCCGCCTTCTCCAAGATCGCCTACCCGGAGATGAAGCGCTACGGCTACAACACGAGCTTCTCGCTGGGCTGCATCTCCGGCAGCGCCTGCCTGGGCATGCTGATCCCCCCCAGCGTGCTGATGATCGTGTGGGCGATATTGACCGAGTTGTCGATCGGCGACCTGTTCCTCTCCGGCATATTGCCCGGTTTTTTACTGGTCAGTTTATATCTGCTGTATATCCTGGGCGCCTCGATAGTCCGCCCCCAGTTGGTCGGCGAGATGAGCCGGGGCGCGGTCGCGAGCGCGCGCGCCCAGGGTAGGCCCACCAGACGCAACGATCACGAAGCCCCGCTGAGCATCACCACCATCATCAGCACGCTGCTGGTCATAGGACTGGTGGCCGGCACGCTGGGCGGCATCTGGCTCGGGTTCTTCACGCCGACCGAGGGCGCGGGCGTGGGCGCTGCCGCCTCATTGCTGCTGGCAATAGGCAAAGGCGTGCGCTTCAAGGAGATCCGCGAGGTCGTGCTCTCGGTCGGCCGCACGCTGGCACCCCTGCTGCTGCTGCTGTTTACCGCGCAACTCTACTCGCGCGTGCTGACCATGACCGGTTTCACGCGCACCGCGCAGGAGTTCCTGCTGAGCACCGGGCTGGGCACATGGGGCATCCTGGCATTGATGGTGCTGATCTGGTTCGCGTTGGGATGCATCATCGACTCGATTTCCATCCTGCTGCTGACGGTGCCCATTTTTGCGCCTATCGCGATGGCGCTCGGGATCGATCCCCTGGCCTTTGCGATGATCGGCATCATCGCCGTGGAAACCGGGCTGCTGACCCCGCCATTCGGCATCCTGGCGTTCACCGTCAAGGCGGCGTTGCCTGATGAAAATATCACCCTGAGCCAGATATTCATCGGTGCCGCGCCATACTGGGTCGCGCTGCTTGCGGTCATAGTCTGCCTCGCGGCGTTCCCGGAAATCGCCACGTACCTGCCGAAATTGTTCAAGGCGCACTGACCGCCCCCAATGGCGTGAAAATAGAACTTAATTTTTCCAACACCGAGGCACAGGGCATACAGCCGGAACTGATGGCCTCCGATCTTCCGTCGTGAGCGCCGCAGCAGTTTCACCCCGCTGGCGCGCGCATCAGTATCATTATCTGTCGGCGGACAGCCATGTCCACCCGTTCCTGGTCGATCTGTGGGACGACGTGCGCGAGCAGACCGGCGGCCGCTTCGACGCGACCGTGCATGCCGCGAACGACGGCCTTTCCGGCTCCCACCTCGACATCGTGCAACGCCTGATCGACGGCGACATCGAGTTTTACGTGCTGATGGGCGGCATACTCGGGCCGCTGGTGCCGGCAATGGAAATCCAGGGGCTGCCTTTCGCATTCAAGAACCATGACCAAGTGCACGCGGTGTTCGATGGCGCGCTCGGCGATCACCTGCGGCAGGAACTGCTCGCCAAAGATCTCTACGCGGTGCCGTTCGGCCTGATGGAAAACGGCTTCCGGCACATCTCGACCCGCGACAAGCCGGTCTCTCAGGCGCGCGACCTGGACGGTCTGCGCATACGCATACCCGAGGGCCGCATGTTCGACGATGCGTTCAGGAGCCTGGGCGCAGAGCCGGTCCCGGTGTACGTGCTGGAGATGAATCGCGCGCTGGCCGAGCGGCGCGTCGACGCCCAGGAAAATCCTCTGGCGGTCACGGCAGCGCTAAAGCTCTATGAAGTCACGCACCATGTAGCGCTGACCTATCACATGTGGTCGGGCTTCAATCTGCTGGCGAGCCGGCGCTTCTGGGATACCCTGCCGCGCGATGTTCAGGACATCATCCTGCGCAGCGCGAAAAAACATGCGCACCGGCAGCGCGTCCATACCGATGCACTGAATCACGGCCTGGAGGCTACGCTTGCCCAACGCGGCATGAGGATCACGCATCCCGATCAGGGCAGTTTCCGGGACCGGCTCGTCGATAGCGGCTTTTATGTGCGCTGGAAAGAAACGCTGGGGCGCACCGCCTGGGACCTGCTGGAGCGCAGCACAGGCAAACTGGGCTAGGCCGCCGGTTCTTTCCCCACAGGCCTGTGCCCTGCGGGAAAGCCCCAGGGCCAGGGCATGTTTGGCGAATACATTGTAAGTATTTGTTTTTATTAAAAATTATTGTTTGCGCCTGGATAACTATGCCAGTTCAACCCCGGCGCGGCGAAGTCCTGCTGTGTATCAGCGCTTGCCGCAATCTGCACTTGCGAAAAAAACCCGGAAATATCCGGGTTTTTTTATTGCAGCGGACTGAGCTTACTATTTCTTGGCTGCCGGCGCTGGAGCCATCGGGACAGCGGCTGCAGCCGGCGCCGCGGTTTTGACAGGGACAGGCGCGGTTCCCATCTTCCCCTTTTCCTTCTTGTAGCGTTCAGCCACGCGATCCTGGGCTTTGCCGAGCAGTTCACCGTCCTTCTTTGCCGCATCATCGGACTTGGCTTTGGCTTCGGCCGCTTTCGCCTTCGCCTCATCGGTGGGCGCGGGCAGTTTGGCATAGGCCATCCCCACCGAACCGCACACCAGCACTATCGGAACCCATTTCCAGAATTTTGGCGCGTTGATCATTTCCACCCCTCCTTCATGGCTGCAGCGACTGCCGCAGACGGCGCACCACCGGGTGCGTGTCCCTGGCGCGTCTTGGCGTCGTTATACCAGTATTCGTGATGCTCTTTGGCCCAGGTTTCATCGACGCTGCCGGTGCGCATCGACGTGTAGGAGCCCTCGGTTCCTAACGTGCCGATATAAATATGCGCCAGCGCCATCGGGACAAACAGCACCGCGGCGATGCCGTGGATCACATTGGCCTGCTGCATCAGCAGGCGGCCCTGCCCGAAGTTCGCAAAGTCGAGTATGAATCCGGTAATACTGGCGACGATGCCCAGCAGCGTGACCCCGAACCAGAACCAGATTTTCTCCCCGGCGTTAAACCGGTCTGACGGCACGTGCTCGCCGGACAGCAAGCCGCCCGCCTTCTTCATCCACAGCCAGTCATGGGCCTTGGGAATGTTGTCCCTGACGAAGGTGAAGAAAAGCAGCACGGTGCACACCGCGAACAGGGGCCCGACAAAGTTATGCAGGTTCTTGGACAGGATGGCCAGCCACGAGAACAGCGTGTAACCGAAGACCGGCAGCAGAATGTATTTGCCGAACAGGGTGACCATGCCGGTGAGCGCAAGAATCATGAAGCTGATGGCGGTCGACCAGTGCACGACGCGGTCCCAGGGGGTAAAGCGCTGCATCAGCCGCCCGGTGGGCTTGTCGTGCAGCTTGATCTGCCCCTTCACGCCGTAAAACAGCCCGATCAGCAGCGTGATCACGACGAGCAGCCAGCCGCCGTAAACGGTAATCGGACCGTTGCGGATCTGGCGCCAGGTTTCCCCGCCTGATTGCACCAGAACATCGGTTTCTATACCCCGCACCTGGGTGGTCTGGTAGAGGTTGTCCCCGCCGCGCACATCGCGCCACACCGGCGCGTTGTTTCCGGGCTGCGTGGTCTGCCGCTGCGCCTGCTCGTTGGCACTGCTGGTTTCGGCCGCCCATGAGAACTGGGGCAGCAGCACAATACACAGCACTGCACACCAGCGCATCAGCCGCCGCATACCGAGATTGTCGCGCATAAACTCCTCCTTATTATTGAGCGACTATCCGCGCGTACTCGTTCTGATTTTCAGTACGCGCCTTGACTGCATTTTCCCAGGCCACCTTGTCGCCCTTGAATCGCTCTCCTGCCCACGGCTGGGTGTCGGGCTTGCCCTGGTACTTGCCCTGCTTGTAGACCGTGACCGAAGGCGATTCGCCGCAGCCCGCTGCGAACAAGGGCAGCGCCGCGGCGATGACCACCAGTAACCAGCGTTTGCCGGAGATCATGACTTGGCTCCCGGCTGGGCAGCGGGCTGTTTCTCCGGTTTGCCGTAAGCCGTGCCCCAGCCCCAGACTTCGGAACCCTTGCCGCGCTTGAGCACCCGGTTGCGATAAATATCGGAAATAACATCCGAATCGCCGCCCAGCAGCGCCTTGGTCGCGCACATCTCGGCACAGGCCGGCAGTTTGCCTTCAGCCAGGCGGTTACGGCCATACTTCTTGAACTCGGCCGCCGAATTATCCGCTTCCGGGCCGCCGGCACAGAACGTGCACTTGTCCATTTTGCCGCGCAGGCCGAATGCGCCATCCTGCGGGAACTGGGGCGCGCCGAACGGGCAGGCATAAAAACAGTAGCCGCAGCCTATGCACAGATCCTTGTCGTGCAATACCACGCCTTCCGAGGTCTGGTAAAAGCAGTCGACCGGGCATACCGCCATGCACGGCGCATCCGAGCAGTGCATGCAGGCGACCGAAATCGATTTCTCGCCCGGAACGCCGTCGTTAAGGGTCACCACTCTGCGGCGGTTCACCCCCCAGGGTATGTCGTGTTCCTGCTTGCAAGCCGTGACACAGCCGTTGCACTCGATGCAGCGCTCGGCATCACACAGAAATTTCATTCTTGCCATGGTTTAGCTCCTCCGGTCCGTTGTGTTATGCCTTGGCAACCTGGCACAGCGTGGTCTTGGTCTCCTGCATCATGGTCACGATATCGTAACCATACGTCGTTGCAGTATTGACCGCTTCGCCACGCACCACCGGGGCGGCACCTTCCGGATAATATTTGAGCATGTCCTCCCCCATCCACCGGCCGGCGAAATGGAACGGCAGGAATACCGTTCCCGACGCCACGCGCTCGGTCACCAGCGTCTTGACCTTGAGGCGCGCCTTGGTTGGCGACTCAACCCACACGTATTCGTTGTTCCTGACGCCGCGATCGTTGGCATCCTTCGGGTTGATCTCGACGAACATTTCCTGCTGCAGTTCGGCCAGCCACGGATTGGAACGGGTCTCATCCCCCCCGCCCTCGTACTCGGTAAGGCGCCCGCTGGTCATGATCAGCGGATACTGCTTGACGGCGTCCTTGTTGGCCTGCTGCACTGTCTTGAACAACACCGGCACGCGCCAGCGGTTCTTCTGGTCATCGTGCGTCGGGTACTTGTCGATCAGGTCCGGCCGCGGACTGTAAAGCGGCTCACGATGCAGCGGCACGGCATCCGGGAAGTTCCATACCACCGCGCGCGCCTTGGCGTTGCCGAACGGATGGCAGCCGTGGTTCTTCATCGCCACGCGGATGATGCCGCCCGAGGAATCGGTCTTCCAGTTCTTGCCTTCGGCCGCTTTTTTCTCATCCTCGGTGAGTTCGTCCCACCAGCCGAGCTTCTTGAGCAGAACGTGGTCGAATTCGGGATACCCGGTGGTGATGTCGGCACCCACCGAATGCGAGCCGTCTTCGGCCAGCAGATTAACGCCGTCCTTCTCGACGCCGAAGTTGGCGCGGAAATTGCCGCCGCCGTCCATCACGTGGCGTGAGGTCTGATACAGATTGGGCGAACCGGGATGCTTGAGCGCCGCATTGCCGAAGCACGGCCACGGCAGGCCAAAATAATCGCCGTCGAGCACGTAGCCGGTCTTGGCGTCCTTGCCGCCCTTGGCGCGCAGCGTCTTGATGTCGAACACGTGCATATTGCGCATATGCGCTTGCAGACGCTCGGGTGACTGGCCGGTGTAGCCTATGGTCCACGTGCCGCGATTGACTTCACGCAGTGTATCTTCCATGTCCGGCTCGTCCATGCCGCCCTTGCCCTTGGTCAGCTTGATCTTGGCGACCAGTTCTTTGCCATAGCCGAACTTCTGTGCGAGCTGGTACATGATCATGTGATCGGTGCGCGATTCGAACATCGGATCGATCACTTTTTCGCGCCACTGCAGAGAACGGTTGGAGGCCGTAACTGAGCCGGCACACTCCAGTTGCGTGGCCGCCGGCAGCAGATAGACGCCGTCCTGGCGCACCATCGCCGCCATCGCCGCCGTCGCCGACGGATACGGATCGATCACCACCAGCATGTCGAGCTTTTTCATCGCCTCGACCATCTCCTTGCCGCGCGACTGGCTGTTCGGCGCATGACCCCAGAAAACCACCGCGCGCAGGTTCGAGTCCTGGTCGATCAACTCGTTTTTCTCGAGCACGGCGTCGATCCAGCGCGACACCGTGATGCCGGGCTTGGACATCATCCCTTCAGAAGGAAACTGCTTCTTCACCCATTCGTAGTCGACGCCCCATACCGCGCACCAGTGCTTCCACGACCCGGCGGCGATGCCGTAATAGCCGGGCAGCGAATCAGGGTTGGGGCCGATATCGGTCGCGCCCTGCACGTTGTCGTGGCCGCGATAGATGTTGGCGCCGCCGCCCGAGACACCGACGTTGCCCAGCGCAAGTTGCAGAATGCACGATGCGCGCACGATGGCATTGCCATTGGTGTGTTGGGTCTGGCCCATCGCCCACACGATGGTGCTGGGGCGGTTCTTGGCCATCTGTTCGGCCACGTCGCGCACTTCCGCTTCTTTCATGCCGGTGACTTCTTCGACCTTGTCCGGCGTCCACTTGGCAGCTTCTTCCCTGACCTTGTCCATGCCGTAGACGCGGTCGTGGATGTATTGCTTGTCCTCCCAGCCATTCTTGAAGATGTGATGCAGCATGCCCATCAGGAATGCGACGTCGGTGCCGGAACGGATGCGGTAATACTTGTCAGCTTTGGCCGCAGTGCGGGTGAAACGCGGATCGACGACGATCACCTTGGCGCCGGTTTCCTTGGCGTGCAGCGTATGCAGCATCGACACCGGGTGCGCCTCGGCGGCGTTGCTGCCGAAAAACAGGATGCACTTGGAATTCTGCTCGTCGTTGTAGGAGTTGGTCATGGCGCCATAACCCCAGGTGTTCGCCACGCCGGCCACCGTGGTCGAGTGGCAAATGCGCGCCTGGTGGTCCATGTTGTTGGTGCCGAAGAACGACACGAACTTGCGGAACAGATACGACTGCTCGTTGTTGTGCTTGGATGAGCCGATCCAGAACGTTGCGTCGGGCCCGCTCTCCTTCTTGATGGCCAGCAGTTTCTGGCTGACCTCGGTAAGCGCCACATCCCAGGAGATCTTCTGCCATTTGCCTGCGACGAGCTTCATTGGATATTTCAGGCGGTGCGAGTCATGCGTCATGCCGTGCTCGCGAATCGACGCGCCCTTGGCGCAGTGCGCGCCGAGATTGATCGGGGAATCAAACACCGGTTCCTGGCGTATCCACACGCCGTTTTGCACCACCGCATCCAGGGCACAGCCCACGGAACAGTGCGTGCAAATCGTGCGTTTGACTTCGGTCTTGCCGGCACCCGCTTCCTGCGCGGCCTCGGCTTTGCCGACTATGCTGAACGGCAATTGCGACACCACGGCGCCGGCACCCAGCGTGATCCCGGACTGCTTGAGAAAAGCCCGGCGATCTATGGTCTTGCCCATCATGCCCGCGACACCGCGGGCGAGCCGGCTCTGAGCAGCGGATACGCTATTTGATTTTTTGGTGAGTAACATGAGGCACTCCTCCTCAGACTTTGGCGGTGCGGTAGTAATTCTGGATGTGTTCCGTCAGTCGATAGCTTTGGGACCCGGAATCCTTGACCTGTGTGCCGGGCTGCGCGTCAGGATTCTGATGGGTCACCAGAGTTGCTGCAGCCGCTATTCCACTGGCGCCGACCACAACCAAAAAGTTTCTACGGGAAAGCTTGGATTTAGGACTTTTCATCGCACCCCTCCATAATCGACAATTCACTGCATTTTTTGATTTGGATCAAAATTACAGGGTTCCTCAATTCAAATCAATATTTATTTAGTGATAATTACTTTTGTTAATGGCCCAATTTTATTCAGGGTATAAAACCCTTATTGCCGCAATGCATAAAACAATTCAGTCCTCCATCTCAAAAGCCAGTTTTTCCATCTCAAAAAACGCCAGTGCAAACGCGGCGACATGCTTGTAAAACACTGCAGGCACCGCATGTTCTACCGCAACGCACAATGGCATGGCCCCGGCCCTGACGAAACCGTCAAAAAACCGGTGCTGATCTTCAAGTGCTTGATTTGCTTCGATCAAATGCCGCATGACATCGCACAAACCGGAGATATGGTCTTCGACCTCGAACACCGAACCGTGCCGCGCCAGGCCCAATCCATCCAGATGCTCCCGCAACCGGACCAGATGCTTGTCGGCAGCGGCGCCGGGTACGTAGCGTGAGGTATACAAAGTAATCGCCGCTTTGCCCACGCTGATGAACAAACTGTCGTACTCCCTTCTGAGCGCATCTACATCAGCGTTACGACAAACGCCTTGCAGCGCGCCCCAGGCCGATGCAAATTGTCCGGCCTCGCCTGCCGCCTCGGCTACGGGACTGGCGTTGCAGATTACGGCCAGCAAATCGGCATCCGGGGCATCGTAGAACAGGCGTCCGATCAGCGCATAACAACCGGCGCGTGCGCTGTCTTCGACAGCAGAGTGCTCAGAATCCAGGCTTTGTGATTCAGCGCTCATCGGCCCGCCTCCCCGTCCCTGCCCGCCGGCTGATCCAAAATGCTCGCCTCGCTGGTGTTCTCCATCATATCGATGACACGGCAGTCCGCGCACATTTGCAGACGGCGCAAAGCAAGATCTCCGGCAAACATGGAATGCGTCTGCAGCCGGCCCAGCATGCTTGCGATCATTTGCTGAGTACCGAACGGCTTGCTGCAACGTACGCAGTTGAAGGGTTCCGCTTTGTTCAACACGACTTCCGCTTTTGCCTGCTTATCCAGCAACAGGCGCGGCGTAAGCGTAATGGCTTTTTCCGGACAGGTTTTTTCGCACAATCCGCACTGCACGCAGTTGCGCTCGATAAACTTGAGCTGGGGCGTGTCTTTGGCATCGAGCAGCGCGCCTTCCGGGCAGGCGCCGACGCAGGCCATGCACAGCGTGCAGGTCGCCGTGTTGACGTTAACCCGGCCATAGGGGGCACCGTGAGACAGAGAAATCACCTCTGCCGGCACCGGCGCATGCTGCACCAGGTGATCAATGACAAAATCCAGCGTGGTGCGTTTCTCGTTGAAGAGGTTGAAGGCCGCCGGTGTGACCTCGCGCACTTTGCCGGGTTGCCATAGCGCCTGCTCCAAAGCAGGCACGTCCTGAGCTTCAAGCAAACTGAAATGACCATCGCCATACCCCAGACCGCTCACGATTTGCTGCGCCAGATCCAGTTGGCGTTTGAGTGATATCTGATATTCCGGCGCCTCGGATCCTGTTGCAAGAATCGCGACCTGGGCCGCCCCCAAAACGTAGCACCCCAGCATCAGGTCGGGCCCCAGCGCGGCAACGTGAAACACTTCGAGCGGAATGATATGAGCGGGCAAACCCTTGCCGCGGCGGCCCAGACTGGCCACCAGCTCGCGGCCATCGGTAGCGTTGTGAAACAGCAGACAGGGTGACTTGCCACCGGCATTGCGATAAGTCTGCAACACGGCCCTGACCCGGGATCCCACATCCGCCATGCGCGGATAGGCATAACTCATCGCACCCGACGGACAAACACTGGCGCACGCGCCGCAACCCATGCACAGATGCGGTTCGACTTTGACCTTGTCTCCATCGCCCGAAATCGCCCGCGTCGAGCATACGTCGATGCAGCTCGTGCAGCCGGTTATCCCCGAGCGGCTGTGAGCGCAGATTTTTTCCTTGTAGACAAAGAATTTGGGCTTTTCAAATTCGCCCACCATCTGTGCCAGCTGAGATGCTGCCAGCGCCTGCTCGAGCGGATCCCGCCCGGGTGCCAGATAACCCTGCGGCGGCTGATGCAACCTGATCAGCGGCTCCGCGGACAAATCCAGCACCAGATCAAAGCGGTCACCGCGCGCGCGCTCCGCACGCTCGAAATCGATCGCCTTGACTTCGCCGCAGGCCTTGACGCACTGGCGATGCGCCTTGCATTTATCCAGATCGATCTGGTAACTGTAATCGATGGCATGTTCAGGACAGGCATCAATGCACGCATTACAGCGGGTGCATGCCTCGAGGTCGATTGGATTCACCTGGTCCCACGACACGTCGAATGCACCGAGATATCCGGCCACCTTTGCATTGCGCCCCGACTGCACCGGATAGCGGCGCTGCGATGGCAGTTCCGCACGCCCGCTGTCGCTCGTGATCAGCACGCTGACCTGCAGCTGCCCAGTCAGACGGTCCGCCCAGGCCAGAGCGACTTCGCCCTGGCCGATGATCAGCAACTGACCTGCTGACCGGTAGGACACCACCGGCACCGGCTCGGGCTCGGGCAACTGCGCCAGCGCCAGCAGCGCGGCGATCTTGGGCATCGCTTTGCCGCTCTCAGTCGACCATCCGGCGGTTTCCCTGATATTGACGAACCTGATCTCGCCTTCGCCCTTGAACTCGGCATGCAGTTCGGTGAACAGCGGCGCTTCCTGGGTGCAGGCGATCACCAGGTCGTCACCGGTTTTGACCGCAGCCTCGAACGACGCAATATGTTTTCTGCACAGTTCGCTGTTGATATGCGGCGCAGCATCGAGCTTGAGCGCAGCCGCGACGACCTTGCCGTCGAGTGTCATGGTCCGGTTGCAGTTGCACAGCAACAGTTTGCGTTGTTCTTGAGTCATGGATGGTAAAGCATGAAAAACGGGTTGTGATAAGAGCGGCCCATGCTAACCAAATCGCGGCATGAAAGCTACGATTTGCGTACGGGCAGCGATTGCGGCTCGGGCGTGGTCTCTGAATCGATGTGCGGCGGCGGGTTTTCAGGCAGCTGGACTGCGGCAACAAGCGGCGCAGTCTGATCGGTCAGCGGTTCCGCGTGCGCATCCTCAGGCAAATCCGTTGTTTTCTTTTCGGTCTCTTCAGTGCCTTCCTTGGCCCAGGCAATGATCTTCTGCGCCTGCTTGAGTTGGGCCAGCATTGCCGCCGGCAACGGGTTCGGCTGGGAATAATCGTCGATGTACACATCCAGGCCGTCCATCACGTTGAAGTGCGGGTCCGTGAACAGTTTCTTGAGTGCGGATCGCCTCAGGTTTTCATTCACCTTGGGATGGAAGAAACCCCGGAAATCGGACTCCAGCGTCAGCTTCTCCACCGGCGGCAATTCCGGGGGCGGCGCATGCGGATCCACTGCGGGAGCCGTCTCCTGCTTCGGCTCCACGGGCTCTTCCCTGACCTCCTGCTTCAACCGCGACCAGCGCGACAGGAATCGCTCGCTGTTTTTTCCCGTGTCTTCGTTCATTTGAATTACTCGGGACGGCCCATGCGGCCCCGGTCCTTGTTGCTCGCGTAACGTTTCTTTTTCTGAGGTTCCGGTCGGTAGTGCTGTTCGACAAATTCGCCTATCCACTGCATCAACTCGACTGGCAACGGCACGCCATCGACATTATCGCCACTGTCGGCCCAGCGCGTACCCTCGTTGTAGCTCACGGTGATGAACTCCGGCCGCGCCACATCATCGTGCATGCGCCACAGCACGAACACCTTGGGCTGGGGCGAAGTAATGTTGAGGTAATAGCCTTCCGCTTCGTCGCGTTGCAGTCTGATGACATGCCCCGGAAACAGGTATTGCGTCAGCTTGTCCTGCCGGACGATGATCTGTGACGCGGTTCCGGGCGGCGACGTGTCGTGCACCACGCCCCGGGCTTCCCATTGCTCCGTGACCCAGCGATTATCCAGCGCTATGCGCTCCATAATCACGGCTATGGCATAGGTGGCGGCTTGAATGGACGCTGTCGGCATATTGCGGATTCTGCGCCAGCCCGTGCGCACATTCAACTCCAAAACGGCCCAAATACCTGATTCGCAAGTAATGCTTTCCTTGCGCCTGCAGAGCGTCCTTTGTCATAATCGTCACTCTGTCCCGCTGCATACCACCACAAGTGATGAGATGAATCCGCTGCACCCGACACTCTCAGACCCTGGCTCAACGCTTCAGACCGCGGCCGCATTGCGCGACACGCTGGGACGTCCGCTGCGCGACCTGCGCATCTCGGTCACCGATCGTTGCAATTTCCGCTGCGTTTATTGCATGCCCAAGGAAGTGTTCGGCAACGACTATCAGTTCCTGGAACGCAAAGCGCTGCTGAGTTTCGAGGAGATCGTGCGGCTTGCGCGCGTGTTCAAGGCGCTGGGCGTTGAGAAAATCCGGCTGACCGGCGGCGAACCCCTGGTGCGCCGCAAGATCGAGCAGCTGGTGGCGATGCTGGCCGCGCTTGGCCTCGACCTCACGCTCACCACCAATGGCTCATTGCTGGCGAAAAAAGCGCAGGCGCTTAAGGACGCCGGACTAAAGCGCGTGACAGTCAGCCTCGATTCGCTCGACGATGCCGTGTTCATGCGCATGAACGACGTCGATTTTCCGGTGACGCGGGTGCTCGAAGGCATAGCAGCCGCCGCTGCCGCCGGGCTGGCGCCGGTCAAGATCAACATGGTGGTCAAGCGCGGCATGAACGAGCACAGCATCCTGCCGATGGCGCGCTACTTCAGGCAGTCGGGCCACATATTGCGCTTCATCGAATACATGGACGTCGGCAGCACCAACGGCTGGCGCATGGACGACGTTGTCACTGCGCGTGAAATCGTCGACACGATAAGCGCCGCGATGCCGCTCGAGCCGGCCGACCCCAATTACAGCGGCGAAGTCGCGGCCCGTTGGCGTTACCAGGACGGCTCGGGCGAGATCGGCGTCATTGCGTCGGTGACCCAGGCGTTCTGCCGCGACTGCACCCGGGCGCGCATTTCCACCGAAGGCCAGCTCTACACCTGCCTGTTCGCCACCAGCGGCCACGATCTGCGTGACCTGCTGCGCAGCGGCGCCTCGGACCGCGACCTCCTCGACTCGATAAGCGCGGTGTGGAGCAAGCGCGCCGACCGCTACTCGGAAATCCGCACTGGGCATACCGCAAAACTCGAAAAAATCGAAATGTCCTACATAGGAGGATAATGTGGGTTGAGAACACTGGGTAATGAGTCAGGAATGGGAAAACAGAACTCAACACTCAACACTCAACACTCATCCCTCGAATGACTTTCCGCCCCACTATCACCCCGACCAGCCGCCCGCTCACCTTCGAAGTCGAAGCCATCGACGAGCAGGGCACGGCGCGCACCACCGCGATTGCCGGCGAGCATCCGCTGACGCTGTATGTCGACAAGCGTGAAATCGTGACGCTGATGACCATGGGACAAGCGCCGGAAGCGCTGGCGATCGGTTATCTGCGCAATCAGCGCCTGGTGCGCTCGATCGACGATATCGCCGCGGTCCAGGTGGACTGGGAAACGGATGCCGTCGTGGTCACCACGCGCAAGGCCATCAAGGGCCTCGGTAATAAAATGAAGAAGCGCACCGTCACCACCGGCTGCGGCCAGGGCACGATGTTCGGGAACCTGATGGACGAGATCGACTCCATAGAATTGCGCGATGATGTGCGGCTCCCGGAGGACGCTTTGTTTTCCCTGCTCGACGCCCTGCGCCACCATGAAACGATATACAAGAGCGCAGGCGCGGTGCATGGCTGCGCGCTGGCTGCGTACGGGGCCGCAGGTGCTGAAATCCTGGCCTTCGTCGAAGATGTCGGGCGCCACAACGCGGTGGACGCGATTGCCGGCCAGATGTGGCTCGACCGCATCGACGGCTCCGACAAGATTTTCTACACCACTGGCCGCCTCACCTCGGAAATGGTGATCAAGGCCGCACAGATGCAGATCCCGTTCCTCGTCTCGCGTTCCGGCCTTACCCAAATGGGTTACGAGATAGCCCGCAAGACCGGCATCACCATGATCGGCCGCGCCGTGAACAAGCACTACCTGCTGTTTACCGGCAAACACCGATTTGAAAAGCAGCTCACGCCAACCCTGTTGGCGTGATGGTCAGTTTTGAGTGGTGAGTGCTTAGTGTTTAGTGTTTAGTGTTTAGTGTTTAGTGTTTAGTGTTTAGTGTTTAGTGTTTAGTGTTTAGTGTTTAGTGTTTAGTGTTTAGTGTTTAGTGAATACCGTCTGGGGCTTTAATGGAAAACTCAACACTCAACACTCAACACTCAACACTGATCACGGGCGTGATCCTCGCCGGCGGCCAGGGCCGGCGCATGGGCGGCGTCGACAAGGGGCTCAAGGAACTGCGCGGCAAGTCTATGGTGCAGTGGGTGCTTGAACGTCTGGCGCCGCAGGTCGCCGAGATCCTCATCAACGCAAATCAAAATATCGATAATTATCAAAGACTTGGATATCGCATCGTGCCCGATGCGATCGGCGGTTTCGTCGGCCCCTTGGCCGGGCTGCAACGCGGGCTGACCGAAGCGAAACATCCGCTGGTCGCAACAGTGCCTTGCGATTCACCGTTTTTGCCTGAAGACCTGATCGCCCGGCTGCACGCTGCGCTCGACGCCGCAGGCGCCGACGTCGCTGTGGCAAAAACCGGGAGTCAGCCGCACCCCGTGTTCTGCCTGTGCCGCAAGTCAGTGCTGCCGGGGCTCACGGCATTTCTCGAACGCGGCGGCCGCAAAATTGACGCCTGGTATGCCGACCTCAATGTCACAGAAGTGTCTTTCGACGACGAAGCCGCCGCCTTCAGCAATATCAACACGGAATCCGAACTGAAAAACTTCGAGACGGGAATTCGATCCTAGAACACCCGGGGCCTGCTATGCCGAGCGGACCGCTGCCGGCTCGGCGCTTTCATCTGCGGGCAATTCTTCAGGCTCGGCGATGAAATAACCCTGGGCAAAATCAACCTTGAGCAAAGTCAGTTTTTCCAGCACTTCGGCATCTTCCACTGATTCGGCGACGGTTTGCATGCCAAGGATATGGCTGATGCGGTTGATCGCCTCGACGATCGCATAATCCATCGGGTCGACCGCAATGTCCTTGACGAACATGCCGGCGATTTTCAGATAATCGACCGGCAGAAATTTGAGGTAGGCAAAAGACGACATGCCGGTGCCGAAATCGTCGAGCGAAAACCGGCATCCCAGCTTCTTCATTTCGCGCATCAGTTCTGAGGCCTGGGTGAGATTCGAAATCGCCGTGGTTTCCGTGATCTCGAAACACAGCAAACCACGCGGCAACTGGTAGCGGGTCAGCAAGTTACGCAGAAAATCGGGGAAGCTCTTGTCGTTGATGCTGGCGCCGGAGATGTTGACCGAATAGGAACCAATCCCCGCCCCGGACGGCACCCGCACCGCAGAGGCACTGAAGTGGCGGTGCAGAAATTCGACTAACGAACTGATCACCCAGCGCTCGATCGATGTCAGCAGGTTGTAGCGCTCGGCCTCCGGCATGAAGGCGGTGGGCGGCAGCAGGTTTCCTGACTGATCAAGCATGCGCACCAGAACTTCGTAATGCAATCCCGGCTCGGCTTCGGGGCTGAGCGGCTGTATCAGCTGGCGGTACAGCCGGAACTGACCGCGCTCGAAGGCATTGTTGATTTGGGCCACGACCTGCAACTCGCTGTGTTTGGCCGAAAAATCGCTTTCACCCTGCCGGTGCACCTGGACACGGTCACGCCCCTTGCTCTTGGCGTCATAGCAGCAGGCATCGGCGAGGCTCAACACGCGGTTCAGATCGCCGCTCTCGGGCGTCAGCGGCACCAACCCGATGCTCACCCCCACACTGAATGTCTTGTTCTCCCACACAAAACGAAACTCGCGCACGGTCTCGCGCATCGCATTGGCTATACGCAGCGCCTGATCAAGCGGACAGGACTCGAGCAGCGCGCCGAATTCGTCTCCTCCCAGACGCGCCAGGGTGTCGCTGCCGCGCATGCGCGACATCATAACGGCCGTGAGTTGCCGCAACAGTTCGTCGCCGGCACCGTGACCGCAGGTGTCGTTCACCGCCTTGAAATTATCCAGGTCCATGAACATCAGCGCATGTTCCCGGCTGCCGGAATTGGCGGTCTCTATGAGCCCGGTCAGGCGGCGCTCGAATTCGCGCCGGTTTACGAGACCGGTCAGCGCATCATGGCTCGCCTGCCAGATCAACTGCTGCGACATGGCGCGAATCTGGCTGATGTCGTGAAATACCACGATCATGCCCAGCACGCGGTCATTGCGGCTGCGTATCGCCTCCAGCGAATAACGAATCGGGCATTCCCGGCCGCTGCGGTCCACCAGCCGCACCGATCCCGAGTCCCGCTCTTCCCGCGAACCCGTCGCATCCACGGAGAATGGCTCGACGGCCCGGCCTGTGCGTTCGTCGATTACGCGGTAGATCTCCTCCAGCGGCTTGCCGTGAGCCTCAGGCGTGAGCCATCCCGTGTAACGCTCAGCAACCGGATTCAGGTATTCAACCCGGCCCGCGGCATCGGTGGTGATCACGCCATCACCGATCGAATGCAGCGTAACCTGCGCCAGTTCTTTTTCGAACTGCAGTTCATTTTCGGTGCGCCCCACCTGGCGCATGATCAGCGCTGCAAGAAATCCGGCCGCAAGCAGGACCAACACCCAGACGCCGACGATCAGCAGGATGACCTTGCGCGCAGCGCCGCCTGCCTCCCCGATTTTATTTTGAGCGGCAACCCTGCCCGCCTCCTGCAGTAGATAAAGTGCGTCCTCGATTTCATCCTGCGCCTCGCCGCTTTTCACGGTGAGCTGTATCGTTGCGGCCGCAGCCCCCGCGGTCATCAGGGATGCCGCAATCTCATCACCCGCCGCCCCGGCCCTGTCCACGGCGGCATAGGCTTGCTTCAGCTCCGGCTGGCCGGCGGCCGAGATGTCCAGACTGCGAAGTTTCCCGATATTTCCCATGGCCAGACGCGTTAGCGCCTGATAGCGCTCGTACGCCTCGTCGCGCAACGCCGGGGTTTCGACGGCATACAGAACGCTCATCGCCTGGGAGCGTCCGCGCACGGCTTTAAGCGCTTCGGATATCAGGCCGGCTTCAATGCGCTGGCTCCTGATGGTGTCGCTGAGCTGACGGTTGATGGTCTCGACGCGCGACAGACCGACGGCGGTCATGACCAGCAACAGTGCAAGCAGCGCCGCGCTTGCTGCAAGCAGCGCATATCTGGATTTCAAGGTCAGCAGATTAATAGTCACTTTAGCGGCCTGGTCCGCGACTCCCGCACACCGGCTTCTCGCCAGAGCACATGATCTCGGGCCGTTCCCTGAGCACAGGATCCTGCCGGAAAAACAGCGCGAGCTGGCGGTAGACGTCCGGATACGCCGTATGCAACGTCTGCGGCATCTCGAAAAAAGCCTCGCTCGTCACCGCGAAAAACTCCGCCGGGTCGTCTGCCGCATAAGGATCGATCGTGGTCTGCTCCCCCGCCTCGACACGCCGGCAGAAATCGGCATAAGCGCTGGTGAAAGCCCCGGACCACGCATCCCGGCTCATGTCGGAGTGCAGTGGCGGGAAACCGTTGGCATCCCCATTGAGCATGTCCAGCTTGTGCGCAAACTCGTGAATAACGACGTTATAACCAGCCGCCTGATCGGGTGCCGCGGCATCGGCCCACGACAGAATGACCGGCCCCTGGAGCCACGACTCCCCTGTCATGGGTTCCCGCACCTGGTGCATGACGCCATCGTCGTCCATGTGTTCATATTCAGCCACGAATTCGTCCGGATACACGATCACCTCCAGCCAGCCGCCGTAATAATCCAGATCGAGGTTCAAAATCAGAATACACGCCTGCGCCGCGATAGCGTAGCGCATTTCGTCACGCACCACGAGGCCGCCCGCGCCATGAACCGCCTTGTGATGCAGGAACAAAATCACCCATTCCCTCATGCGCGCGCGCTCGCCTTGCGTCATGGCGGCGATAAACGGGTAATGGTTCACGGTTTCCAGCCAGACCGACTCGTTAAAGTCAGCGCGCCGCACTATTCTGGCGCGACGCCAGCGCCTGAACCAGTCCATGGATCAGTATGCCGGTCGGGCGATCATGCCAGCGTCAGGCCCAGTCATGCGCTAACCCTGATTTTCATCTTTTATCTCAACCGCCCGCAACGGTGACGATTCATCCCGGTCGAGTTCAACGCGCTCGATGCTCGCAAACCGGTCGGATATCTTGCGGCTGCTGATCTGGACCTGTTCCGCATCTTCATGCGCCTGGCGCACATGATCGGCAAGCTTGCGCATACGTTCGTCGAATCGGGCGAAGTCCTTGCCGAGTTTGCCGAGTTCGTCCTTGATGATGTGGATCTGCTTGCGCGTTTCCACGTCCTTGAGCACCGCCCGTGCGGTGTTTAAAACCGCCATCATGGTCGTCGGCGATACGATCCACACCCGCCGCTGCATCGCATAATCGACGATATCAGCATGATAAGCATGAATCTCCGCGAACACCGCCTCTGCCGGCACGAACATCACCGCGCCGTCCGAAGTAGTGCCGGAGATAATGTACTTGCTGCCAATGGCGTCGATATGTATTTTCAGGTCGGTCTTGAACTGGCGCTGTGCCGCAGCGCGCTCAGTCTCGGACGACCCGCTGTCAAGCATGCGATGGTAGTTTTCGAGCGGGAATTTGGAATCTATGCATACCGATCCCGTCGGCTCGGGTAGCTTGAGCAGGCAGTCCACGCGCATGCCGTTGGGCAGCACATGCTGCATGCGATAGCTGCTCTGCGGCAGCACATTACGCACCAGCGCTTCCAGCTGCACTTCGCCGAAGGCACCCCGCGCGCGCTTGTCCCCGAGCAACTCCTGCAGGCTGACGACGTTGCTGGCCAGTCCTTCGATTTTTTTCTGCGCTTCGTCTATCGTCGCAAGACGCGTCATGACATTAACGAAGGTCTCATTGGTCTTGCGAAAGCCCTCGTCCAGGCGCTCGCTGACGCGGCCGCTGATCTGTTCCAGCCGCTCGTCAATTTTCCGGGTCAGGGCTTCGATCGACGTGGTGAACTGCAGCGTCGAGCGATGCATGGTGTTCTGGATGAGTTCCTGCTCGGCGCGGCTTTCATCGGCAAGTATTTTTTGCAATGCTTCCCGGTTCTGCGCCAGACTCTCGTTCAGCGCCGTTTGCAGCGCCTGCAGCGCCTCTCGCGTTTGCGCCAGCTCCCGGCCGGTCAGTTCACGCAGCCGGTCGGAAGTGTCGGCAAGCGCGGCGCCTACGCGTTCCGCCTGTCTCGCCAGCCCGTCGTGCAGATCGACCAGCATGGCGCGGTGATTCTGCTCCAGCACCGCGCCCAGTTGTCCGGGAAGATCCCTCACCGCGCGCTCCAGTCCCATCTGCCGCAGGCCTAGCACCCCCAGCGCGATCAGAACGAGTACAGCAACTAGCGCGACAATAACTTCGGCCATGGTCATCCGCGAAAATTTACCGGAGTATAACTCAGGCCGGCAGTTGCAGCCGGGGTCCGGTCAGCCAATATTACGCAGCGACTGCAATGGTGCGGTACGGAGCATCTTCCGGGTGCCCAGATGGCCGGCGGCGGCCACGCCCACGGCTCCGAAAACTATCCCCGCGACCCAAACAGTCACATTAAAACTGAAGCCCAGATTCAGAATCCGGGATGCCAGAACGGCGCCCAGGGTGTTGGCGCCCGCGGCCGCAATCAATCCGGCAAGCGCACCGATCACTGCAAACTCTGCCAGGTTGGCGCGCGACAGCTGTCCGCGGCTCGCCCCCAGGGTACGCATGATTGCCGCGCGGTAAAGGCGTTCGTCCTGGGTGCTGGCGATCGCCGAGTAAAGCACCACCAGTCCCGCAAACAACGTAAACAGGAATACGAACTGCACCGCACGGGCAACCTGGTCCATTATTTTCTGCACCTGGGCCATGACCTGCGCCACATCGATCAGAAGAAAATTGGGAAACTGGCTGATGAGCGCGTTGAGCATCTCGGCATTGCCTGGCGGCAGGTAGAAATTCGTGATGTAGCTTACCGGCTGCTCGGCCAGCCATCCCGGTGGCGAGACCACAAAAAAATTAACATTGAAGCTGTCCCAGTCAACCTTGCGCAGACTGGTTACGCTGGCGGTGATGATGCTGCCGGCAATGTCGTAGGTCAGCTCGTCACCCAGGACTATGCCCAATGTCGCGGCTATGCCCTCCTCCACCGACAGCTGGGCTGTGCGGGGAGTCGCGGCCGGCCACCACTGACCGGCGACGATCCGGTTATCGGGCTGCATGCGATCCGCCCACGACAGATTGAATTCCCGGTCGATCAGGCGCCGCGCCCGGTCATCGGTGTAATCAGCCGACGATACGGCGCGGTCATTGATCCTGAGCAGACGCCCCCGCACCATGGGGAACACCCCGGGTTTAGCCATCCCGCGCGTCGCAAAGAAAGCAGCGAGCGGTTCGAGCTGGTCGGGCTGGATATTGATCACGAAACGGTTGGGGGCATCGCGCGGCAGGCTGGTTTGCCAGGCCGTCATCAGGTCGCCACGGATCAGGGTCAGCGTCAGCAGCGCCATCACGCCGATGCCCAGTGCCACGATCTGAATGACGCTGCCTAATGCCCGGCGCCTCAGGTTGGCCACGCCGAAGCGCCAACTGACACCGCTCTCCCTGAGACCGGACAGCAGTTGCAGCAGCAACCACGTCACCAGCCCGGCAAGCACCATGGCCACTGCAAAACCGCCAAACACCAACGCCCCGAGTCTGAAATCATGAGCTTTGAACAGGATCATGACGCCAATGACGGAAAATCCGAGCAGGTAGCCCGCCATCCCCGCTCCGCCGGGCAGCCCGAACTCCCGCCGCAGTACCCGCAACGTCGAGACCCGGCCCAGGCTGATGAGCGGCGGCAGCGCAAAACCCAGCAACAGCGCCATGCCGGTGATCAGGCCATGCAGCGCCGGCCAGCCCCCCGGTGCCGGCAATTGCACCGCAACCAGCCCCCCAAGCCAGCGCGCCAACGCCGCCTGCGCAGCCACGCCGAGTACGCAGCCGACTATGCTTGCCGCGAAGCCCAACAGTACAAAATGCATGATATACAACCGCACCAACTGGCCCTGGCTTGCGCCCAGACAACGCATGATGGCGCAGCCGTCGAGATGGCGCTGCAGAAATCGCCGGGTCGCCAGCGCAATCGCAACCGCGGCAATGATCACGCTGACCAATGCCGCCAGACTCAGGAATTTTTCCGCGCGCTCGAGCGCCGAACGGATCTCGGGACGGGCATCGCGTATGCCTTCAACCCGTTGCCCGGGCTGAAGTCGCGTCAATGCCCATTCCCGGTACGCCTCCACGCGCTCGGGGGATCCCGCAAGCTGCAACCGGTAACGGATGCGGCTGCTGTCCTGAACCAGGCCGGTGGCACCGATATCAGCCTCATTCAAAATGATGCCCGGGCCCGCGTTGATGAATCCGATCGCGCTGTCAGGCTCATGGGTAAGAATCGCCGCGACCTTGAACTCGCCGGCGCCAAGACCCACGCTGTCGCCCATGGTCAGTTCAAGCTGCGTGAACAGTTTCTCGTCGACCCACACCGTGCCCGGCGCCGGAATGGATTCGGCCCGCCGGTCGGGGCCATAAAGACGGTCTGTTATGCGCAACTCGCCGCGCAACGGGTAACCTGCACTGACCACCTTGACGCTGGAAAGCGCGTTTTTATCCTCGCGCAACATCATGCTCGGAAAACGCATCATGCGCGTTACGGCCAGATTGCGGCGCAATGCCTCGCTTTCGAATTCCTGCGGCAGCGGCCGGTCGGCCACCACCACCAGGTCGGCGCCGAGCAGTTGATCCGCCTGCCGGTTCAGGGCGCGGTGCACGCGATCGGTGAAAAAATCGACGGTCGTCACGCTTGCGACCGCGATGACCAGCGCCACGGCAATCAGCGTCAATTCCCCGGCGCGACCGTCGCGCACCAGAAGCCGTAACGCCAGTTTGATGTCCTTGAGGAGTTTCATATCATGTCCAAGAAATGCGCGAGGCGTTCAGATCTGCGCGGGCTTTCGCCTCACGCCTCACGTCTTACGCCTCACTTTTCTGTAACATACCGCCGACGAGCCGCAGCACCCGCGTGCAGCGGCGCGACAAGGTCTCGTCATGCGTCACCAGCAGCAGCGTGGTGCCGCGCTCGCGATTGAGTTCGAACATGAGCTCGATGATGTTAGCGCCGGTATCGGCATCGAGATTCCCGGTCGGCTCATCCGCCAGCAGCAGCGCCGGACGCGTTACGAACGCCCGCGCGATGGCAACGCGCTGCTGCTCGCCGCCTGATAGCTGCTTGGGATAATGGCCGAGCCTGTCACCCACCCCGACACGCTCGAGCAACGCTTGTGCTGCCTCGCGCGCACCTGCATCACCGGCCAGTTCGAGCGGCAGCATGACATTTTCGAGTGCGGTAAATTCGGGCAGCAGATGAAACGACTGGAACACGAAACCCATCATCTGGCCGCGCAATGCGGCACGGCCATCCTCGTCGAGAGCAAACAGGTCCTGTCCATTGACAGCCACCGATCCTGAAGTCGGCGTGTCCAGCCCGGCCATCAGGCCGAGCAGCGTCGACTTTCCCGAACCCGACACCCCGACTATGGCCACTGCCTCTCCGGCGCTCACATTGAAACTAATATCCCGGAGTATGGTCAGCTGCGCGCTGCCGGTGGTAACCTGTTTGCCCAATGCAGCAACCTGGACTATGGTCGTGCTCAAAGTGTCATTCATGATTTTTCGTTTTCTTTTCGTTTTGATGCTGATGCTGCCGGCCGCGCCCGGCCTTGCGGCGACCATCATGGTATACGGCGACAGTCTGTCGGCCGGCTACGGATTGCCTCAGGAGCAGGGTTGGGTAAGCCTGTTGCAGAAAAAACTGCATGCTGAAAACAAGGATTATAAAGTAATCAATCTCAGCATCAGCGGGGAAACCACCCTCGGCGGTAAAAATCGCATTGCCTCGGCCCTGGAGGCGCACCGCCCCGCCATCGTGATTATTGCGCTGGGCGCCAATGACGGGCTGCGCGGCCAGAATCTCGAGGCCATGCGCGCCAACCTTGAGGCGATCATCCAGACGTGCCGGAGGTTCAAGGCCCGGGTATTGCTCATCGGAATGCGCCTGCCGCCCAATTATGGCCCCATTTACGGTGAGAAGTTTCATCAGGTGTTTGTCGATCTCGCACGCCGCCGCAACCTTGCGCTGGCGCCGTTCCTGCTTGAGGGCTTTGGCGAGGACCGCGCCCTGTTCCAGGCCGACGGCATCCATCCGGCCGCACCGGCACAGCCCCTGATGATGGACACGGTATGGAAAACGTTAAGGCCTCTGCTGCGATAGCCGTTACACACATGCCGCGAGATCAGATCACCGTGACGGACGGCAGACCCGCGGCGAGCGTCCCGATTTGCGCCGCGTACGGAAATCCCTGCTCCTGGAACGCTCTTAGTACCCCGGGCACGGATGCGGTATCGCATGCCACCAACAGACCGCCACTGGTCTGGGGATCGGTCAGAATTATGCGGTGCCAGTCCGGAGCAGCGGCAGGCAGCCTGACGTCGCGTTCGTAACTAGCCCAGTTACGGTCGGAAGCGCCGGTGGCATAACCCTGCTCCAGCAGGGGACGGGCGGCAGACAGCACCGGCAGTTGGCTGAACCTGATCTTTGCCGCGAGCCGGGAGCCCCGGCAGATTTCGAGCAGATGACCGAGCAGTCCGAATCCGGTGATATCGGTCAGCGCATGCACCCCCGGCATCTCCGCCAGCGCAATACCCGGCGTATTGAGTTGCGTCGTGGTGGCTAGCATCTGCTGATAAGCCTGCGCGCTCAACTCGCCTTTCTTGAGCGCGGCGCTGAGTATGCCCACACCCAGTGACTTGCCGAGGATCAGCACATCGCCATCCCGCGCCCGGTCATTGCGCTTGACCTTGTCCGGATGCACCAGACCAAGCACCACCAGGCCGTAAATCGGTTCCGTCGAATCGATCGAATGCCCGCCGCCTATCGGTATCCCTACGGCTTCGCACACCGAATGGCCGCCGGCAACGATACGCTGGATGATTTCAACCGGAATCTTTCCGACCGGCATGCCCAGAAGCCCAAGCGCGAGGAAAGGCGTGGCCCCCATCGCGTAGATATCCGAGATGGCATTGGTCGCCGCGATCCGGCCGAAATCATAGGGATCGTCGACGATGGGCGTAAAAAAATCCGTCGTCGCAACGATGGCCTGGGTATCGTTGATGCGATACACCGCGGCATCGTCGCTCGACTCCTTGCCGACCAGCAGATCAGGAAAGATCCGGGTGACCGGCGACAGGGCAAGCACTTCGCTCAGCAACGCTGGCGTCAGTTTGCAGCCTCAGCCACCGCCGTGGGTCAACTGGGTGAGCTTTATCGGTGCCGAATCAAGAGGTTTGTTCATTTTTCCCGTAAACTATAGCCATGGCTTTAAAAATGGATTCCATCGCGACCAATGAGGTCCCTGCACCGAGGGTACTGCCAAGCCTGCACACCGCCGTCAGGGGGCCCGCCACGGCAACCGTAGCACAACTGTCCGAGTTTGACGAGATTATAGACGTTCGCTCCGAAGACGAGTTCGCCGAAGACCATATTCCGGGCGCCATCAACTGCCCGGTTCTGGACAATGTGCAGCGCGCGCAGGTCGGCACGCTGCATAAGCAGACGTCCGCATTTGAAGCCAAAAAAGTCGGCGCGGCGCTGGTCAGCATCAACATCGCCCGCCACCTGGAGGAACGTTTCCATGACCGCCCGCGCACCTGGCGGCCGCTCATCTATTGCTGGCGCGGCGGCAACCGCAGCGGCGCGCTGGCCCACGTCCTGCATCAGATCGGGTGGCGCGCCGCCCAGCTCGAAGGCGGCTACAAATCCTACCGTCGCGCTGTGGTTGCGGATCTGGTTACGCTGCCTTTGAAATTTAGCTGGCGCGTCATCTGCGGCCTCACTGGAACCGGCAAGAGCCGGCTGTTGCGTGCGCTGATGGCCCGTGGCGCGCAGGTGCTCGATCTCGAAGCGCTTGCCGCCCACCGCGGCTCGGTGCTCGGCGACCTGCCCGATGCGCCGCAGCCATCGCAAAAAATGTTCGACAGCCTGGTGTGGGATGAATTGCGCAAATTCTCCCCGAAGCAGCCGGTCTTTGTCGAAGCGGAAAGCAAAAAAATAGGCAACCTGCGCGTGCCGGAAACGCTGATCGCCGCGATGTGGCAAAGCCAGTCGATCAGGCTGGAAGCGCCCGTTCCGGTTCGCACCGCATTGCTCAAGGACGAATACGAGCATTTCCTGAACAACCCCGCCGTACTGATCGAAAAGCTCGAATGCCTTACCGCGCTGTATGGTCACAGCACCATCGCGCACTGGAAAAAGCTCGCGCTCGCACGGCAATGGGAAGCGTTGATCGAAGAACTGCTGATCAATCACTACGATCCCGCCTACACCCGCTCGACCCTCAAGCACTACCCGGCGCTCGCGCATGCGCCCACGCTCAAGCTGGCCTCGGCTGACGAGACATGCTTTAGCGAGCTCGCCGAACAATGCCTGTCTCATGCCTGCTGATCGCTCACCCATGATTCGTTTCATCCCGTCTATAAAACACTCCTGACATGACCACTGCCACCCTGCCTAAGCGAGGCACGCTTTTATTGCTGCTGGCCGCGCTCGCCATCCTCTGGTTCGGCAATCTCGACTACCGCAAGCTGGTGCGTCCCGACGAAGGCCGTTACGCGGAGATCCCGCGGGAGATGGCGGTCAGCGGTGACTGGCTGACCCCGCGCCTGAACGGCGTCAAGTATTTCGAAAAACCGCCGCTGCAGTATTGGGCTACCGCAGCCGCATACGAGATGTTCGGCCAACATCATTGGACCGTCAGGATATGGCCGGCGGCGACCGGCTTTGCCGGCATCGTGCTGGCCTATGTCATCGGCTCGATGCTGTTTGGCGCGCTGGCCGGCTTGTATGCGGCTTTGATACTGGCGAGCAGCCTTGGCTATGTTCTGGTTGCCCACGTCGCCACCCTCGACATGGGCCTGACTTTTTTCATGACCCTGACCCTGGGCGGGCTGCTGCTCGGGCTGCGCCAGCAGGCGACGGCTGCCGAAAACCGGCTATGGATGCATGTAGCGTGGGCGGGAATGGCGCTCGCCGCGCTAAGCAAGGGACTGATCGGCGTGGTGCTGCCGGTCATGGTGCTCGCCGCCTATATCGTTGTGCAACGGGATTTCGGCCTGCTGCGCCGCCTGCGCCTGTGGACGGGCGGGCTGCTGTTCCTTGCCATCGCAGCACCGTGGTTTGTGGCGGTATCCATCGCCAACCCGGGGTTCTTCGACTTTTTCTTCATCCACGAGCATTTCCAGCGGTTTTTGACCAAGGGACATCGCCGCCCCGGCCCATGGTGGTATTTCTTCCCCATTCTCGCACTGACGATCCTGCCCTGGCTGAGCATACTGTGCGATGCCTTGGCCCGGTCCTGGAAAGCACGCGGGGCAGCTGCTGAATTTCAGCCGCAGCGGTTCCTGATGTTGTGGATTGTGCTGATATTCGCCTTCTTCTCGGTATCCGGATCCAAGCTGCCCTCCTACATCATGCCGATCTATCCTGCGCTCGCCCTGCTCATGGGCCTTTATCTGAGCGAGCGCCAGGCGAACTCGCTGCGCTGGCATCTGGCGCCGCTGCCGGTGCTCGGCGTGGTGGTCATGGCGCTGGCGCCGCAGGCCGTGCGCTTTGCCAGCGACGAAGTACCGGTCGCGCTGTATGAAGCATACATACCCTGGCTCCTCGCAACCGGCGGCGTTTTCCTGTGCGGCGCCGGATACGCGCTGTACCGGTGCTGGCGCGGCGGCATGGTACCGGCATTGATCGTGCTGTCATTTTCGAGTCTGGCCGCGGGTCAGCTGGCGATGATGGGACACGACAGCCTGGCGCGTTCCTCTTCCGCTTATTATCTGGCGCAGGAAATCGCGCCGCATATGAAGCCCGATGCCCCGTTCTACAGCGTGGGTACCTATGAGCAGACGCTTCCCTACTACATCAAGCGTCCGGTAACCCTGGTTGCCTTCGCCGACGAGATGGCATATGGTCTTGCCCAGGAACCGCATCTGGGGTTGCGTGATATGGCTGAATTCGAACGCGCCTGGCGCACCCCCCGTTACGCATTGGCCATGATGACGCCTGATAAATATGCGGAGCTCGTAAAAACCGGGCTGCCGATGCAGGTCATTGCCCGGGATACCCGGCGCGTGGTCGTCACTAACACGGCGCAAGACCCCGCCCTTCCCGTCCGCCCCACCCCCGAGGCCAAGCCATGAATGCCCTGAGTTTTTCCCTGGTGCTGTGCGGCGTGCTGCTCAATGCCGCCGCGCAGTTGCTGCTCAAAGCCGGCACCAATGCCATCGGCGTCTTCGAGTTTTCACGCGAGAACATTCTGCCGGTGGGATGGAAAGTCGCTCAAGAACCTCATATCATCAGTGGTCTGGCATGCTATGTGATCAGCGTTGTGGTCTGGATCATGGCCCTGTCACGGGTTGAGGTGAGCATTGCGTACCCGATGCTGTCCATCGGCTATGTCGTCAACGCCATTGCCGCCTGGTATCTGTTTGGCGAGGCGGTGACCGTGATGCGGCTCACCGGCATCTGTTTTATCATCATCGGCGTCTTTATTGTCGCAAGAAGTTAGCAGCCTGTCGGACTTGGCCCCATTCACCAGAACGGGTAGTGTTACCGGATTGACCTTGATCGACGCTGCGGCGACAGGCTGCTTAAAAGTGAAGTGTTGCGTCTCGAAATGCTGTGCTGGCCGGAACAAACGTCACTTGCATGGCGTTTTTTCGCTTCGTTCTTTAGGTTTTTCCATTTTAGGAGTTTGTCGGGGCTAAGTCCGACAAACTCCTAGGGCCGTAACCGGCCACAACATGTAATCAAAAATTATGGACTATTTGCCTTTTACCCGTCCCACCATAGATGAAGAAACGATCCAGGGCGTAGCAGAGGTGCTGCGTTCAGGCTGGATCACCAGCGGACCGCAGGTGCTGGCGCTGGAGCAGGCGCTTTCGACCTATCTCGGAGGACGGCGGGTACGCGCGTTGACTTCCGCCACCGGCGCGCTCGAGGTCGCACTGCAGGCCTGTGGCATCGGGCCCGGAGACGAAGTCATTACCCCCGCGCTAAGCTTCACCGCGACACCCAATGTGGTGATGCGGGTAGGCGCCAAACCGGTATTCGTGGACGTCGATCTCGACACCCGCAATGTCAGCCTGGATCAGGTGGCCTCGGCAATTACCCCAAATACCAAAGCGATCATGCCGGTGCATTTCGCGGGGCTGCCGGTGGATATGGACAGGCTCTACGCGCTGGCCAAGCAGCACGGACTGCGGGTCATAGAGGATGCGGCCCACGCCATAGGCAGCAGCTGGCGCGGCAAAAAAATCGGCAGCTTCGGCGACATCGTTTCATTCAGCTTTCATCCCAACAAGAACATGACCACCATCGAAGGCGGCGCCCTGTCGCTGCCGGGCGAGGCCGAAGCCGATGCCGTCGACCTGCAGCGCTTCCACGGCATACGCAAGGATGCCGATGGCGATATCGACGTAGTGCTGCCCGGCGGCAAGTACAACCTGACCGATGTCGCGGCCTGCGTCGGCATCGGCCAGCTCAGGCAACTCGATGCGTTCAACACCAAACGCAGGGCGCTGGCCGCGCATTATTTCGAGCACTTGCAAACCGATCCGCCGCTGCTGCTTCCTGCCCGCGGCGATGACGGCCATAGCTGGCATATGTTTGTCCCGCTGCTGCCGCTCACCCGGCTGCGCATCAACCGCAAGCAATTCATACAGCTGATGCACGGGCTGGGCATCGGCGTCGGCATCCATTATCCCGCCATGCACCTGTTCTCGCTTTACCGCAAGCTCGGATACAAGGAAGGCGATTTTCCCAACACCGAGCGTATCGGCCGTGAAACCGTCACGCTGCCGCTGTTTCCGGGCATGGCGTTCGCGGATGTCGAGCGCGTGTGCCAGGCGGTGAGCGATATCATTGTAGAATCGAGATCATGAACACGCCGCAGGTATCAATAGTCATCCCGGTGTACAACGAAGAGGCTGGGCTGCAGGCTTTATTCGACCGCCTTTACCCCGCACTTGACCAACTCGGCACCAGTTACGAAGTCATTTTTGTCGACGACGGCAGTCGCGACCGCTCGGCGGCGCTGCTGAGGGAGAAGTTCGACACGCGTCCGGATGAAACGCGGGTTGTCCTGCTCAACGGCAACTTCGGGCAGCATCTCGCGATCATGGCCGGCTTCGAACACAGCCGGGGTGAGGTCATCGTCACACTCGATGCCGATCTGCAGAATCCCCCCGAAGAAATCCCCAAACTTCTGGCGAAAATCAGCGAAGGTTATGATTATGTCGGGTCGATCCGAATGGCGCGGCGCGACAGCCGGTTCCGGCGCTGGGCCTCGCGCCTGCTTAACTCGATACGCGAGCGCACCACCCGCATCAAAATGACCGACCAGGGCTGCATGCTGCGCGCATACAGCCGCTCTATCATCGCCGCAATCAACAGTTGCCGCGAAGTCAACGCCTTCATTCCGGCGCTGGCCTATACCTTCGCCCGCAATCCGACGGAAGTCGAAGTACGGCACGAAGAGCGCACAGCCGGTGAGTCCAAATATTCGCTGTACAAACTGGTGCGTCTGAATTTCGACCTGATGACCGGATTTTCGATTGCGCCGCTGCAGATGTTCTCGATCCTGGGCATTTTTGTTTCGCTGGCCTCGATGGCAACCTACGTCATCGTCATCGGCAGCCGCTGGCTGAATTCCGGCAGCCTGTGGGAAGGGCTGCGCGCGCTGTTCGACCGCGACATCCTGGCATTTTTCCTGATCGGCATCATGCTCTTCGGCCTGGGCCTGCTCGGTGAATACATAGGCCGGATTTACGAGCAGGTGCGCGCCCGCCCCCGTTATCTGATTGCCGCAGTTCTCGAAAAAACGCCTGCTGATCCCGAATGACCCGCGCCATCGTTTTTGCTTACCATGATGTAGGTGTGGGCGCCGGGGCTCGGTGGGCGCAGCCTTGGTGCGGACACGGCGCACAGCACGCCGGACTTATCGTGCAGCCATTGCCAAGCGGATGGTGCCAATGACTCGCGCTGTAGTGTTTGCATACCATGACGCAGGCGTGGGCGCCGGGGCTCGGTGGGCGCAGCCTTGGTGCGGACACGGCGCACGGCACGCCGGATTTGCCGCGCTGTCGATGGTAATGAGATGGCGCCAATGACAAGCGCTGTCGTGTTTGCTTACCACGATGTAGGTGTGGGCGCCGGGGCTCGGTGGGCGCAGCCTTGGTGCGGACACGGCGCACAGCACGCCGGACACGTCGCGCTGGCGGCGGCAATGAGAAGGACCCAATGACAAGCGCCATCGTTTTTGCTTACCATGACGTAGGCGTGCGCTGCCTCTCGGTGCTTCTCGCCCACCGCATCCAGGTACCGCTGGTCATCACGCATGAAGACAACCCGGATGAAAACATCTGGTTCGACAGCGTCTCGCAACTGGCGCAACGACACGATATCCCGTCGCTTACCGCGCCGGACCCGCATGCCCCCGAGGTTGTGGCGCGTATCCGGGAATTGCAGCCTGATTTCATTTTTTCGTTTTATTACCGTGCCATGCTGAAGCCGGAGCTGCTGCGACTGGCGCGCCACGGTGCTTACAATATGCACGGATCGCTGTTGCCGAAGTACCGCGGCCGGGTGCCGGTCAATTGGGCCATCATTCATGGCGAGCGCGAAACGGGCGCGACTCTGCACGAGATGGTCGAAAAACCCGACGCCGGCCGTATCGTCGATCAGCAGGCGGTGCCGATACTGCCCAACGACCTTGCAGTCGACGTGTTTCGCAAAGTCACGCTGGCTGCGGAAATTGCGCTCGACCGCTGCCTGCCCGGGCTGGTGGCCGGCAACGCCGCGCTGACACCACAGGATCTGTCCCGCGGCGGTTATTTTGGCGCCCGGCGGCCCGAGGATGGCCGCATCCACTGGAACAAAGACGCCTGGACCATCCATAACCTGGTGCGCGCGGTGGCCCCGCCCTATCCCGGCGCTTTCACCACGGTAGGCTCGCGCCGGTTGCGTATTTTGCGTACGCTGTACACTGAACAAACAGACTGCACCCCCGGAGCCCCGGAGTTGTGCGCGACAGACCGCGGACTGGAACTGCGCTGCGCCGACGGCCGCAAGCTGAAATTACTCGAGGCCGATATCGACGGCCAGCGGCTCACGCCCGAAAACTTTGCCCTGCTGCTGGGAAGCAGCGCTATTTTGTTAACCCCCTGAACGGAACGAACCAACATGAAAAAAATACTGATCCTGGGCGTCAACGGCTTTATCGGCCACCATCTCTCCAAGCGCATCCTCGCCACCACGCCGTGGGAAGTCTACGGCATGGACATGGGCTGTGAGCGCATCTCCGACCTGCTCGACGAAAAACGTTTCCACTTTTTCGAAGGCGACATCACCATCAACAAGGAATGGATCGAGTATCACATCCGCAAGTGCGACACGGTGCTGCCGTTAGTGGCGATTGCAACGCCGGCAACCTATGTCAAGGAACCGCTGCGGGTGTTCGAGCTCGACTTCGAAGCCAATCTGCCTATCGTGCGCTCGTGCGTAAAACACCGCAAACGCCTGATCTTCCCTTCGACTTCGGAAGTCTACGGCATGAGCCGCGACAAGCAGTTCGACTCCGAGACGTCCGAACTGGTGCTGGGCCCGATCAACAAGCCGCGCTGGATCTACTCGTGCGCGAAACAGCTGATGGATCGCGTGATCCACGCCTACGGCATGGAACAGGGACTGGACTACACGCTGTTCCGGCCGTTCAACTGGATAGGCTCAGGACTCGATTCGATTAATACGCCCAAGGAAGGCAGCTCGCGCGTCATTACCCAGTTTCTGGGCCACATCGTGCGCGGCGAGAATATCAAGCTGGTCGATGGCGGCACGCAGCGACGCTCGTTTACCTATGTCGACGACGGCATCGACGCCCTGGTTAAAATCATCGCCAACAAAAATAACGTGGCCAGCGGCAATATTTACAACATCGGAAATCCGAAAAATAATTTTTCTATCAAAGACTTGGCTGAAATGATGCTGGCGCTGGCCCTCACTTATCCCGAGTATGCCAAAAATGCGAAGAAGGTCCGGTTGATCGAGACGACTGCGCAGGCTTACTACGGCAAAGGCTATCAGGATGTGCAGAACCGCGTGCCCAAAATCGACCTGACCTGCCGCGACCTCGACTGGAAGCCGCGGTTCACCATGAAGCGGGCGCTGAAGCTGATATTCGACGCCTATCGCGGCCACACCGCGGAGGCGCGGCATCTGATGGACTGAGCGCGGCTTACCTGCCTATGCCGTGGTACTCGAATCCGGCCGCCGTGACTGCGGCCGGGTCGTATTGATTGCGGCCGTCCACGACCAGGTTCCCGCGCATGACCTGTTTCATCAACTCGAGATCGGGCGCGCGAAACGATTTCCATTCGGTGACCAACGCCAGTGCATCCGCCCCTTTCAAGGCCTCATACTGGTCCTTCGACAGCCTGAATGTCCCCGATTTGAACCATGCCTGCGGCACCATATGACGCGCCGCACTCATGGCCACCGGGTCATATGCATGCACCCTGGCGCCGGCTGCAATCAGCTTGCGGATCAGTACCAGGGATGGCGCATCGCGCATATCGTCCGTATTCGGCTTGAACGACAACCCCCACACACCAATCAGCTTGCCTTTGAGTGTGCGGCCGAAATGCTTTTTGATGATGTTGTAGAGGCTGAGTTTCTGTTTCTCGTTGGTTTCTTCGACCGCCTCCAGGATGCGCGGCCGCTGCTTGGCCTGCCGCGCCTGGTGAATCAGCGAGCGCACGTCCTTGGGAAAACATGAACCGCCGTAGCCGCAGCCGGCGTAGATGAATGAATAGCCGATACGACTGTCGGAACCGATACCCACGCGCACATTCTCGACATCCACACCGAGCCGCTCGCACATCGCCGCGATCTCGTTCATGAATGAAATCCGGGTGGCCAGCATCGCGTTCGCAGCGTACTTGGTCATCTCGGCATCGCGCACGCCCATTGCAAACAGCCGCTCGTGGTTGCGGGTGAATGGCAGGTAAAGCGCGCGCATCAGCTGCACCGCGCGATCGGAATCGGCGCCGATCACCACGCGGTCGGGACTCATGAAATCCTTGACCGCGTCCCCTTCCTTCAGAAACTCGGGGTTGCTGACCACATCGAATTCGATGTCTACCTTGCGTTTAACCAATTCACGCGCAACTGCCTTGCGGATGCGCTCAGCGGTGCCAACGGGTGCCGTGGACTTGTTGACGATGGTGCAGAATCCCTTGAGGCCGCGGCCGATTTCCGTTGCTGCCGCCATGACCTGCCTCATGTCGGTGGATCCATCCGGGCTTGACGGCGTACCCACACCGATGAACACGATCTCGGCACCTGTCAGCGCCTGTTGCAGATTGCCCGAGAATGCGAGGCGCTTCTGCCGCTGATTGCGCACCACGATCTCCGACAAGCCCGGTTCGTAAAATGGAATCTCTCCCTTTTTGAGCCGGGCGACTCTGGTAGAATCCTTGTCGACGCACGTCACCTCGTGACCCATTTCGGAGAAACAGGCGCCGGTGACAAGCCCGACATAGCCGCTCCCTATCATGCAAATTTTCATTCAGGCACTCGCAATATTCATGGTGCGCCAATTTTACCTGTTGCCCGCTGCCGTTGGAACCACTACGTTGGTGTATCAACCTGATTCCACGGTCCTGCATCGGCGTGCACGCCGCCAAAGCCGTCACCACAGGCGATGAAACTTTCCCTCAAGATCGACGTCGACACCCATCGCGGCACCCGTGAGGGCGTGCCCCAACTGCTTGAAATGCTTTCCCGGCATCAGGCCCATGCCACGTTTCTTTTCAGCCTGGGCCCGGACCATACCGGCCGTGCCATCAAGCGCGTCTTCAGATCGGGATTCATGCGCAAGGTATCGCGCACATCGGTGCTCGAGCATTACGGCCTCACCACCCTGCTCTACGGCACCTTGCTGCCGGGGCCCGATATCGGCCTGCGCAACGCGAACATCATGCGCCAGGTGCGTGACGCCGGGCACGAAGTCGGCATCCATACTTACGATCATGTGAAATGGCAGGATGGTGTGGCGCACCAGGATGCAGAATGGACGCGGCGCGAAATGCAGCTCGCCTGCGACCGCTTCCAGCATATCTTCGGCGAGCCTGCCACAACCCACGGCGCGGCGGGATGGCAGATGAATCGTCATGCCTGGCGCCTGACGCAGCGCCTCGGCTTTCGATATTGCTCGGACACCCGCGGCACGCATCCCTTCATGCCGATTCATGACGCGGAAATTTTTGCCTGTCCCCAGCTGCCGACCACGCTGCCTACGCTCGACGAGCTGATCGGTATCGATGGCATCACCCCGGAAACCGTGGCGGAGCATGTCCTCAGCCTGACGGCAACGCCTCCGGCCAGCGGACACGTCTACACGCTGCATGCCGAACTCGAAGGCATGAAACTCGCCCCGGTCTTTGACCAGCTGCTCAGCGGCTGGCGCACGCAGGGCTATGCACTGGGCACCTTGCGCGATCGCGCCGACGGCCTTGACGTGGCAAGACTGCCGCGACACATCGTGTTCGACGGGCAGGTTCCGGGACGCGCCGGATCGCTGGCGCTCCAGGGCAGGGAATTCCTCGCCTGATCATCATCGCTTGCGCGCCGGGTTTATTTCGGTCAAGATGAGCAATAGCAATCTGGCCATGATTATATTTCCAACTGAATGCTGAACGAGCCTGTACCCGATTTTGAGGTTCCCGCAACAGGCAGCATGACCTTCCGCCTCTCCAGCAGGCTGGGCAAGCCCCTCGTCATCTACTTCTACCCCAAAGACAATACGCCCGGCTGCACCAGCGAGGGGCTGCAGTTTCGCGAGTTGCACCCTGATTTTTCCGAACTGGGCTGCGAAATCTACGGCGTGTCGCGCGACAGCATCAAGTCGCATGAGAATTTCAAATCCAAAATGAATTTTCCATTCGAGTTGCTCAGCGACGCGGACGAAACCGCGTGCAAGCTGTTCAATGTCATCAAAATGAAAAACATGTATGGCAAGACAGTGCGCGGCATTGAGCGCAGTACCTTCGTCATTGATGCCGCCGGCGTGCTGCGCCGCGAATGGCGCGGGGTAAAAGTGCCGGGGCATGCTGCGGAAGTGCTTGAATTTGCTAAATCATTAAAATAATCAACAGGTTATTCCAAACAACCCAGGGAGAATCATGATCCACCGCAAGTCCGTGTCGGTTGTAACCCGTTTACCTGCCAGTTCCAAACTGTTCGTTCTCGACACCAACGTGCTGATGCACGATCCCACCAGTCTGTTCCGCTTCGAGGAACACGATCTTTTCATACCGATGGCCACTCTCGAAGAACTAGACAACAATAAAAAAGGCGTTTCCGAGGTATCGCGCAACGCGCGCCAGGCGAGCCGCTACCTCGACGAGTTGATCAGCAAGGCCTCAAGCGACATCACTCAGGGCATCGCGCTCGAAACGCACGGCGACAAAAGCGCCGCCGGGCGGCTGTTCCTGCAAACAGAAGCCATCAACGGCGAGTTGCCCGCGCGCCTGCCCAGCGGCAAGACCGACAATCAGATCATAGGCGTGGTCAAGCACTTGCAGGAGATGCACCCCAAGCGCGAGGTCATCCTGGTGTCCAAGGACATCAACATGCGCATCAAGGCGCGCGCGCTGGGCTTCGCCGCCGAGGATTACTTCAACGACAAGGTGCTGGAGGATACCGATCTCCTGTATTCCGGCAGACGGGAATTGCCGGGCGACTTCTGGGACAAGCACGGCAAGGATATGGAATCGTGGCAGCAGTCGGGGCAGACCTTTTATCGGGTGCGGGGCCCGTTGTGCGCAAGCCTGTGCGTCAACGAGTTCGTCTATCTCGAAAACGACAAACCTTTCTACGCCCAGGTCAAGGAGGTCAGCGGCAAGACCGCGGTCCTGCAGACCTTGCGCGATTTTACCCATCAGCGCCATAACGTCTGGGGGGTCACGGCGCGCAACCGCGAGCAGAATTTCGCGCTTAACATCCTGATGAATCCGGATATCGACTTCATCACCCTGCTCGGCCAGGCCGGCACCGGGAAAACGCTGCTGACGCTGGCTGCCGGGTTGATGCAAACACTCGAGCACAAGACGTTTTCTGAAATCATCATGACCCGCGTCACGGTGCCGGTCGGCGAAGACATCGGCTTCCTGCCGGGCACCGAGGAAGAAAAAATGAACCCGTGGATGGGCGCGCTGGAAGACAACCTCGATGTGCTCAACAAGACCGACGACGAGGCCGGCGAATGGGGGCGCGCGGCGACCCGCGACCTGATCCGCTCGCGCATCAAGGTCAAGTCCCTCAATTTCATGCGCGGCCGCACCTTCATCAACAAGTTTCTGATCATCGATGAAGCGCAGAATCTCACGCCCAAACAGATGAAAACCCTGATTACGCGCGCCGGCCCCGGCACCAAAGTGGTGTGTCTGGGCAACATCGCGCAGATCGACACGCCGTACCTGTCGGAAGGCAGTTCGGGACTCACCTATGTCGTCGACCGCATGAAAGGCTGGGCCCACAGCGGACACGTGACGCTGGCGCGCGGCGAGCGCTCGCGGCTGGCGGATTATGCGGGGGAAGCGCTCTAATACTGTTCCAGGTTCAATGTTCCAAGTTCAAAGTTCCGTGTTCAAAGTTAACAAGCCCGCGCATGCGGGCTTGTTTTTTGCACGGAAGCCGCCGTGCGCGATTTACCTTGAACCTTGAACCTTGAACCTTGAACCTTGAACCTGAAACTTTGAACAGCTTCTAGAAGCGATCGCTGGTCGCGTAGTTCTCAAAGCGCGTGTACTTGCCCATGAAAGTCAGTTCGATCTTGCCGACGGGGCCGTTACGCTGCTTGGCGAGGATGATCTCCGCGATCCCCTTTTTCTGCGTGTCCGGGTTGTAGACTTCGTCTCGATAGATGAACATGATGAGATCGGCATCCTGCTCGATGGCGCCCGACTCGCGCAGGTCCGACATCATCGGCCGCTTGTCCTGGCGCGAATCCACGCTGCGATTCAGCTGGGAGAGCGCGACCACCGGCACTTTGAGTTCCTTCGCGAGCGCTTTCAGCGAGCGCGAAATTTCGGCAATTTCGGTGGCGCGGTTTTCTTCACGGCCGCGGCCGGTGGCTGACATCAGCTGCAGGTAATCGACGATCACCAGGTGCAAGCCGCCGGTCTGGCGGTGCAGGCGCCGCGCCCGCGAGCGCAGTTCGAGCACATTGAGCCCCGCGGTGTCATCGATGTGGATCTGCGATTCATTCAGTTTTCCCACCGCATCAACGAGACGCGTCCAGTCGTCTTCCTTGAAGGTGCCGGTGCGCAATTCGTGCTGGTCGACGCGCCCTACCGAACCGATCATACGCATCGCGAGCTGTGGCCCCGACATCTCCATGCTGAATACCGCCACCGTCTTCTTGTCGATTACCGCCACATGCTCGGCGATGTTCATCGCCAGTGCGGTCTTGCCCATGGACGGACGACCGGCAATCACGATGAGCTCTCCCGGCTGCAACCCCGAGGTCATGCGGTCAAGATCGACGAAACCGGTCGCCGCACCGATCACATCATTTTTATTCTCGCGGCTATAGAGCATGTCGATGCGCTCTATGGTCTCCGTCAGCAGCGGATCTATCTTGACGAAGCCCTGGCGCACCCTGGCGCCGGCCTCGGCGATCTGGAATACCTTGGCCTCGGCCTCATCGATCAGCAGCGAGGCATCCTTGCCCAGCGGATTGAACGCCGAATCCGTGATCTCGGTACCCACCGCCGCGAGCTGGCGCATGATGGCGCGTTCGCGCACGATCTCGGCATAGCGCCGGATATTGGCAGCACTCGGTGTATTCAAGGCCAGCGAACCGATATAGGCCTGGCCACCGACATCGTTCAGCCGGCCGCTGCGATCGAGAACTTCAGCAATTGTCAGCGCATCAGCCGGCTTGTTGGCATCGATCAGCTGCGCGATGTGCTGGAAAATCGTGCGGTGATCGCCGCGGTAAAAATCGGCCGCTGTAATCAGATCCGCCACCTTATCCCATGCGGTGTTGTCGAGCAGCAACCCACCCAGCACCGACTGCTCGGCTTCTATCGATTGCGGTGGCACGCGCGCCGACTCGATCTGCGCGTCCTTGACGAGTGGGGTGACGACCTGAATCATGCCGCAGACCGGGAGTATACCATAAGTTGTTGATTTATATAATTATTATATTCTGCCTGCAGCAGAACTGCGCAGGTTGCGCAGACATCAATCTACCGAAAAAAAAGGGCTGTCGCCAGCCCTTTTTCTTGTTTCTGAAAAGCCGTTTCAAATTAGCGCGTAACAACGCTTGCCGCGGCCTCCGCACCGATCACCCGAGAAACATGTCTCCTCGTGTCGGCCGCCTGCGCGTCTGCGGGGTCAGATCCCCAAAGGGGCGCGTCGGAGGGCGGAAGAGGGACCCCTTGGGGATCTGACCCCGCAGACACGCATGGGATCGGCCTTAGCGCGACGCGCCCACGATCGGCTCCACGGTCGCATCCCGCAAGCGGGTCCCTGCTCCGCGTTATGCCGATCCCTCTTCCGCCCTCCGACGCGCTACTGCTCTCCGAGCACCGAGACGGTGATGGTGACCACCACATCGGTATGCAGCGCGATTTTGAGCGGATGATCGCCGATCGCTTTGAGCGGCCCCTCCGGCATGCGGATTGCCGCTTTCGGCACATCAAAGCCCTGTTTCTTGAGCGCTTCGGAAATGTCGATGTTGGTCACGGAGCCGAACAGCTTGCCATCGACGCCGGCCTTCTGGCTGATCTGCACCATGAGCCCGTCCAGTTTCGCCGCAGCCTCCTGCGACTGCCTGAGCACCTCGGCCTGCACGTTTTCGAGCTCTGCGCGCTGCTTTTCGAATTCAGCGAGATTCTGGGTCGTCGCCCGCTTCGCTTTGCCGTGCGGGATCAGGAAATTGCGCGCGAACCCGTCCTTGACCTTGACGACGTCGCCCAACTGCCCCAGGTTCGCCATTTTTTCCAGCAGGATAATTTGCATAATCTAGCGCTCCTTAGTGCAGATCGGTGAACGGCAGCAGCGCCAGAAAGCGCGCGCGCTTGATCGCGATCCCCAGCTGACGCTGGTAACGCGCCTTGGTGCCGGTGATGCGCGCCGGTATGACCTTGCCGTTTTCGTTGATGAAGTCCTTGAGGATGTTGATATCCTTGTAGTCGACTTCCTTGATGCCCTCGGCGGTAAAACGGCAGAACTTGCGGCGGCGGAACAGCGCGCCCTTCTTCTTTTCCTTGCCTTTGTCCTTGCCCTTGCCCTTGAATGGTCTAGCCATTGCTGTTTTCCTTTAACGAATGTGCTTGCGTAACATGCAGTATCAGTTGCGTGCTCATGCGGTTCTTGCGGTTCAGAAAGCCGCTTAAACGGACTTCCTGTCCTGCTGCCAACCGCGCCATTGCGAGCGCCACGTCCCCCATCGCCACCCCGTTCATCTCACACTCCACCTGGCGCTTGTATCCGGCTTCGACCTGCCGTGATTTGTGCGTCAGTTTGAAATTAAGCAGCGGTATGCCGGCGGGTGTGTGGCGCAACGGCTCGATTGCGGCAAGTTCGCCGTTGAGCGCGACTGCGTTGATTTCCACTTTTTAGGCGGCCGCGCCTTCTGCCGCCACCTCTGCCGGCTTGGCGCCGTCCTCGTTCGACGGATTAAGCGATCTGGATTTTTCTTCCCTCATCATCGCCGAAGGCGCGGTGACCGGACCGTCCATCTTGATGGTCAGATGGCGCAGCACCGCGTCATTGAACTTGAACGCGTGCTCGAGTTCGTCCAGCGTCGCGTTGTCGCACTCGATGTTCATGAGCACGTAATGCGCCTTGTGGATTTTCTGTATGGGGTAGGTCAGCTGACGGCGGCCCCAGTCTTCGAGGCGGTGCATCTTGCCGTCCTTGCCGGTCACCAGCTGGGTGTAGCGCTCGACCATCGCCGGCACCTGCTCACTCTGGTCCGGATGGACGATGAATACGATTTCGTAATGCCGCATCAAGTAGTCTCCTTATGGGTTAAGCCTCCCGTCATGCGTTAACGGTGAGGCAAGGATGCGTCCGGGCCAAAGTGGCCTGAACCGAAGGCGCGGATTATACCGGAAGTTGACAGAATTTCAAGTGCTTACCCGCGTGAGCGGCGCTGGCGCCGGGTTTCGGCCAGGCAGATGCCGGCGGAAACCGACACATTGAGGCTTTCGACTGCGCCCAGCATCGGGATGCGCACCAGTTCATCACAGGTTTCACGGGTAAGCCGCCGCAACCCCTCGCCTTCAGCGCCCAGCACCCACCCCACCGCGCCCTTGAAGCTGGCCGCATACAGGTCCTGGCTGCCGTTCTCGTCAGCGCCGACGAGCCAGATGTTCTGTTCCTTCAGTTCGCGCATGGTGCGGGCAAGATTGGTCACGGCGATATAAGGTACGGTTTCGGCGGCGCCACTTGCCACCTTGGCGACCGTCGCGTTAAGACCCACGGCGCGATCCTTGGGCGCGATCACCGCATGCACCCCCATGGCATCCGCCACCCGCAGGCATGCGCCCAGATTATGCGGATCCGTAACACCGTCGAGGATCAGCAGCAGCGCAGGCTCAGTCAGCGCCTCCAGCACATCATCGATGTGGGTTGGCAGCTGCGCCGCCTCAGCGCGCGCTGCGACGCCCTGGTGACTCGCATGACCGGTCAAGCCGTCGAGGCGCCTGGCATCGACCTTGATGATGCGCAACCCATGGCTCTCGGCCAGGCGCACCAGATCCTGCGCGCGTCGGTCGTTGCGCGCGCTGTCCAGATAGATTTCTTTCACGCCTGCAGCATTCTGGCGCAGCCGGCTGATCACCGAATGAAAACCGTAGAGTATATGCAACTCAGCCATATTTAATGTTGTTTAATATCAATGAGTTATTATTTTTTCTGGATAGGCTTAATCGGCGCAGTCCCCGCGCTTTCGGTATCCAGCACGAAATCGATTTTACTGGTGCCCAGATCCACCCGCGCGACCTTGACGCGCATGCGGTCGCCGAGCCGATAACGCTCGTGGCCGCGCTCGCCCATCAGATGGTGTTTGCCGGCGTCGAAGTGAAAGTAATCGTTGCCGAGATCGGATACGTGGACCAGGCCTTCGACATACACGCCGTCGAGCGCAACGAAGACACCGAACGCTGTGACCCCGCTGATGCTGCCTTCAAACGACTCGCCGATCTTGTCCTGCATGTAGTAGCACTTCAACCAGGCCTCGACATCGCGCGTGGCATCATCGGCCCGCCGCTCGGTCATGGAGCAGCGCGCGCCCAGATCATGCCAGTTACCGGGTTCGTAGCGTTTTTTGGCCAGCACCGCCTTGATCGCGCGGTGCACCAGCAGGTCGGGATAGCGCCGGATCGGGGACGTGAAATGGGTATAGGACTCGTATGCCAGTCCGAAATGCCCGACGTTGTCGGGACTGTAGACCGCCTGCCGCAGCGAACGCAGCATCACCGTCTGCAGCAGTTGCGCATCCGGTCGGTCCTTGATACGCGCCAGAAGCTTCGCATAGTCCTTTGCATGCGGCTCATCGCCGCCATCGAGACTAAAGCCAAAGCCCTTGAGAAAATCCCGCAATGCCACCAGTTTTTCCGGCGTCGGGCCCTCGTGTATGCGATACAACATGGGATGATGGTTTTGGTGCAGGAAATCCGATGCGCACACGTTGGCCGCCAGCATGCACTCTTCGATCAGGCGGTGCGCATCATTGCGTTTTACCTGAATGATGCGCTCGATCTTGCCCTGATCGTTGAATATCATCTGGGTTTCTATGGTCTCGAAATCAATCGCGCCGCGCCGCGCGCGCGATTTGGCGAGCAGGCCATAAAGACGGTAGAGATTTTCGATGTTCGGCAACAGTTCGCGGTAGCGTTGCGCCGCCGCGCCGCGCGTATCGGCCAGCATTTCCGCCACCTGCGTATAGGTCAGGCGCGCGTGTGAACGCATGACTGCCGAGGAAAACTGGTAGGACTCGACCTCGCCGTGTGCATCCACTTTCATGTCGCACGCCATGCACAGACGTTCGACTTCGGGGTTGATCGAGCACAAGCCGTTGGACAACCGCTCGGGCAGCATCGGGATCACCCGGCGCGGAAAATACACCGAGTTGCCGCGCAACAACGCCTCGCGATCAAGCCCGTCGCCGGGATTCACATAATGACTGACATCGGCTATGGCCACCACCAGCCGGAAACCGCCCCCGGCCCGCGTCTCGCAAAACACCGCGTCATCGAAATCCCTGGCGGTTTCGCCATCGATGGTCACCAGCGGCAGATCGCGCAGGTCCACGCGGCCGCGCCGGTCGGCAGCAGTCACGCCTTCCGGCAACGCTTCGCTCAGGCGCTCAACTTCTTCAGAAAATTCATGGGGCAGATCGTGCTTTCGCAGCGCGATCTCGATTTCCATGCCGGGATCGGCGTAATTACCCAGCACCTCGATCACGCGCGCCACCGGCTGGCCATGCTTGGTCGGCTGCGCGATGACTTCCACCATGACCACTTGCCCCGGCTTGGCGTTACCCACTTCGGGCTGCGGCACCAGCAAATCCTGGCTGATGCGTTTGTCTTCGGCAACCACAAACAGGATGCCGTGCTCGGCATACAATCTGCCCACCAGGCGCTGGTGTGCATGCTCGAGAACCTCCACGATTTTTGCTTCCGGCCGGCCACGGCGGTCGGTTCCCGACTGGCGCACCATCACGCGGTCGCCATGCAGCACCTTGTGCATCTCTTTCGGCCCGAGAAACATGTCGGGCCCGTCTTCATCGCGGATCAGAAAGCCGAAACCATCCGGATGCCCCTGCACGCGGCCGCGGATGAGGTCGAGTTTCTCGACGACGCAGATCGCGTTGCGGCGATTGCGCATGATCTCGCCCTCGCGCTCCATCGCCGATAGCCGGCGCGCAAACATTTCGCGTTCATTGGGGGCGATCTCCAGCAACTGCTCGAGCTTGCCGTCGGAAACGGGAACGCCCTGTTCGGTCAGCGCCTGCAAAATGTATTCACGGCTGGGCAGCGGCTCGTCGTAATTGAGCCGTTCGCGCTCGAAAAACGGGTCAGCGGCGCGCACCGCGGAAACGGCTGCGGTTGTACTACGGGATTGGGATTTGCCGGTGGCCGGTTTGGCCTCGGTCTTGCTGCGGGACTTGCCCGCGGCCCGGGTAGTCCGGGTTTTACGTTGATTCATTTGATTCGATTGACGCCTTAAGTTAGAATTGCCAGCCTCAAAAGCCGAGGTGGCGGAATTGGTAGACGCACCAGGTTCAGGTCCTGGCGGTGGCAACACTGTGGGGGTTCGAGTCCCTTCCTCGGCACCAGACTTCAGTTACAGGTTCAGGTTCAAGGTTCAAGGTTCAAGGTTCAAAATCGACTGTTCGCGAAGCGAATTGGTTTTAGCCAACCTTGAACCTGGAACATTAAACTTGGAACAAGCTACTCAAACGGGTGCCGCCGCACGATAGTCTGTTCACGGTCGGCGCCGGTGGACACCATATCGACCGGAACCCCGCAGACCTGCTCGATGCGCCTGAGGTAATTCTGCGCCGTTTGCGGCAATTGATCAAAACTCGTCAGCCCAACCGTGCTCTCACTCCAGCCGGGCATGTCCTCGTAGACCGGTTCGCATAGCGCCAGCATCTCTGCGCCAAACGGCAGCAGATCCCGGCTGATGCCATTCACCTTGTAGCCCACCCCCAACCGGATCGTCTCCATACCGTCGAGCACATCGAGCTTGGTGACACATAACCCTGAAACACCATTGATCTGGATTGAGCGCTTGAGTGCTGCCGCATCGAACCAGCCGCAGCGGCGCGGCCGGCCGGTGGTTGAGCCAAATTCATTGCCCCGGCTCGCCAGCTGCTTGCCGATATCGTCTTCAAGCTCGGTCGGGAACGGGCCGGAACCGACCCGCGTCGTGTAGGCCTTGGTTATCCCCAGCACATAATGCAGCAGGTGTGGGCCTATGCCCGCTCCTGCGGAGGCGGCCCCGGCCACGCAGTTGCTCGAGGTGACAAAAGGATAGGTGCCGTGATCGACGTCGAGCAGCGCACCCTGCGCCCCCTCGAACAGCAGGCTGTTGCCCGTCTGATTCGCTTCATAGAGCATGCGCGGCACGTCGGCGACCATCGGCTTGATGCGCTCCGCAAGCGCCAGCGTCTCGTCCAGTGTTTTCTGAAAATCGACGATCGCGGCGCGAAAATAATTCTTCAGCACAAAATTGTGAAAATCCAGCACTTCAACGAGTTTGGCGGCGAAACGCTCGCGATGGAACAGGTCCTGCAGGCGGATCGCGCGCCGCGCAACCTTGTCTTCGTATGCGGGGCCTATGCCACGGCCTGTGGTTCCGATTTTTCCGACGCCTTTGGCCGCTTCGCGCGCTTGGTCAAGCGCCACATGGTACGGCAGGATCAACGGGCAGGCTTCGCTGATTTTAAGGCGCGAGGCCACATCCACTCCGGCACGCTCCAGCGTGTCCACCTCTTCGAGCAGCGCCTGCGGTGAGAGCACCACCCCGTTGCCGATATAGCAGGCGACCTTGTCGCGCAGGATTCCTGACGGAATCAGATGCAATACTGTTTTTTTGCCGCCGATGACCAGCGTATGCCCGGCATTGTGGCCGCCCTGGAACCGCACGACACCCTGCGCGTGATCGGTCAGCCAGTCGACGATCTTGCCTTTGCCTTCGTCACCCCACTGGGTGCCGATCACCACTACGTTTTTAGACATGAATACAAACCTTAAATTTAAGCCTTGGCGGCTAATTTCAGCTTCTCAATAACCCATTTCCCGGCACGACGCACGAGCTTGCGGTCGCAACCGAGTTCGGCACGCGAGCTGGCATGCCCGGGCAGATCCACCACCACGACTTCGCCACGCGCACGCAGCGCCTCTATTCTGCGCTGCAACTGCGCATCGCCCGGCGCATACGGCGCAAGAATCGCTCTTGCCTGCGCGCCATTGCCACTGACCTGGACCAGCTCGCGCAGATCCATGCTGAAACCCGTTGCCGGCCGCGCACGGCCAAACGCTTTGCCCACCTCATCGTAGCGGCCGCCCAGTGCCAGCGCATTCGGCCAGCCCTCGGCGTATGCCGCGAACACCACGCCGCTGTGGTAATGGTAACCGCGCAAATCAGCCAGATCGAAGGAACGAATGCGCGCGACATCGCGTAACTGCTCGGACAAAGCCTTCAGGGTGCGCAGCGCCACTCTGATCTCCGGATAGCCCGGCAGTTTGCGGCGTGCGAGCGCCAGCACTTCCGCGCCGCCGTATAGTTCCGGCAGAACCGTAAACCCCTCGCGTGTGCCACGGTCAAGTTTCCGCGTGAGGCTGCGCAGCACGGGCACGTCCTTGATCTGCATCGCCCGAAACAACTCCGCTTCGAGACCGTGCCCGATTCTGGCGCGCTTCACCAGACTGCGGAATACCGCGACATGGCCGATATCGAGGTAAACCTCGCGGACGCGTACAAGATTCAGGACCTTCATCATCAGACGCTGGATCTCGACGTCACTTTCAATGCCCTTATGGCCGTAGATTTCGGCCCCGATCTGCAGCGGCTCGCGGGTGCGGTTCATGCCCGATGGCAGGGTATGCAACACGCTGCCCGCATAACACAGCCGTGTCACACCGCTGCGATTCAGCAGATGCGCATCAATGCGTGCGACCTGCGGCGTGATGTCGGCCCTCACGCCGAGCATGCGGCCCGAGAGTTGATCGACGAGCTTGAACGTTCGCAAATCGAGGTCGTGGCCGGTGCCGGTGAGCAGTGACTCGACGTACTCGAGCAGTGGCGGCATGACCAGCTGGTAGCCGTGCACCATGAACAGATCAAGGATATCCCGGCGCAATCGCTCGATGCGCAGCGCCTCCGCCGGCAGGATGTCCTCGATATACTCAGGTAGCAGCCAGGCTTTCATCAGGATTCGGGATTCGGGATTCGGGATTCGGGATTCGGGATTCGGGATTCGGGATTCAGGGGAAGATTATAGTAGAGAATGGCTGTTGCTTTTGCGGAATCCCGAATCCTGAATCCTTGATGCTGCAACGATCAATGCCGCACAAAGTACAGCAGCAGCAGACCGGCGAGCATGGAGGTCAGTCCGATAAAGCGTATCTGCCCGTCGCCCATCTCGATCAGACGCCGGAACGCCTCGCGCCAGGTCCCGGGCACCAAAAAGGGCAGAATGCCCTCGATGACCAGCATCAGGGCGAGCGCGGTCAGCAAAGTATTGCTCATACCGGCCGGTTCGCAATCGTCACGCGAAAACACGCATGCACGTAAAAGGCCCAGCCCCGGCCGTTATTTCCCAGCCTTGCTGCCCGATTTCAGGTATTTGAAAAACTCCGAACCGGGATCGAGCACCAACATGTCGCTTTTGCTCTTGAAGCTTTCCTTGTAGGCATTAAGACTGCGGGAGAAAGCGTAGAACTCCGGATTCTGTTCATACGCTCGCGCGTAAATCGCCGTCGACTTGGCGTCGCCCTCACCCTTGACGCGCTGGGCATCGCGATAAGCCTGGGCAAGAATGACTTCCTTCTGTTTGTCGGCATCGGCACGGATTTTTTCCGACTCGGCGGCACCGGTCGAACGCAGTTCATTGGCCACGCGCTTGCGCTCGGCATCCATCCTTCGATAGACCGATTCGCTGACTTCCTGCGGCAGATCCACGCGCTTTAGCCTCACGTCGAGCACTTCCACGCCGATTTTCACTGCATCTTCATTTGCCTTTTCGCGCATCAACTCCATGATCTTGTCGCGCTCGCCCGACACCACGTCGTGCACGGTGCGATTACCGAATTCCGCGCGCAACCCGTCATTGATGGTCTGCAGCAGCCTGGTCTGGGCCCGCGTCTCCTCGCCGGCCACGCTCACGAAATACTGCCTGACATCGGTGATGCGCCACTTGACGAACAGGTCGACCAGCACGTTTTTCTTTTCCGACGTCAGAAAACGCTCGGGTTCCGCAGTATCGATGGTCAGGATGCGGATGTCGAAAAACCGCACATTATCAAGCAGCGGCACCTTGAAATAAAGGCCGGGCTCCTTCTTGATGTCCACCACCTCGCCCAGGCGAAACACGATGGCGTTCTGGCGCTGGTCGACGATGAACATCGAAAGCGACGCGATGATCAAAGCCGCTACGACCGCGACCAGGATAGCTCCAAGATTATTTTTCATTAACGCGTCTCCCGTTCACGGCTGCGAAACGCCTCTCTTGAGCGCGCAGTGGACTCAGGCGCCGGCACAACCTCTGCCGGTTTGACCGCTTCCGGTGGCGCCGAGCCTAACTGCATGATTTTGTCCAACGGCAGATACAGCAGACTGTTGCCGGCTTTCTGGTCGATCAGCACCTTGCTGGTGTTGGTCATGATCTGCTGCATGGCATCGATATAAAGCCGGTCGCGGGTCACCTGCGGCGCCTTGTTGTATTCGGTAACAATCTGTTTGAAGCGCGACGCGTCGCCTTCCGACTGCTCGATCACGCGCTGCTTGTAGCCCTCGGCTTCCGATGCCAGACGCGAGGCCATGCCTCCCGCTCTCGGGATGACATCATTGGCGTAGGACTGGCCTTCGTTTTTCTGGCGCTCGCGGTCCTGTCCGGCCTTGACCGCGTCATCGAACGCCGCCTGCACCTGCTCCGGCGGCTGCGCATTCTGCATGGTCACTTTGCTGATGTTGATGCCGGTGCCGTAGCGATCAAGTATGGTCTGCGCCAGTTTCTGCGCCTGGGCGGCGACGTCGGCACGGCCTTCATAAAGCACAAAGTCCATGCTGCTCTTGCCGACCACTTCGCGGATCGCGGATTCGGCGGCCTGCAGCACGGTGTCGTCCGGACCGCGGTTGTTAAACAGATAGTCGTTGGGGCTTTTCAGCACATATTGCACGGCAAACTGCACGTCGATGATGTTCTCGTCGTCGGTCAGCATCAGTGATTCTTTAAGTACCTTGCTCTTGACGTTGTTGCGATAGCCGATCTCGACGGTGCGGACCTGGGCCAGGTTGACGTTCTCCGCAGACTCTATCGGGAACGGCAGGTGCCAGCGCGGGCCGGGCATGGTGGTTTCCAGATACTTCCCGAATTGCAGAACCACCCCGCGCTGGCCTTCATTGACGATGTAGAATCCGCTCGCCAGCCACACTGCAACAATGAGTCCGAGCAGCAGTCCGGCCCCGCCGCCTATGCGCTTGGCGCCGGGGCCGGTCGGCCCTTCACCGCTGCCGCCCCCTTTGCGGCCAAACAGGCCGTCAATCTTTTTGTTGAAGTTGCGCCACAACTCGTCAAGATCAGGGGGCCCCTGATTACCCCCTGAGCGCTTGCCCCACTGTGGATCATTGATGGACATCAGCGCACCGGCAAACCGCAGCGTGCGCGTTTTCAGATAGTCGCGAAATGTATTCATATAGCCAGTCATGGAAATCTCTAATCCGATGTTATGCCGCTGCAGGGCTGTGGGTTGCCGAATTACGCAACGCATTGGTCGCGTATTCCTCGAGCACAAGGCGCACTGATTCAAGGCCTTCGCCCGTCGAAGCGCTGATCCAGGTGCGGATGATTCTACCATATTCGTCCCGCTCAATTCGCGGCGGAACACGGGTCAGGTCGATCTTGTTGAAAACCAGGACCTGGGGGATCGCGTCGGCGCTGATTTCCGCCAGCACCTGGTTGACCGCCGCGATTTGCGCCTCGCGATCAGCGCTGCTGGCATCGACCACGTGCAGCAGCAGATCGGCATGGATCGTCTCTTCAAGCGTGGCGCGAAAGGCGGCCACCAGCGTGTGGGGCAGCCGCCGGATGAATCCGACAGTGTCCGACAGCACCACGGCGGCGCCCTGGGTGGTATGGACGCGGCGCGTGGTGGTATCGAGCGTGGCGAAAAGCTTATCGGCCGCATAGACGCCAGCCCGTGTCAACCGGTTGAATAGCGTCGATTTTCCGGCATTGGTATACCCGACGAGCGCCACATTCAGCAGATTCGCCCGGCGCCGCGCCCGGCGCTGCACTTCGCGCTGTCCCTTCAGTTTAATAAGCTTTTCCTTGAGGATCTTGACGCGCTTGCCCAGCAGCTGGCGGTCCGTTTCGAGCTGGGTTTCCCCCGGGCCCCTGAGGCCGATGCCGCCCTTTTGCCGCTCCAAGTGGGTCCAGCCCCGCACCAGTCGGGTTGCCAGATGTTCGAGCTGCGCAAGCTCGATCTGCAGCTTGCCCTCATGACTTTGTGCGCGCTGGGCGAAGATATCGAGGATCAGGCTGGTGCGGTCGACGACACGGCAATTGAGCCGCTTTTCGAGGTTGCGTTCCTGCACCGGCGACAGTTCGTGATTGAATATCGCCAGTGAAGCGTGGTTCTCGGCCACCGCGTTCGCAATCTCCTCGACCTTGCCCTTGCCGGCGAAGTGCGCCGGGTCAGGGCGCTGCCGGCGTCCCTTGATGACCGCCAGCGCGGTCACCCCCGCGCTCGAGGCAAGCAACTGCACCTCTTCCAGGTTCTCAGCGTAGTCGGGTTCGCCAAAGTCCAGGCTGACCAGCACCGCCTGGGTGCTGCTGCCGGGCCGGTCAACCATCAGCGGAAAAACAACGGCGCATTAACTGCCGGCGCTCTCGTCTAGCGACAAGCTGACGGCACGGGCGGGAACCACGGTCGAAATCGCATGCTTGTAGACCATCTGCGTGACCGTATTCTTGAGCAAAACGACATACTGGTCGAATGAATCAATCTGACCCTGCAGCTTGATGCCGTTGACCAGGTAGATTGAAACCGGAATATGCTCTTTACGCAAAGCGTTCAAGAACGGGTCTTGTAATAACTGCCCTTTGTTGCTCATGATACCCTCGCCTTCAGCGTTATTCGGACTAGCACTTTACTTGATTATTCCCCATAAAGCCATAGAGTTAGCGGCAAAATACGCTAGCGTCTCGCGGCCCCTTTCATATAAGGATTGCGCCCGGTTTTGAACTCGACCTTGAGCGGCGTTCCCTCCAGTTTGAAAGTGTCGCGCATAAAACGTTCCAAGTATCGCTTATAACTGTCCGGAATGTGCTCCAGCGCATTGCCATGGATCACGATGCGCGGCGGGTTGACCCCGCCCTGATGGGCATAGCGCAGCTTGGGCCGGCTCATGCCGGCACGAGGGGGCTGTTGCTGGGCCACGGCGGCCATCAGCGCCCGGGTGACCCGCGGCGTCGGCAGCCGTGACATGGCGGCCGCGTAGGCGGCATCCACCGATTTCATCAACGGCGCGATGCCCGAGCCCTGCAGCGCGGAGATAAAGTGGATTTTGGCAAAACTCAGAAAATCGAGCTTGCGCGCCAGGGCGCGCTTCAGCATGTCACGATCATGCTCCGGCAGCCCCTCCCACTTGTTAACCGCCACCACCAGCGCCCGCCCGGCTTCGACGATGAAGCCGGCGATATGCGCGTCCTGCTCTGAAATGTCCTGGCGTGCATCCAGCACCAGAACGACGACATTGGCATCCTCGACCGCCTTCAGCGTTTTAATCACCGAAAACTTTTCAACGGTTTCATCCACCTTGCCTCGCTTGCGCATGCCGGCGGTATCGATCAGCGTATAACGCTGCTCGCCGCGGGTGAACTCGATATAAATCGAATCGCGGGTGGTGCCAGGCTGGTCGAATACAATTACACGCTCTTCACCGAGCAGCGCGTTGACCAGCGTCGATTTTCCAACATTGGGCCGGCCGACGACCGCGATGCGGGGATGGCGTTCTTCCTCCGGTTCCACCTCTTCGGCAGCGGAAAAATCCGCCAGCACCACGTCTATCAGATCGGCGACGTACTCGCCGTGTGACGCCGAAATCGCCAGAGGCTCTCCCAGACCCAGCGCATGGAATTCCGCAGTGGCAATGTCATGCCTCATGCCTTCGGTCTTGTTGACGATGAGCCAGATTTTGCGGCCGGTCTTGCGCAGTTCCTCGGTGATGATCCGATCCTGGTCCATGGGCCCTGCGCGCCCATCGGTTAGAAACAGCACGATATCCGCTTCGTCCACCGCCTGCCGGGTCTGCCGCGCCATCTCATGAAAAATACCGTCTTTCGCCACCGGCTCGAAGCCGCCGGTATCCACCACCAGAAAAGGCTTGTCACCGACGCAGCCGTGGCCGTAATGGCGGTCGCGCGTCAGTCCCGGCGCGTCGGCAACAATGGCGTCACGGGTGTGCGTCAGCCGGTTGAACAGGGTCGACTTGCCGACATTCGGCCGGCCGACGATAACGAGGGTGGGTTTCATGGCTTCGCCGCAGTGATGAGTGATGAGTGATGAGTGATGAGTTGAACGCCAAAGGTCATGATCGCGCCCCGTCGGTCACTTAACACTAAACACTCAACGCTTAACACTTTCGCAATCACTGGACAGTGATCGCGAAGATGCCGCCATTGCGCGTCTGCACCACAAACGAATCAGGGGTGAGTGCCGCCGGCGCCGCACCGATCGCACTGCCATCGGTGGCGATGCGTGCCGCGAACGAGCCGTCTTCGCGCGACAGGACATGCACGTATCCCTGATAATCGCCGACCACGACATAGCGACCGAACGCAAGCGGCCCGCTGACGCCGCGCCCGGTCAGCTTGTCCTGCTTCCAGATGCTTGCGCCCGTAGTCTTATCCAGCGCGATCAATGCGTCCTTGTCGTCGGTAACGTAGAGATATCTCGCATCCGCAGCCATGCCGGCAACGCTTGACATGTCGCGCGCCCACAGCGTCGTACCGCGCAGCAGATCGAAACACGCAACACGCCCCTGGAACGCGACCGCGCACACCTGGCGCTGGTCTATCACCGGCAAACTGGTAATGTCAGCAACCCGCTCCAGTTCAGTCGTGCCGCGCGGCAGCGCAACTACGGCCTCCCAGCCGACATTGCCGGTGGCGAGCGCAATGGCAACCAGGCGGCCCCCGGCAAAACCGGAAAATACGGCGCCACGCTCGACCACGATGCCGGCATGATTACGTAACGACAGCGCGGGATTACTGCGCTGATAAATCCATTTGCGCCTTCCATTTGTAGCATCCAACCCAAAAATTCTGCCATCGCCCGCGCGCGCCACCACGACCCCGTCCTGCATGACCGGCGGCGACAATACCTCTCCCGAGAGCCGCGCTTTCCACAGCGATTTCCCGTTGTTGTCGAATGCCAGCACTTCGCCTTTGGCGGTGCCAACCAGCACCATGGCGCCGCCGCTGCCGACACCACCCGAAATTCGCTGGCCGGCTTCTATGCGGGCGACCTGCCTGCCGCTGCTTACATCAAATCCGGTGATCTGTCCGGCGGCGCCTGTGGCATAGACCACTTTGCCGCTGACATCAGGAAAAAACATGTCCCTCTCGGCGCCCCCCACGCTGCCCTGCCACAGCAGTTTTGCTGCGGCGGTAGGCTGGATGGCCACAAGTTCGGCGGGTTTCCTGGACTCCCGGCTTTTGCCGAACCAGCGGTCGTAGGTATCACCGACAGTCTGGCAACCGCCCAGCAGCATGAGGCAGGCTGCTATCATCAGACGAAATCTGATTACGCTCACTTCGCATCCCCCAGGGCATCCAGTTTGAGCTGGACAATGGTGCGGTACTGGCTCTGGGGATCGCTTTTGTCAAGCGCCTGCTGATAGGCGCTGCGCGCTTCGGCAGGCTTGCCCAGCGCCACGTAAATGTCGCCTTTCATGTCGGCATACAATCCGCTGAAGGAGTCGGCCGGTTTGGCCTCCGCCAGCTTGAGTGCCTCGGCATAATTTTTTTCGTCGAGCAGAACCCCGGCCAGACGTAACCGCGCCACATCGCGCATTTCATCGTCCCGGGCTTTGTCGATGGTCCATTGCAACTGGGTTTTGGCCGCGACCAGGTCACCGGCGCCGAAACTGGCGCGCGCACCAGCCAGCGCTGCCATCGCTGCGTACGGAGTAGACGCATACTTGTCGGCAATCTGCGCCGCTATATCGCGCACCCGCTTGACATCGTTCACACTCTCCGCCTGACCCAACTGCTGATAGAGTGTGACGGCATCCAGCGATTGCTGGTGGCGGTAATAGCGCCAGCCGTAAAGTGCCGAAACCGTCAGGGCCGCGACCACCACCGCCAGCACCACCAGATTGCCGTATTGCTTCCACCAGTCCTTGATTACCGCTATCTGTTCCTGCTCTTCAAGATCGAATGCCATAGTAATTCCTAGTTTTTCATAATTAAATTAATCGCCTCGCCGAGTCCGGCGCGCACCTGCTGCGCCGTATCCCGCAAGGGTTTGACTGTAACCTCCCGAGCCTGCGCTTCGTCATCTCCGACGATAACCGCAAAGCGGGCGCCGCAGGCATCGGCCTTTTTCATTTGCGCCTTGAAACTGCCGCCGCCACAGTGGAGGACCACGCCCGCCCCGGCGTCGCGCAACTGTTCCGCAACTTGACCCGCGTAACGGTCAGCCAATTCTCCCTGATGCACCAGATATACATCGGGCAACCGGCGCGGCACGGCGGACGCACCCTCCACGATCAATGCCAGCAGGCGTTCCACCCCCATGGCATAGCCACAAGCCGGTGCCGGCTTGCCGCCGATCTGCTCGACCAGCCCGTCATAGCGGCCACCGGCACATACTGTTCCCTGCGCACCGAGCCGGTCGGTCACCCACTCGAATACTGTGCTGTTGTAATAATCCAGCCCGCGCACCAGGCGCGGGTTGATTTCAAATTCCACGCCGGCCGCGCGCAACATGGCCTGCAATTCCGCGAAATGCCGGACCGACACTTCATCCAGGTCATCGGCCAGTCTGGGTGCGGCGGCAATTACCGCCTGCATCGCCGGATTCTTGCTGTCGAGCACACGCAGCGGATTGGTGTGCAGTCGCCGCCGCGTATCCTCATCCAGCGCATCTCGATGTTGCTCCAGATATTTTACGAGCCGCGCACGGTAACGCGCCCGCGCCTCGGTACTGCCCAACGTATTGAGCTCAAGTTTAATGCCGTCGATGCCAAGCCGGCGCCACAGCCTGGCACACATCACGATGTGTTCCGCGTCGATGTCGGGGCCGGCAAAACCCAACGCTTCGACGCCGATCTGGTGGAACTGGCGGTAGCGCCCCTTTTGCGGGCGCTCGTGGCGGAACATCGGGCCGCCATACCATAGCCGCTGCGGGCCGGCATACAGCAAATTATGCTCGATCACCGCGCGCACGCACGACGCCGTACCCTCGGGACGCAGTGTCAGGCTCTCGCCGTTCAACTCGTCGACAAAAGTGTACATCTCCTTTTCGACGATATCCGTCACGGCGCCGATGGAGCGCACGAACAGATCGGTCATTTCAAGAATTGGCGTGCGGATGGCCCGGTAGCCATAAGCACGCAGCCAGTCACGGACGTTATCCTCGAAAAACTCCCACACATGAGACTCTTCCGGCAGGATGTCGTTCATCCCGCGGATAGCTTGTATTTTTTCAGTCATGAACTCGAATGATTGATTTGACTTCAGCCGGATCGGTGCACCGCGGGGACGGTCTGCCGCCCGGTTTTAACCGTGTCAGTCACGGGTTTGTGCGTATAGGTATTGATGACGTAGTCTTCGACGATCTGCTGGAATTCTCCGGCAATGTTATCGCCCTTGAGCGTCACGGTTTTTTTGCCCTCGACAAATACCGGCGCCACCGGGTTTTCCCCCGATCCGGGCAGACTGATGCCGACATTCGCGTGCTTGCTTTCGCCCGGACCATTGACTACGCATCCCATCACCGCTACGCGCATGGTCTCCACGCCGGGATGCAACTCGCGCCAGCGCGGCATCTGCGCCCTCAGATAACTCTGGATGCGGTCTGCAAGTTCCTGGAAAAAAGTGCTGGTGGTGCGGCCGCAGCCCGGACACGCGATCACCATTGGTGCGAACGACCGCAAGCCCATGGTCTGCAGCATTTCCTGCGCCACGATAACTTCCCTGGAGCGCGCGCCGCCCGGCTCTGGCGTCAGCGAAACGCGTATGGTATCGCCTATGCCTTCCTGCAGCAGCACCGCCATCGCCGCAGTTGACGCGACTATGCCTTTTGAGCCCATGCCGGCTTCAGTCAGGCCCAGATGCAACGCGTAATCGCAGCGCGCAGCCAGATCCCGGTACACCGCAATCAAATCCTGCACCCCGCTCACTTTGCAGGACAGCACGATCCTGTCATGCGCCATGCCCAACTGTTCGGCCTGACGCGCACTGTCCAGGGCGGACGCGACCAGCGCCTTGCGCGTCACCGTCTCTGCCGCTTCGGGCTCAGGCAGGCGCGCATTCTCATCCATCATGTGCGCGATCAATTCGGGATCCAGGCTGCCCCAGTTCACGCCTATGCGTACCGGCTTTTCGTACCTGCACGCGAATTCGATCATGGTCGCGAACTGCTCGTCCCGTTTGGAACCCCGCCCGACATTGCCGGGATTAATTCTGAGCTTGGCCAGTGCCTCGGCGCAGGCCGGATGCTGGGCGAGCAGGCGATGCCCGTTAAAATGAAAATCTCCGACCAGCGGCACGTCTATGCCCATGCTCGCGAGCCGATCCCGGATGTGCGGCACCTGAGCCGCGGCTTCGGCGTTATTGACGGTGATGCGCACGGCCTCGGAACCCGCATGCGCCAGCTCCGCAATCTGACGCACCGTGGCCGCGGCATCAACGGTATCGGTATTGGTCATCGACTGCACGAGGATGGGCGCATCACCGCCGATCACAACCTGGCCTACGCTGACCTTGCAGCTGGCGCGCCGCGGCGCGACACCATATGGAATGAGACACTTCATTCGAGTGTGAAGCGGGCAACGTCGACCTTGGTGTGAAGCGCAAGGTCGACCGGCCGGTCATTGTAAGTCAGCTGCGCGCCATGCGCATTACCGATGACCACAGACATCGGCGGTGCGCCATAGATCCGCTTTTCGCTGCCGGCCGGATTCAGCTGTGAAAAAACAATTTTTCCGGAACGATCCCGGATCTCGACCCAGGACTCCTGTTTGAACACCAGCCGCAGCGGTCGCTCTCCCGGTTGGGGCTGCCGGCTACCCTCGGCTGCAGCAGCCTGCACCGCCGATGGCACACCCGCAACGGTCTTGTCTGCTACGTTCGCACCCATCGCCGCGCGTGGCGCAGAAGCAGCGGGTGACGCTACCGGCACGTCCGTTGGTTTTGCCGGTTCTGCGTATGGCGCCGGCGCCGGAGGGTCGATTTTCTGAACCGGGGCAGCCGGCAGGGTGTCCGTTTTCGAAACCGTGGACACAGGCTCGTTCCAGAAAAACTCGAACGCGGCCAGCCCGCCCAGCAACGACACCAGCGCGAAGGCATACCATGGGCCCCGGTTTGATTTCGCCGTGGGGAAAGGAATCTCCTGGGACGGCGGCATTTCCCCCGTTACCGGTGCTGAAGGCAGGGTCAGATCAACGGAACGCAGCAATGCGTCGGCATCGAGCTTGAGCAGCCGCGCGTAATTGCGGGTAAATCCGCGCACGAATATTGTCCCAGGCAGCTTTTCGAAAGCGCCCGCTTCCAGCGCCTCGATCTGGCTCACAGACAACCTCAACTGGCGCGCAGCGTCCGCAACACTCAGGTTCTGCGCCTGACGAGCCGCAGCCAGTGTGGCGCCGGGTGATTCGACCACAGTCGGGTTGTCTGGCTCGTTCATTTGTAGCGGCCCGCCTCCAGGGCGCGCGCCTCATTGGAATTGGGGAAATTCTTGCGTAATTGCAATGTGTAACTCGCCTCGGAATCGCGATCCCCCAACCGTTTTGCCACCCGCACCCCCAGCCACAGCACCTCGGAGGTGGCGGTGGCAACCTGGGTAAAGCGGCCCAGATAGCTCTTGGATTCGGCAAAATTGCCGCGCAGATATTCGATGTCCGCCATCTGATAAAGCGCCTGCGGCTGGTTGGGCCGCAGCTTCAGCGCGCTCTGAAAATAATCAGCGGCGCCTGCCAGATCTCCGCGACGGCGCGAACACACCCCCGCATTGACATAGGAACGCTCGCGATTCTGGTACAGCGGATTACGCAGCGCAGCCAGGAAATGCTTGATAGCTTCTTCCTCGCGTTTTCTCTCGCACAGGAACAGGCCGTAATTGTTGTTGGCGTCGGAATCAAGAGGGTTGATGCTCAACGCACGCTCGAAACTTTGCTGGGCAAGCCGTTCATCCTTCAACTGGGTGTAAATCAGGGCGGCGACGTTGTGCGCAGGCCCGTAGTTGGGGTCCGAGCGCATGGCAATGTTGATCTCCTCAAGTGCGACGCCTATGTTGCCCAGCTCATAATAACCGGACGCCAATTCGGTATGGACGCGGGCCCGCATCTGCTGATTGGATTCCTCATCGGTCGTGGAAACGTCGGGTTTGAACCCGCTTGATGCGGGCTGGGTCGCGCAGCCTGAAATCGCAAGCACGACCAGCATCATCATCAGATTAAGCAAGGTCATTCTACCTCCGCCATTCGGCGTTGTTGGCGTTTGGTTTTGTCCTGGACTTGTCCTGCGAGCTGTCCGCAGGCGGCATCGATGTCGTCGCCGCGGGTTTTGCGCATGGTGGTTGTGTATCCGGACTGCATCAGCACGTCGCGGAATTGCGCCATGGCTTGCGGGTCCGAGCGCGTGTACCCCGAGTCCGGGAACGGATTAAACGGAATCAGATTGAACTTGCACGGGACCGATTTCACCACCCGTGCAAGCTCGCGCGCCTGGCCGACGCTGTCATTGACGCCAGAGAGCATCACATACTCGAACGTTACGAAGTCACGCGGTGCTTTTTCAATATAGCGCAAACACGCCGCGAGCAACTGCTTGATCGGATACTTGCGGTTGATCGGAACGAGCTGATCGCGCAGCGCATCGTTCGGCGCGTGCAATGACACCGCCAGCGCCACCGGACATTCATCGCCCAGGCGATCGATTGCCGGCACCAGCCCGGACGTGCTGAGCGTGACCCGGCGCCGCGACAGGCCGTATGCGGAATCATCCAGCATCAACTGCATTGCCGCCACCACATTGTCGAAATTCGCCAGCGGCTCGCCCATGCCCATCATCACCACGTTGCTGATCGGCCGCTCCGTCTCAATGCCGCGCCCCAGGCTCTTGTTTGCCCACCACAACTGGCCGATGATCTCTTCCACGGTGAGGTTGCGGTTGAAACCCTGGCGTCCGGTCGAGCAGAAGGAACACTCCAGCGCGCAGCCGGCCTGGGAGGACACGCACAGCGTCCCCCGGTTTGTTTCAGGGATAAACACCGCCTCAATGGCGTTGCCGGTGCCGACATCGAGCAGCCATTTGCGCGTGCCGTCCGCTGCCGTGCTGTCGCGGATGACCTTGGGTGCCGTGACCCTGGCACATTGGGCAAGCCGGTCGCGCAACGGCTTTGCCATATCGGTCATGGCACTGAAATCATCAACACCAGCGTGATGGATCCAGCGCAACAACTGCTTCGCCCGAAAGGGTTTCTCGCCCAGGCCGGCGCAAAATTCCTTGAGTTGCTTGCTACCAAGCCCGAGCAGATTAGCCGTCATTGCACCAGTTCAGCATGAATAAATGTCCAGCGCCGGGAAAAAATAAGCGATTTCAACCGCTGCGTTCTGCGGCGAGTCGGAACCGTGTACCGCATTAGCGTCTATGCTTTGAGCGAAATCGGCGCGAATAGTGCCCTTGGCCGCTTTCTTCGGATCGGTTGCGCCCATCAGATCGCGGTTTTTCTGCATGGCGTCCATGCCTTCGAGCACCTGGATCATCACCGGGCCGGAGATCATGAAATCAACCAGGTCCTTGAAAAAAGGACGCTCTTTGTGAACCGCATAAAAACCCTCGGCTTCGGCTCGCGACAGATGCTTCATACGCGCGGCCACGATTTTCAAGCCCGCCTGCTCAAACCGCGAATAAATCTGGCCAATCACGTTTTTTGCGACCGCGTCCGGCTTGATGATAGACAATGTGCGTTCTAACGACATGAAATATTCCCCTGGCCCTTGAGTTAAAAATTAACCGGTGAGAATACCACGATAAGGCTTTGAAATAAAGAGGATTCGCGCCGGAAAGCGCGAATCGGGGACTATCGAAAACGCCCGAAAAACCGTCCGGGCCGGGCTGGTCAGGCCGCTGCCTTGCGCAACTGCAGGCGCTGCCAGAGATATATCGGCAACCCTATCCCCAGTCCTATGAAATCACTGACGCCGCCGGGATGCATCAGGTTAAGCGCTGCGATGAACAGCAATATCCGCAACGGCATCGCCAGCCGCCCCCCGAACCAGCCTTCGGTCGAACCGGCCAGGAACCAGACGCCGATACCCGCGGAAACCGTGGCCTGCACGATCCCCAGCCAGGGCCCCTGCATCAGCAGCACGGGCGAATAGAAGAACATGAAGGGCACGATGAAAGTGGCCAGCCCCATCTTGAGCGCGATCCACGAGGTCTTCCACGGGTCAGCCTGGGCCATGCCTGCCGCGGCAAAGGAGGCAAGCGCGACCGGGGGTGTGATTGCCGAGACCACCGCAAAATAGAACACGAACATGTGGGCGACCAGCACCGGAATCCCGATCTTGGTCAGGCCCGGGGCGATCACCGCAGCCGCGATCGCATACGCAGCGGTAGTCGGCATGCCCATGCCGAGAACCAGTGCCACCACCGCGGCGAACAGCATTGCGGCAAGCTGGCTCGCGCCGGCGATGCCCAGTATCAGTTCGGAGAAGCGCCCGCCGATACCGGTCAGCGCGATCACGCCGACTATGATGCCGGCGCAGGCGCATACTGCGACCAGCTGCACGGTATCCCTCGCGGCAAGATTCAACGCCTCGAGGGTGCGCCGCCAGCCGAACAGCGCCGCGGGAACCACGACGAGCACCGCTACGAGCGTCCAAACCGCCACCTGGCCGAACGGCTTGATGGCCGGCACGACGTAATGAAATGCGGCGCCAAGCAATACTCCCGCCGCGGCGAGTGCGGCAAAGCGCATGAGCAATGCGGCCATCACCGTTGGGACCGAGCGCGGATCCTCAACCCCGTCCGCACTCGTGAGGTCGTTGAACACACGCGACAGCCAGCCGGCAAAGAGCGCCGACACAATGCCGAGACCGCCGGCACGGAACGGTGAATACCCCTCCAGCAGGGCCCAGATGAATACAATCAGCGGGGAGAACAAGTACAACCGCGTCAGCATCAGCTTTATGGGCGGCAGTTCGCTGCGCGACACGCCCTTCAGGCCGAGCCGGATCGCATGCAGGTCGACGTGGATCCAGCACGCAGTGTAAAACAGCAGCGCGGGTATCACCGCGGCAAGCGCGATCTGGGCATAGGGGATGCCCGTGATTTCGGCCATCAGGAATGCGCCGGCGCCGAGCACCGGCGGCGTGATCTGGCCGCCGGTCGAGGAAGTCGCCTCGATCGCCGCCGCGGTCGGGCGGTCGTAGCCGACCTTGCGCATCATCGGGATGGTCACCATGCCCGAGGCGACCACGTTCGCGACCGCGGATCCCGAGATCGAACCGAACATGATGCCCGATGCCACCGCCGCCTTGGCCGGGCCGCCGCGCGCCCATCCGAACAGCGCGTTGCACAGGTCGTTGATATAGTCGCCGACTTTTGAGACCTGCAAAAAAGCGGCAAAGGTGACAAACAGGATGATGTACGACGACGAGACCTGCGTGGTCACCCCGAAAATACCGTACTCGCTGTAAATATAGGTGAAGAAGCGGTCGGGTGCGAAACCCTTGTGCTCGAGCACGCCCGGCATCCACTGCCCGACGAACGAGTAGAGGATGAACAGGCCGGCGATGATAGGCAGCGCAAGGCCCGAGGTGCGCCGCGCGAACTCCAGCACCATCATGGTGCCGACGAACCCCACGACCACGTCGCCGGTGGTGAACTGCGCGCCGGCGCGAAACAATAATCCGTCGAGTTCAATTGCAATGTATACCGCGCAGGCGATCGAGGCGAGCACCAGCAACCAGTCGTACCACGGCACGCCGACTTTGGCGGCACGCTTGACCGGCGCGTAGAGGATGAATCCGAGGGCGCCGCCCCAGCCCACGTGGATGGCGCGAAACAACAGCGGTTCGAGTGAGTAGACGTTCAGAACATAGAGATGGAAGACGGTGAAACCGATGCACAGCACCGCGAGCAGGATCACCTCCCAGCGGCGCAGCACGCGCTTGTTGCCGCTGAATTCCTCATCCGCCATCGGCGGCTTGATGACTTCCTCTATCGTGTCATCTTCTATCTTGTGACTGCGCACGTCTGTCTCCTCCGGACAAAACAAAACCGCACTGGGCTTATGCGCGCAGTGCGGTTATTTTCGACGCTAACCCGATCAGCCTTTGTACTCAGGCGGTATCAGGTTCTTGGGAACGTTGAAGCCTTTTTCCTTGAAATAGCGGATGGCGCCGGGGTGAAACGGCAGGAATCCGTTGCGGTTCCAGTTCTCGAGCAGCGTTTCCTTGGCTGCCGCGTGCCCCTTCATCATCTGGGGGTTGTTCTCCAGCACTGCTTTCACGACCGCGTAGACCAGATCGTCCGCAACATCCTTGTTGGCGATCGCAAAGTTGTAGAGGCCTATCGTTTTGTGGTCTTCGGTCTGCTGCTTGTACGTGCCCTTGGGTATGACGGAGTCGGACATCTCTGGCAGCGCGGCCTTGATTTTCTTGATTTCGTCGTCGGAAAAGGTGAAGAAGCGCACTTTGTTGGTGGTCTCCAACTCCGAGTAGATTGCGATCGGCACCCCGGCGCAGAACGGGAAGGCATCAATCAAGCCGTCCTGCAGGTTGGACCCCATGTCCGAGGCCTGGCCGTTGCGTATCGTGGTATCTATACCCAAGGTCTTGAAAAATAACGGAAAATATGTGCCGCAGGTGCCGGCGCGCGGGCCCACACCTGATTTCTTGCCCGCCAGGTCTTTGACCGACTTGATGCCTGATTTCTCAAGCGCGACAAAATGGAACGGCGTGTCGTACATCGGGAACATGGCGCGAATGTTGTTGTATTTAGTGCCCTTGGTCCATTCGCCTTTGCCTTCCCAGGCCTGCAGCGCGACACCCATGGTCGTCATGCCGAAATCGACCTGCTTGGAATCGGTCAGGATGATGTTCTGGTTCGGGCCCTGGGTCTGCTGGGTGCTGATATTGGTTCCGATTTTCTCGTTGACCAGGCTCGCCCACACCTGGCCATACACAAAATAGGTGCCACCCACCGACGCGGTGCCCAGCGTCAGGTTCGTCGGCCACTTGGGATTGGGTTTGCCTTGAGCCAGGGCGCCGCCAGCCAGCGTCAGGCCAGCCAATGCGGCAATCGCCAGCTTCAGTATGTTTGCAGGTTTCATAAGTAATTTTCCTCTACGCGTTTATATGATTATTAAAATCGGGTTCCGCTTGCAGCGCTTACGGAGCGGTCGTGTTTGGTGGTTCAAAATATGGACACAGCACGCCTGTCGCAGATTAACAAAGCCGGAATACCTTTGCAATCTCGGCAGAAAGGAACAAACGAGCCGTTCGTAACCCTTTCCCGTCGCCTTCTTCTGTAACCGTCGTCCGCACTTCGCGAAAAGGCCCTGCCTAGTTTATTACGGGCTGCAGCTCGCCTGCGCCCGTCAGCGGGGCGATCCGCCGGTGGCGCATGACACCATAGATCGTCGCCGGCAACGTAAACGCCGCCGCAACGATCGCTATGTTGCCGTCCGGGTGGAACATCGTAACGAAGGCAACGAGCCCGAGCATGACTCGCAGCAGGATGTCTGTGGCCGGATTTTTCATCAACATCCCGAACATCGCGACGGCGGTCGCGCACGTGCCGATCCCCACGAGCAGCGTAGCCAGGATCTGCGGCCAGCCCGGGTTCACCACCATGTCGCTTCGCGTGAAGATGGCGAAGGTCATGAGCGTGATCGGCAGGCAGATCTTCAGCGCCACCCACATGGTCTGCATGAAGGAGGCCTCGGCAATGCGCGCGGAGATGGCGGCCGTGAGCGAGGTCGGCGGCGACAGCTCGCCCCAGACTGAAATCAGGAAGACGAAGAAATGCGCGACCCAGGGATTGACGCCGAGCTCGCGCAGGGGCCCCACGATGATGATCGCGCCGATGATGTAGGTCGCCGTCGGCGGCAGGCCCATGCCGACCAGCCATCCGAAAACAAAGGACATAAAAATCAAGGCCATGATGTGCCACGAGCCGAGCTCCAGCAGCATGCCCCCCATGCGGTTGATGAAGCCGGTCACGGTGAAGAGCCCGATCATGATGCCGAGGGTCGCGAGCAGAAGCGTCAGATACGACGTCATGTCCGCGTGGGTCTCGATGGAGAGGCGCACGTTGCCGAGGAAGGTCTCCTCCGCAACCGCCGGGTCCTTCAGCACGTACTTGAAATAAATGAAGTTGGCAAGAAGGAGCACGAACATGAAGGACGCGGTATAGAGCGCCGCGAGCAGCTCTCCCATGCCGAGCGCGCCCATCATCACCATGAGAAACGCGACGGCGAGGAAGAAAATCGAAGTCTTGATCTGGTTGTAAGCCGACACCTTAAGCTTCTCGATCGGCTCACGCGGCAGCAGGCGCACGCAGAGCAGATAGACGGCCAGGGCAAGCGACACGTAGTAAATGATCGCGAGAGAGAACCCGCGGACCACCACGTCCCAGTACGGCACGCCGAGGAACTCCGACATCAGGAACGCGCCCACCCCCATCATGGGAGGCATGATGAGGCCGCCCATCGAAGCCGAGGTCTCCACTGCCGCGGCGAAGACTCCCGGCACGCCATAACGCTTCATCAGCGGAATGGTGATGCTGCCGACCACGACCGCATTGGCCGAGCCGCTGCCGCTCACCATGCCGATCGCCATCGACCCCATTACCGCCGCCTGCGGCACCATTTGCCGCGAGTTGCCGGCAATCCGCTGCATGACAAGGATCATCGCGCGCTGCGCCCCGAATCCGTTCGCGATTGCCGCAAGCAGCAGGAAGGCCGCGATCAGGGTCAATGCAATCTGGCCGTAGATGCCGTAGATGCCATTCGACATTTCGACCGTGCTGGATGTGACCACACGATAGAAACTCGTGCCCGGATGCCAGAAAAAGTCGAGCGGACTCAAAAATCCGAAGAGCGTGTAGAGCACGAGCACGAAATTGACCCAGAACAGAACCGGATGGACCAGCCGCGACAGTTCCATCACCAGCAGGAACATGAGCAGACCGACGACGAAATCCTGCGTCGTGTAAGAGCCCTGCCGCCAGATGGCGATATCCTCATAGTACAGATAGAAATAACCGAAGGCATAGATGCAGATGCCGATGTAGAACACCACCAGTACGTGGTTCACGACCGGCGGCAACCACTTGTACAGGAAATCCTTCTGGTACATGAACAGGATCTGCAGGATCAGCGCGATCGGCAATAACCGGGATACCAATTCCTGCGGGCCGCCGAAGCCGGTGTAGCAATACCAGATCACCCAGACGAACAGAACCAGCGCAAAGACAAAGGTCAGATTATTGAGATTGGCGTAGCTCTTGAGCCGGTCACTCAGCATGAATGTCCCCTTGTTGGTGGCAAGCAGTCTTCGCCTTCCAGGCCGGCGCAGCGTCGGCGCGGCAAATGGCAACGCTCAGCGGATGGCGGGGCGGCGGGCGGCCGGACGCCAGCCTGCCCGTCGCCCGATACCGCCCGCGCGGCTTATGGCATTGAATGTGAAATCGGCACGCGCGCCGGCGCGAGGGCCTGGACCATCTGCAGGCTCCTCGTTTCCAGCGGCGCATTTACGCGGTTACTTCGCGATCTTCCACTTGTCGTTCCAGGCTTTGTGCTCTTTCAGGAACTTGGCCAATCCGGCATGCACGGGAATATCCGGATTGGCGTTGATCCCCTGCACCTGCATGCCGACGAAATCCTTGGCCATCGGCGTGAAACCCGGATCGGACTTGGCGAGGCTCTCGCGGTGCTTGTAGAACGCACCGAGCAACCTGTAGACGACATCCTCCGGCATATCCGGACGCATGTTGTAGGCGAACAGGATAGGCACGGCCTGGATCTGCGTGACCCCGACGTCCTTGGTGAACGCGACCTTCGGATCGACGTCCACGACGGCAAGGCCGGCGGCCTTCAGCTTGGCGACCTCTGCGGGGCACGGATTGATCACCTTCACGTCCATGCGCACCTCGGTTTCCTTCCAGTATGGCGCGAGCGAAAGGCCGGAAGTCGTGTAGGCGACCGAGCCGGCGATCGTTCCCGATTGCATTGCGTCGGTCTGGGTCTTGGGGTCGATCTGAACGTGCTTGAACTGGTAGCCGAGCGCCTTGTGGATACGCATGAAATTCAGCCAGTTCATGAAGCCAGCGGGGGTGTAGAACACCGGCTTGCCGCTGAAGTCACTCCAGCACTTGTATTTGCCGGCATCCTTGGCCGTAACGGCCATAAACGACTCCATCGGATAGGAATACCACGAGTGCACCAGCATGCCCTTGCCCGCTTTGTAGTCCTTGAACCCGCCTTCGCCGGCATAGAGCTGCGTCATGCCGACATCGGCCGTATAGCCGATCTCCGCGTTGCCGTCCATCGCCGCTTTCATAGCGCCGGTGGTCGACGGGTAGGGATTGACGGTGATGGTGTATTGCCCGCCAAGCGCCTCTTCGGCGATTTTCACCATCGCGGCGGCAACCTTGTATCCATAGGAATCCACGCTGGATGTCGCCCAGCGGATCGACTTGCGGTCCTGCGCATGTGCCGGCGCGATCGACGAGACGGCAAAGACAGCGGCAACGGCCGCAGCGGAAATGGCAACAGTGAAACCCGATCTGGTCTTCAACATTTGTTATCTCCTCTTGGTAAAATGGTCTTCGCGACGCAGCTGCTTGTTTTCAATCGCAAATTAAACACTGCGACAATACGACAGGGTAATCGAACAAAAATTGACTTACATCAAGCAACCCTGATTCGATACTTGAAAATAGGAGCGGATACACGCTTGCTGAAAATTCATCGCCAGCCCGGCACATGCGGGAATCCGGATAAATTTCATCAACACTACAGAACACCTTATCACAGGTTTGCGGACGCTGGCACGCGGCAATGCCGCACGCAGCAACGATTTACAGCAAACGTCTGATCGCGGTCAGCTCGCCTTCCACTGCGGCGCCACCGAGACCTCACCAGATGTCGCCTGAAATTCGCATGCGATCCCGATCCCCGGCACCCATACTAGTGCGCTGCCGCAAAACAGTAACGGCAGCCTGTCGCGCAGCCAGGGCGGCACACCCGCCTCCTGCAGCAGGTTTTTCAGGCTGCGCCGCGGTCGCCGGCAGTCCGGCCGCAGCCGTTCGCCACCGCGGCGCACGCGCAGGGTGACCGGCTTCGCCTGAAGCTTGGCCAGGCTGATTGCCGTGCCGCGCCCTTTCGCCATCGTCAGCACGCCACCAAGTTCGGGCAGAACCAGTTTGCGCTCGCCGCGCCACACCCGGGAAAACTTCGAACTCGGTCCGGGCATCTTTTCCACCACATGCAGCGCCTGGGCGAATCGCCTCAATTCGCAGCTGCCAAGATCCACGCGCAGCCCCGCGTCGTCTTTCGCCGTCAGCGATTGGCGCAACGCTTCTTCCAACCGGTCGGCGTTGGGCATGATGACGCCGTGGCCGGCCAGGAAACAACGCAGTAAATTCCGGGCCCGCGCACGCGACAGCTTGCGCAAGCCGGCGACCTGCAACGCACCATTGCAAAAATATTCCGCACCATCCTGCCCCGCCAATTCATCGAGCAGTTTCGATGCTTCCGCGAAATGGCCCGCCGAACGCGCCAGCGTAGTGCGGTAGGCGGGAAAACGCCGGGCAATCTGCGGCAAGACCTCGTGTCGCAGAAAATTGCGCAGGAAATAGATCTCGGCGTTGCTCTCGTCCTCGATCCACTCGAGTTTCCGCCGTCTTGCGTAAGCCTCTATCTCGGCCCGGGGGACATCGAGCAAAGGGCGAAGGATACGAGGCGTGAGGTGTAAGGCGTGAGGCGCATTTTTCTGTCTGCTGACCGTTAACCGCTTACTGCTTACCAGCGGCATCGCCGCGAGCCCTTTGACCCCCGCGCCGCGCAGCAGCTGCAGCAGCAGCGTCTCGGCCTGATCGTCCTGATTGTGGGCCAGCACAACATAATCAGCCCGTTGTGCAAGCAAGGCGTCGTACCGCGCTCCGCGTGCGGCAGCCTCGAGACTGTCGCCGCCTTTCACTGTCACGCGGACCACCCGCAAGGGTATGCCGCGGGCACGGCAGGCCGCACGGCAAAACGTCGCCCAGCGGCCGGCATTCGGGCTGATCTGATGATTGACATGAAGCGCTGCAAGAACGAATCGCCGGCGTTGGGCGATACGGGATAGCATATCCAGCAAAACGACTGAATCGACTCCCCCGCTCAAGCCCACGATCAGGCGGTCGCCCGGCTCGATGATCTCCCGCAGGCGACCTGCGACGCGGGGGACGAGGTCGGTCGGGGCGCGCTTACTTCGCTGCAACTTCCTTGAACTTGCCATAACCGACGATTTTCTCGAAACGGTCTGCGAGCAGTTCCTTGACCGGCTTGTCTTTCAGCTGCCGCCAGGTATCCTGCAGCGTTTTTCTGAGGGTTTGCATCACGGCGTCCGGATCGCGATGCGCGCCGCCTAATGGCTCATTGACGATTTTATCGATCAGTCCAAGCGCCTTGAGACGAGTCGCGGTGATGCCCAGCGTCTCAGCGGCGTCCGGTGCAAAATCAGCGCTTTTCCACAGGATAGATGCGCACCCTTCTGGAGAAATCACCGAATAAGTCGAATACTGCAGCATCAACAGCACGTCACTTACCGCAATCGCCAGCGCGCCTCCCGACCCGCCCTCGCCTATCACGGTGCTGATGATCGGGACCTTGAGTTCGGCCATCACGTATAGATTGCGCCCGATCGCCTCGGACTGGCCGCGCTCCTCGGCGCCTACTCCGGGATAAGCACCCGGGGTATCGATGAATGTAAACACCGGGATGCCGAATTTTTCGGCAAGCTTCATCAGCCGCAACGCCTTGCGATAGCCTTCGGGTCTGGGCATGCCGAAATTTCTGATTATTTTCTCTTTCGTGTCGCGCCCCTTCTGGTGGCCGATCACCATGCAGGTTTCCCCGCCGAACCGGGCCAGGCCGCCAACGATTGCCGGATCATCGGAAAACGTGCGGTCGCCATGCAGTTCCTCGAAGCCGGTAAAGATGCTGTTGAAGTAATCAAGCGAATAAGGCCGCTGCGGGTGGCGCGCCACCTGGGCAATCTGCCATGCGGAGAGCTTGGCGTAGATGTCCTTGGTCAGCGCCTGGCTTTTTTTCTGCAGCCGGGCAATTTCTTCGGATATGTCGACTGCCGAATCGTCCTGCACGAAGCGCAGTTCGTCTATCCTCGCCTCCAACTCGGCGATCGGCTGCTCAAAATCAAGAAAGGTCGTTTTCATAGCTGCGCCAATGATACAACAGAACACATTTAGCCACAGAGATCACAGAGCACACAGAGAAAAGCTTAATTGGCAGAAATCACAAAAGAGGCATAAGCAAGTAAAGGTGAAGCTCAAGCTTGACTCTTTGATCAAGAACCCATTCAGCACCCTGTATCGATGCGTTTGAATCGCTCTCCTCTGTGATCTCTGTGTCCTCTGTGGCCAATGCTTTTGATTTTAGTACCCGCCGACATCCGTGCCGCGCGGATCGCTGGCGGCCTGCGCCTCACCGGTTATTTTCGATCTGAATACCGCCTGCATATTTCCCCATTGTCGGTTGACCATGTGGATCTGATGTCCCCTGGCGGTGAGCGCTGCCCGCCACTCCAGGGTAAAACCTTCGGGCTCGATCTCGACGCGGTCGGGCCAGTACTGGTGATGGTAACGCGGCATGGCAACCAGCCGCTGCAGATCGACCGAGGGGGACCGCAGATATTCGAGCACGGTGAGCAGGACCTGGCTTATGATGCGCGAGCCGCCGGGTGCGCCGAGGATCAGCACGCCTTTGTCGTCCTCGACGAATGTCGGCGTCATGCTCGACAGCGGCCGCTTGCCGGGTGCAATCGCATTGGCAACGCCGCCACGCAAACCGTACAAATTCGGCACAGCGGGATGCAGCGTGAAATCATCCATCTCGTTATTGAGCAGCACGCCGGTGCCTGCGGCGACGATGCCGGCGCCGAACAATCCGTTGATCGACAACGTTGCAGCAACGCGATTGCCCTCCGCGTCGATCACCGAAAAATGCGTGGTATTGCCGCTTAATGTCCGTTCCCCTTCAATAGCATCGCTTCTCGCCGCCGCGGCCGGATCTATGGTCGCGGCGAGCTGCTTTGTGTAATCCCTGCCGATCAACCTTGCCACCGGTACCGACACGAAATCGCTGTCGCCCAGATATAACGCGCGGTCCTGGAACGCGCGGCGCAACGCTTCGATGACCAGATGCGCAGTATCGGGCCGGCTCACATCCGACATCTCGAACCGTTCGAGCATGCCCAGGCTTTGCGCCAGCGCGATGCCCCCGGCGGAAGGCAGCGCCGCCGCTGTGATGGTCGCACCGCGGTAAGTAAACCTCACTGGCTCGCGCTCGACTATCCTGTAATGTTCGAGATCCGCGGCACGCCACGCTCCGCCGGCGGCATTCACTGCCGCCACCAGAGCCTGTGCAACATGACCGGCGTAAAACCCGTTCCGGCCCTCGCGCGCAATCAACTCCAGCGTGGACGCGAGTTCCGGCTGACGCAGCAAGAAGCCTGACGCCGGCGCCCGACCGTGGTCGAGAAACGCTTTTGCGGTCTTCGCGTTATCCTGCAGAAAGTGCTCGCGCAGGCTGGCGATGCGCGCATAACGCGCATCGACTGCGAAACCTCCGCGCGCGTAGCGCACTGCAGGGGCCAATGAGTCCCCGAGCGGCAGCCTGCCATAGCGTTGCGCCATGTGCGCCAACGCGGCGGGTATGCCGGGAATCGCCGCCGCTGTGCCGCCCCGCGTCGAAGCACCGCTGAGCGGCCGGCCACTGCTGTCGAAGTAATGCTCGCGGGCGACTGCCGCGGGCGCGGTTTCACGGGCGTCCACCATGATCTCGCGGCCATCCGTCGCGCGATGCATAAGGAAGAACCCGCCGCCGCCCAGACCCGACGAATACGGCTCGACCACGGCGAGCGCCGCGGCCACCGCGACCGCAGCGTCGAATGCGTTTCCGCCGCGCTTCAGCGTGTCATGACCGGCCGCGCTTGCCAGCGGGTGTGCGGACGCAATCGCTGCAGTTTGCTGGGCGGCGCCGGCCGTCGCACAGCACGCCAGCAGCACGGTCGCAACGGCGCGAAACCACGACCGTTGCAGGCGTATCAGCCGAAATGAAAAAGACTGCGCGCTGGAGATCATTGCGCCCGGGTCATGGTTGCAAATGTTTGTGAAAAAACCGATCTGCGCGCAGCAAAGAGTCCTGAGTGGCAGCACGGTTATGGGGGTGGCTTTGTTTGGTCCTGCCCGGATCATCGTAGCCGTGATGAGCACCTTCGTAGAGCACAAAATCCAGATCCACGTCGCGCCCTCTTGCCTCCGCCGCAAAATCCCGGCAGATCAGGGGCGACACTTCATCGTCATCTGCCGCCGCAAGGATCAGAAGCGGTGCGTACGGACGATATCCGCTCTGCCGCGACTGAATGCGGCAACTCGGATACAGTGCAATCGCCGCGCGAAATCCGCGAGCCGGCGCCGGCTGCATCATGCCTGGAAAATCCTGCGCCAAAGCGGAAAGCAGCGTCATCCCGCCGTTTGACCAGCCCAGCAGGCCGACACGATCGGGGACCACATCATTTCTCTGGCGCAAATAGTCCAGCGCGCCGTAGGCATCGAGCGGTCGCACGTCCTGTTCGCTGACCTCCGATGGCCGGTCGCGGTAAGAATTTTTAGGGAAACCCTGTGGGAAACCGCGCGGCCCGAAGCTGTCGACATGCAAAGCGAGATAGCCGCGTTCGGCCCAGAACGCCCCCCACATCTTGTGGCGCATGGTCAGCGTTTCCGCGGTATAGACCCCCTGGGCCAGAGATGAATAAGGCCCGGCACGGCCATGCAGCATCACCACAGCGGGATAGGGTCCCGGCTTTTCGGGCTTGAACAAAAAACCTTTTATCTGTGTTTTGCCATCGCGGCTGGGGAACACCACCGTTTCCGGCACGTCCGCTGCCAGCACCATGCCCGACATCAGCGCCAGCGCAGACAGTAGATACCATCCTCTGATAAATCTGTTCATTAAAATATTTCCCCTCCGCAGCAGCCTCATTATCGCGACGCCTTACTGCTGCCCCTTCACCCCCTCACGCATTTTGCTTCTCGCGACGTCCCTGCGCATCAGCATGGCGCCGGCCGCCAGCATCACTGCATCGAGCCAGAATACCGGAATCATGCCTAACGCGGTGCCGATCGTGCCAAAGAAAATCGGCACCACCACCTCGGTCGCCTTGTTTACCGTCTGGCGCAATCCCATGGCCTCGCCGGAACGCCCGGGCGGCGAGCGATTGTAGGCGAGCACCATCGACAGCGGGCTGCCGCATCCGAGCCCCAGTCCGAGCGTGAATGACATCACGAGCAACAACGTAAAGCTTGATACGAACGGGAATAGCACGCAGGAGATCCCCGCCAGGAACAGCGAAGCGCTTAATACCCGCTCCTCGCTGGAACGCCTGACCAGTATTGGCATCAGAGTGCGCACCACCAGCAGCGCCAGCGCAAACGCCCCCATGATAATGCCGATCTGGGAGGCCGAGAAACCGATCGAGTGCGCATATATCGGTAAATAGAAGTTAAACAACTCGAGGCCGGTCTCGACTATGCCCGTGGTAATCAGCGCACGCCGCAGCGGCATGTTTCTGACCAGGTCCATCACCCGGTGCTCGGGCTTGGGCTCGCTGCGGATCTGATGTTTCGGCAGCAACCGCGCCAGGAACAGCAGCGTGAGTATCGGCAGCGCCGGAAACAACGCGAGCAGCAGGTAGGTCGAGCGGTGGCCGATGGAATCGATCGCAAAACCAGCGGTGATCGGACCGAGCAGCGAAGTCAATGCGACGCCGAGGCTGAACAGGCTATAGTTGCGCGTGCGCTCGTGCCCTTCGCCTGAGGAGCCGATCAGGTGCTGCACCGACACGGTATAGAAAATATAACAGGTGCCAATCAGCACGGCCGAGACATACAGCGTCTCTATCCGCGGCACAAAATACGGCAGCAACAACCCCGCCAGCAGTCCGCACGCGCCGAACAGCATAGGCCAGCGGAAACCAAGACGATCGGACAATCTTCCGGCATACACCGAAAGAAATACCGGAAATAACGAGTACATCGAAAACAGCACGCCGATGGCAAACGGATTGGCGCCAAGATCAATCGCATAAAGTGAAATCAGCACCTTGCTGCCCTTGAAGCTGGTATGGGTCAGCACGGTTACCAGAATGATGAGGTAGACACCCATGTCAATTCCGGCGCCCGGCGCGGCCCGAGAGCAAGCCGGCGACGGAGCCATGGAAGTTAAGGCCGCACATGACTACGGCAGGGGAAACGGACATCAAGTGGGCGGCGAAAAATCTTCTTGTTTGACGGTGTGTTATGCGTGTATTTTATCGTAATAAAGGAGTATCAGGATGCACATCAAAAATATCGGGATCGCCAGCCCCGGCGACATGGGCCAGGCGATTGCAGGATGTCTCAAGGAAAGCGGCTTTAATGTTTTCACCGCTCTGGATGGCCGCAGCGAACGAACCCGGGCACTTGCGAATGAAGCCGGCCTCACCGACTGCGGCTCGATGGACGGACTCGTAGCCACTTGCGACATGATACTTTCCATCCTCAACCCGGGCGCGGCAGCGGACAAGGCGCGCGAAGTCGCCGCCGCTCTCGGAAAATCGGGAAAGAAAACGATATTCGCCGACTGCAACGCAGTCTCGCCCCAGACCGGGATAGAAATCGACGCCACCATCCGCGCCGCGGGCGGCATCTTCATCGACGCCGGGATCATCGGCTCTCCGCCGCGCGGCAAAAGCAAAACACGACTCTATGTCTCCGGACCGGATGCCGCGCTGTTCACGCAGATCACCCATCCCAACATCCAGGTGCGCGTGGTAAGCGAGCGCATCGGCGATGCCTCTGCGGTAAAGATGTGTTACGGCGCGGTAACCAAAGGCGCGGTGGCACTTGGCGTCGAATTGCTGATCGCTGCGCGCAAACTCGGTGTCGAGCAGGTGCTCGACGCTGAACTCAGGGAAAGCCTGGGCGATATTCACCAGTGGATGCTCAACCGCACGCCGACCATGCCACCGAAGGCTTACCGCTGGGTTCCGGAAATGCTGGAAATTGCCAAGACCTTCGAGGGCGTGAATCTGACACCGCGCATTTTGCTGGGTGCCGCCGACATGTTCGAGCATATTGCCAGCACACCACTGGGCAGGGAAACCCCCGAGCAGGCGAGAGAACGCGCCCGCGACAGCGGTGCAGTCATCAGGGAACTGGCCGACGGCAAATAGCGCTTACGCGCGGTACAGCGAACGCCGGTCGCGTGTGAAGGTGATGATCTCGGTCGGCCGCTCCACGCGGCTGCGACCTATGCTGATCTGGCCCGAGCCATCGATCAGCAGTTCGCCGCGCAGCACATGAATCTCCTCGCCGCTTTCCAGCGACACGAAAGTGCCATTGATGCTGTGATCAATCAGATAAAAATTCATGCGCATCAGCTTGATGGTCAAATGCCGGCGCGAGGCGAATTTGTCGGTAACCACCAGATCGCAGTCCTTGTCGCGCCCGATGACAATATCGGTGCGCCACTGATCGATGCGCACGCGCTCCTCATCGAGCGCCACCACAAGACTGCCGGTATCCCCCGGAATCGTCTTGCCGGACTGCAGATTGACGTCGGTGAGTTCCAGATTGTCCTTGAGCCACAACACCTGGTACACCGTCGATTCCTCAAGGTTGCCTTTCAGGACAGTGTGAAATATTGGACGAACGCATGACTTGAGCGCCGACGACAGGCAACTCTCGGTCGCTTCCGTGGTAAGGATCTGCTCGGCCACTGCCACTGCCGTCAGATAGGCGGCTGCGTTTACGGTGTCGCCGAACATGTCACCGTCCTCGATCAGCACCGGGCCATAGTGCAGGCCGATGTGGATCATCACCGGATAGTTGCCGGGCTTGCTGGAAAACACCAGGGACTGCATCTCGCTGGCCGCTAGCACCGCCTGGTCGGCGCTGGGAAACGAGCACATCACCTCGTCCCCTATGGTTTTCACCAGCCGGCCTTCGAAACGCGGCAGAACGCTGGTGATTGTAGTCAGGCAGGCGTTGATGATGTTGCGCGCCGTCGCGTCACCGAGTTTTTGATAAAGGCTGGTACTGTCGCTGACATCCGCGAACAGGACCGCCAGATTCTGAGATTGCCTTGTCATGGTTTTTTCCGAGCCCGCACATTATCACACAGCACAATCAATCAACTCCATCAAATTAACTGTATTACGGCATTATTCAGGCTTAACTTTGGCCCGGGTATTCAGTCTCAAGCGGCCCTGCTCCGGGCAGCCTTACCTCCGCCTCCGTGCGCCGCTTCAGGTGTTTGATTCATGGAAAATTTTCCCGGCCCGACAGTGCCCACCCCGGTGCAAAATCGACAATTCACCCGCCAGGCCTCACAATCGTATGATGTCAGAACACATGGAGTCCCCGATGACCGTGCAGCAGAATACAAAAAACATGGCGCTATTCTGCGATTTCGAGAACGTTGCGCTGGGCGTGCGCGAAGCAAAGTATGCGGAGTTCGACATCAAGAAGGTGCTGGAACGGCTGCTTCTGAAGGGCAATATCGTCGTGAAGAAAGCGTATTGCGACTGGGAGCGTTACCGGGGGTTCAAGGCATCGATGCACGAAGCCGCGTTTGAACTGATCGAAATCCCGCATGTCCGCCAATCGGGGAAAAATTCAGCCGATATCCGGATGGTGGTGGACGCATTGGATCTCTGCTACACCAAATCCCATGTCGACACTTTCGTCATCATCAGCGGGGACTCTGACTTTTCGCCTCTGGTAAGCAAGCTGCGGGAAAACAACAAGACCGTCATCGGCGTCGGCGTCAAGAAATCCACGGCTGACCTGCTGATGGCCAACTGCGATGAATTTATCTATTACGATGACCTGGTGCGGGAGAAAGCCAAGAAGCAGGTCAGAAAAAAAACCGCCAAGCCACAAAGCGCTGCCGCCAAGGCCGCGGCGCCGGAAAATGACAAAAAACAGGAAGCGCTCGACCTGATTATGGAAACCGTGGAAGCCCTGTTTGCCGAGCGCGGGGCTGAAGAAAAGATCTGGGGCTCGATGGTCAAGCAGGCACTGAAACGGCGCCAGCCGGGCTTCAACGAAGCCTATTTTGGTTTCCGCTCTTTCGGCAAGCTGCTTGACGAAGCCGAGGCGCGCAAACTGCTGACGCTGGAACCCGATGAAAAGTCAGGCGGGGTCATCATCAAGAGCTACAACCCCGATTACTGACGGGAACTTTTGTGCGTAATGCACGCACTTAATCCATATGAATCACGACAACGCGCATTTTTCCACCCGCATGAACACGCAAAACTGGCTGCAACGCGTAATTTTATTCATTCTGGCCGCCACCATCGCGGTGCTGGCGTTTTTTTTCCTGACCGTCGCGCTGATCGCCGGGGCAGTGCTTGCCTCGATTATCGCCGTGCGGTGGTGGTGGCTTACGCGCAAGCTCAAGCCGCAAGCGGTGGATCAAACATTCGAGGGTGAGTACACCGTGATCGAACATTCTGCCATCGAAGCAGACATCCCGCCTCGCGACGGCCCGCGCTAGTTCCAGCCGGCTTATTGGAGGTCAGAATGAGGTCAATGGAAGACCATCAGGCAAAAAAACAGCAGGCCGGCAGATCCGTTTCCGGAATTGTGCGGCAATGCGTACCCGGTCTCATAACGCGCATCGCGCATTCACCGGGAACGCCGTCTGATATCCCACCGCTGCCGCCGGATCGCGATCCGCCGGACGTCATCATCATGCCACCCAGGAATCCGCAACCCGAGCAGCCGGAGGACTTCCCGCCTCCCGTGCCGCCGCCTCCGCCTGCCGAACGGCCACAACGACCGCCCCAGGTTGCTGTTTAACGAGCAGACCAGACCTATCTGCCCGAGCCCGCCTTCTCCTGGGTGCGTTTGTCGAAACGCTCTACATTGACGATGATGCGCTCGTGCAAGCCTTCCCCGATCAGATCTTTTTCGTCTTCGGCAGAGACACGAAACGTCAGTTTTCGCCCGTCGATCTTGGTCAGCTCGGCGTGCGCCTTAACCCGCATGCCCACCGGGGTGGCTGCGACATGGGTGATGTCCAGGCGTATTCCCACCGTCTGATGCCCCGCGGGCAGCAGCCCCTCAACGGCGTTGAGCGCGGCCTCTTCCATCATGTTGACCATGACAGGCGTGGCCAGCACTTTGATTTTTCCACTGCCGACATGGGGCGCCGTATCGCGCGTGCCTACCACGATTTCGGTTTCCCCCTTCAGCCCGGTTCTCAACTTATCAGCCGTGCTCATCGACTCTCCACACCCGCTCTAATATACCCCGGAGACAGAAATTCAGACATTTGCCCCACCCACTTCCGGAGGCAACGCGATCTTCTGATCAGTGCTGAACTGGTAGTCGCGAAACACGTGCTCGGCACTCAGGAGCTGGTAGCTGCCGTCGGCGAGGCGCCGCGTGGTGTCCTTGATCCGGTAGGTGTAATGCCCGCAGGTCCAGCAGTCGAAGTTTCGCATGGCGGTGCACAAGCACGTCTTGTCCTTCACCGAGATCTTCTTCGCATTGGGATGGGCCGCCACCTCGCGGTTGTAGGCCGTGATGTAGGCGCAATTGCCCATGCCATCGAGCAGGTAGCCGTAAGCTTCGCAGTTGGGCCGGATCCCGGCTCCGATCGCCGGGCTGCTTTTAAGCATGCGCATCGGGTACCCGGTCGGCGAAATCATGTTGACCTCGATGTCTTCTTCGCTCGCCTTGAAGTATTCCTGCTTCACCTTGTCCGGCAGACCGCACTCGCGCGTCGCGGTAAAGCGCGTCGCCACCTGAACTGCTGAAGCGCCAGTTTCGAGGAATGACACGGCATCGCTGCCAGTAAAAATTCCGCCTGCCGGAATCAGGGGAATATCCAGTTTCTCGGCCTGCAGATACTGCAAAATCTCGGCAACTATCGTGTGCAGATCATATTGCATCCAGTCGTCGGCGCCAAAACCAAGGTGGCCGCCGGCAAGCGGTCCTTCCACCACGACGTAATCCGGCAACCGGTCCAGGCGGGCATTCTTGCGCAGGAATATCTGCAGCGCGCGCAGCGACGAAACGATGATGCCGAGCTTGGCATCACGAAAACGCGGATGATCCGCGATCAGCGCAAACGAACCGAGATGCAGTCCGGCGGAGAGCGTAATGCCGTCGATACCGGCATCGAGCGCGGTGCTCAGGCGCACGCGCAGCGTCTCGCGCGGGGCATTCATCGTGAGCTTTTCCATGCAATTCACGAAGATCAGCCCGTCACCGCGCTTGGCCGCCATGGCCCGGCCGACGTGGTTATGCGTCGCCTCGGTGAGGCGACCCAGATCGAACAACACTTCGGATTTGTCTGAACTGGCGACGTTGTATTTGTAGAGCTTGGTCTTTTCCTTGACGAAGTGGGTCTTAAAGCGCCGGTCGGAGACAGTCTGCACCATGGCATCGGAGATGTGGCCTATACCCCCCAACCGCGCCGCCTCGAGCGCCAGATCTGCCGTCGAGATATCCACACCCATCCCGCCTATCATGATCGGCACCAATTCATGTTTGCCGAATCGCAGGCGAAAGTCATCCACACATTTCATTGCTGTCCTTATCCAAAACATAATCTCCGCGCAACAGGCACCGGGTCAAGCTCGATGGCGTTCAACCCATGGCCAAACTAGCGCACACAGCAGGATTTTAACTCATGCCTCCCGGGTCCGCAGAAAATCAGCCGATGGCGCCAATGTGTCCCGGACCTGAAATAAGAAAGGGGCTGCATTTCTGCAACCCCTTAATGTCATTGGCGCGCCCGGCAGGATTTGAACCCACGACCCCCTGGTTCGTAGCCAGGTACTCTATCCAACTGAGCTACGGGCGCCCGGAGGCGGATTATACCAAAGACCGACCGTACCACCAAAAAAGAAAGGCCCGCAAGGGGCCTTTGTTTGGCGGAGAGGGATTGTGCGCGTTTCGCATTGCCTCTGCGATCCGCGCATCCCTCGCCACAATCCGGCTCGGGACCGCCGGATCTTAAAACAATCCGGCGTCCAACCCGACGTCCCCCGGACCTCGGGCTGTCGAACCAGAGGGTTCTCTCCACCCTCATCTCACAGCCAAACAAAAAACGGGGCGCAAGGCCCCGTTTTTTTGTTTGGCGGAGAGAGAGGGATTCGAACCCTCGATACGCATTTTGTGCATATACGCCCTTAGCAGGGGCGCGCCTTCGACCACTCGGCCATCTCTCCAGTACTCGTTCTACTTAACTCTGTCGCGATTCTTTCCTTTGCTGTTCTTCGGGGGTGGTCGAAGGCGCCATGCGCTTGATCCGCGCCATACTTCCGCGGCGCTAGGATATCACAGTCATCCGGCTATGATCCTCACCGCGCCGGTTGTTCCAGCCCGAAGGCCTTGTGCAGCACGCGCACCGCGAGCTCCAGGTATTTTTCGTCGATCACGACGGAAATCTTGATCTCCGAGGTCGATATCATCTGGATATTGATGCCCTCTTCCGCGAGTGTGCGGAACATGGTGCTGGCAATGCCCGCATGAGAGCGCATGCCCACGCCGACGACCGATACTTTGGCGATCTTGTCGCCGCTCACGATTTCACGCGCCTTGATATGCTTTTGTATCGGCTCCAGAATCTTCAAGGCCTTCTGGTAATCATTGCGATGCACCGTGAACGATACGTCGGTAAGCCCGTCGTGGCCGACGTTCTGCACGATCATATCGACATCGATGTTGGCATCGCCTATCGGCCCCAGAATCTGATAGGCAATACCGGGCCGGTCGGGCACGCCAAGTATGGTGATTTTCGCCTCGTCGCGGTTGAATGCGATTCCGGAAATGCTCGCATGTTCCATTTTCTCGTCTTCCTCAAAAGTAATCAGCGTGCCCTCGCCTTCTTCTTCGAAGCTCGACAGCACCCGCAACCGCACATTGTATTTTCCGGCGAATTCGACCGAACGGATCTGCAGCACCTTCGAACCCAGGCTCGCCATTTCCAGCATCTCTTCGAAAGTGATGGACTTGAGCCGGCGCGCTTCGGGCACGATGCGAGGGTCGGTGGTATAGACGCCGTCGACGTCGGTGTAGATCTGGCATTCGTCGGCCTTGAGCGCCGCGGCCAGCGCGACGCCCGTGGTATCGGAACCACCGCGCCCCAGCGTGGTGATGTTTCCCGCCTCGTCGACGCCCTGGAATCCGGCGACGATGACAACCTGGTTCCGTGCAAGGTCTGCCCGGATACGGTCTTCATCGATGCGCATGATCCGCGCCTTGGTATAAGCGCTGTCGGTCAGGATCCGCACCTGCCCGCCGGTATAGCTGCGCGCGCTGACTCCCATGTCCATCAGCGCCATTGCCAGCAGCGCTATGGTCACCTGCTCGCCGGTGGCCAGCATCACGTCGAATTCCCGCGGGTCGGGTTGCGACTGGATCTCCTTGGCGAGCGCAACCAGCCGGTTGGTCTCACCCGACATCGCCGACACCACGACCACCACCTGATGGCCCTGCCGCTGCCATCTGGCAACGCGCCGGGCGACATGCTTGATGCGCTCGGGACTGCCGACGGAGGTGCCGCCATATTTCTGGACAATTAAACTCATGCTTGCTGCGCTCTGAGGCTCGAAAACTTCGTATTTTAATTGATTTTACTCATAAAAACGAGCATGTTCCCGGCGCCACATGCCAGCGCCATGGCAGGCCCGGGGGACTAGTTTAAAAAATGCCGAACCTTTCGGTCATCGAAATGTCGTATGAATATGACAATGACGAGCCAGCGAGAATAGAACTTATGAAACCATTTGACCGCATCAGCAATCCCCGCGATATCCGCCACAAACTGCGCCTGAACCAGCAGGAATTCTGGTCCAAAATCGGTGTAACCCAGAGCGGTGGCTCCCGTTACGAAAGTGGCCGCAGCATGCCCAAGCCCGTGCGGGAGTTGCTCCGTCTGGTGCACATCGAAGGCATAGCGCTCGACAAGGCGCGGGGTGATGATTTCGAAGTCGTCTCCTACCTCAAGTCCGCCAATCCCCGGCTTTACCGCACGCTTAAAAAGGCGGCGCAGGGTAAAACCACCCGCAAAAAATAGCCGTTTCGGCGGCGGTATGCGCGGTCCGGCGCGAGCGCCGGTTTACTGCGTGCGCTCTGGTATATAATTCGCCGCTCTATGCGTATTACCCGCAGGCTGGAATTTGATGCCGGCCACCGTATCCCCAACCATGACAGCCAGTGCAGGCACCTGCACGGCCATCGTTATGCGCTCGAGGTGACCCTGTCCGGCGACATCATCACGACTGACGGCGCTTCCGAGCAGGGCATGGTGCTGGATTTCTCCGAGGTCAAGGCCATCGCCCAGCGCCATGTGGTCGATGCCTGGGACCACGCTTTTCTCGCCTGGCGCGGTGACCAGCAGGTCGTCTCCTTTCTCGCCGGACTCCAGGGCCACAAAACGGTAGTTTTCGATTCGCCCCCGACCGCTGAATACCTCGCCCTGACGGCGTTCGGCATACTCGACAAGGTCTACCGGGACAAATACGGCAATAATCTGAAACTGGAGAATGTCAGGCTGTATGAGACGCCCAACTGCTGGGCCGACGCGGGACCTCAATCGCGCCTGTCGCGATGACATCTTGTGCAAAGCGCCACCCTGCCCCCAGTCAGAAAATACTAATAATTCAATAAATACAATATATTACGATATATTCCGCTGGACTGAAGGAAGGCGATGCCTGGCCCTGAGTTGGCGGATGGGGTGAGATTCGAACTCACGAGAGACTCGCGCCTCTGCCGGTTTTCAAGACCGGTGCATTAGACCACTCTGCCACCCATCCTATGGGATCCTGCATGACCTGAAAGAGCAGCATTCAGGAAATTCAAGCACTCACCGGGTATCGTGAGCCCGCGCATTATACCGTTTCGTGCTTTGCCTACACCCGCGTTCCAGAAACCTCGGAATTACGATATGCAATATCCGTCATTATCAATGGCTTGCTGCAAGCATGGCAACAGCTTCCCATCGCATTGACGTTGAAACTTTTCCGGTGTTTCTGTAGTCTTACAGACAGTAGAATAATTCTACGCCCACAGGAGAAGGACATAATATGCAATCAGATATGCAAACCGGCCCGTCGACTTACGGTGCAGGCACACAGGGAATTGCACTGGCGCAACAACGGGTACTGCGCAACACCTACCTGCTGCTCGCGCTTACCATGGTGCCCACGGTGGCCGGCGCGCTGATCGGCATCAATACTGCCAGCATCATCATCCAGAATCCCATCCTCAACTTCATCCTGATGCTCGGCGGGGTGATTGGCCTGCAGTTTGCGATTGCCGCCAACCGCAACAATGGCTTTGGTGTGGTGCTGTTGCTCGGCATGACTTTTTTGCTGGGCTGGTTCCTGGGCCCGCTGCTCAGCGTCGCGCTGGCGCTGAAGAACGGTCCGCAACTGATAGGCGTGGCCGCCGGCGGCACCGGCATCGTGCTGTTCGTCATGGGCCTGATCGCGACCACGACGCGCCGGGATTTCAGCTTCATGGGCAAGTTCCTGTTCGTCGGCATGATCGTGCTGCTGCTGGCGCTGGTCGCCAACATGTTCCTGCAGATCCCGGCGCTGGCGCTGACGATCTCGGCGCTGGTGGTGGTGGTGTTCTCGCTGTTCCTGCTGCACGACCTGTCGCGCATCGTCAACGGCGGCGAAACCAACTACATCATGGCGACCACGGGCGTGTTTCTCAGCCTGTTCAACATCTTCGCCAACCTGCTGCACCTGCTGATGGCGCTCACCGGCGAAAAAGATTAATCATTTTTCCGCCTGAAAAAAAAGCGGCCGCGAGGCCGCTTTTTTTATTGGCGGTCAAAAACGGCGATCGATTCGACGTGCGAGGTGTGCGGGAACATGTTAATGACGCCTGCCGCACGCATGCAGTAGTTCTTGGTCTGCACCAGTATCGACGCGTCGCGCGCCAGCGTCGCCGGATTGCATGACACATAAACTATGCGCGCCGGTGCATCAACATCGAGCGCTTTGACCACTTCGGCAGCGCCATCGCGCGGCGGGTCGATCAGCAGGCGGTCAAAGTGCCCCAGTCCGGCCAGCGCAGCCCTGTCGATCTTGAACAGGTCAATTGCAATGAATTTCACAGAGCCAGCCAGGCCATTATCCACGGCATTCTGCTCAGCGCCCCTCAACAGCGCGGTGCTGCCTTCAATGCCGAGGACAGACGCACCGCTGCGGGCAATGGCCAGCGTAAAGTTTCCGATGCCGCAGAATAGATCAGCGATGCGCTCGCCGGGCTGGGGCGCGAGTAGGCTCAGCGCGCGCCGCACCAGCACGCGGTTGATGTCATGGTTGACCTGGGTAAATTCGGTGGGCGAAAAACGGATCTTGAGGTCGAATTCAGGCAGGGTGTAATACAAGTCCGAACCGTTACCGGAATGAAACGGATAGGCGGAATCCGGTCCTCTCGGCTGTATGTAAAGCTGCACGGCATACTGTTCGGCAAAGGCCCTGAGCAGTGCTTCGTCCTGTTCGTTCAAAGGCTCCAGATTGCGCAGCACCAGCACATCCAGCGCATCACCCAGCGCCACTTCGACCTGAGGCATGCGCTCGCGTATCGATAACCGGCTCAGCACTTCGCGCATGGGAACGAGCAGCGCCGAAATATGCGGCGGCAGGACCTCGCAACTCGTCATATCGGCGACATAGCTGCCGCGTTTTTCGCGGAAACCCACCAGCACGCCGCCTTTCTTGGCCACGTAACGCGCAGTCAGGCGCGCACGACGGCGGTAACCCCACGGCACGCCATAGATCGCGGGCAGTATTTCTTCCGGTTTGACCTTGCCGATATGCCACAGGGTGTCTTCCAGCACCCGTTGCTTCGCCGCCACCTGGGCCCGCGCATCGAGATGCTGCAGGCTGCATCCGCCGCATAAGCCGAAATATTTGCAGCGCGGCGTCACGCGCATCGCGCTGGGCTTGATCAGCTGGCTCAGGGTCGCGAGCTCATAACTGGGCAATTTACGGTAAGGGGTGGCATCCACCACTTCGCCCGGCAGGGCACCATCGACGAAAATCGCCTTGCCGTCCAAGCGTGCGACGCCGCGGCCTTCCTGGTCCAGAGATTCGATAATCAAGCGATACATGGCAAGCGGACCGCCGCAGTCAACGTGCGGCCGGCACAGAAAAGGTTAATCCACGGGAACGTCTAACCAATTGAAATACTTAGATATTTCAAGGACATCAGGCCTGCCAACGGCTCAGGAATTCCTTCCAGTGCGGCTCTGAAGATTTACCCAGCGTGGCGCGCACCATATCGCACTCGGCGCGATGCTGGGCGGCGCTAAGCACGCCGCGCATCAGCTGGAAGCGCAGGAACACGAGGTAGGTATTCGCGACATCGGTTTCACAGTAATTGCGGATGTCCGCGATCTTTCCGGCCTGATAAGCATCCCATACGGCTGAACCGTCCATGCCCAGCTTTCCCGGCAAGCCCATCAACTGCGCAATCTGGTCCAGCGGCGCGTTGGCGCGCGGCTGATACATCGCGAGCAGATCCATCAGGTCGAGATGCCGGCTGTGATAACGGCTGATGTAGTTGTTCCACTTGAAATCGCGGCTGTCCTTGTAATCCCCGTCACCCAGGTCCCAGTAACGCGCGGCACTCACGCCATGGATCAGTCCGCGATAATGCATGACCGGCAAATCGAAGCCGCCGCCATTCCAGGACACCAGCTGCGGCGTGTATTTTTCGACCCCGTCGAAAAAGCGCTGTATCAGCTGGCCTTCGCCGTCATTGGGCTCACCCAGCGACCAGATCCTGAAACTGTCGTGCTCGCGCAGCGCGCACGAGATGACGACCACGCGCTGCAGATGCAACTGCAGGAAGTCGTTACCCGTTACCTGCCGCCGCAGCTGAAATGCCATGTCGGCTACGTCGCGATCCGTCACCTCCGAACCGAGCCCGTGTAGCCTGCGCAATCCTTCGACGTCGGGAATAGTCTCGATGTCGAATATCAGGGATGTCGTCACTAATTTAGTTTTAATATCAATAGTTTATTGTTTAATACGGACAGCCAGCCCCGCACGGTTGCGGATCAACCGCAGCACCTACTTGCGCACCCAACTGCCCGACGGGTTCTGGTAATACCAGCCCGGCTGGGATTTTTCTATCCAGCGCTGGGCAAACGTGGCGCGGATTTCGCCTTCCCACTCCGGTTTGCCATTGGCGCGTGCGATTTCCCTGTATAGCGCCGTGCGATCCTGGTTCTCGGCCGCAACCAGTGAATTGGCTTGCTGGCGCTGTGCCAGCGGCACGGCATTGGCATCGCGCAACGCAATGTTGCCATCGCGCGTCAGACCGATGGCGCCGCTCGCATAAAGGCCCGCGAGCTGGGTGTGGCGGGCCTGCATGCTCGCCTGGAGGCCGGCAATCGCCGGCGTATTGATTTCGAGATTGGCCTGGGCCAGCGCTGCGCCGGCAACGCCCAGCATCAATGCCACCAGCACCCCGCGTAACCAAACTGTTGCTCTCATAGCTTCTCCTTTACCGGGCTGCCGCAGGCTTATCGCCACTTGCAGCATCCGCGTCTTTCTTGATTTGCCAGACTTCGTCGATGATCTTGTCCGCCGCTTTTTCCGCTGCTGCCGCGGGAAAATAAATATTGATGGTGACACACCCGCCCAGCGCCAGTGCGCACACCAACGCTGCTAGTAGACCGGCGATTCTGTCCTTCATGACGATTCCTTTATTCAACGATTGCATGCACATTGTCCTGCATGATGCGCTTGAGCCGGTCTATCAGTTCCTGCCAGCTTACGTAGCGATTGTAGCCGATCACGGTAATCGCCGGTATGCCGCCGCCCTTGACTATGACGTAACCCTGCGGCGCATCTTCCGCGCCGCTCATTTCACACACGTAGTTTCTCAGCTTGCACTTCAAACCGATCTTTTGATAGCCAAACTGCTCGAAAAATCGCAGAAAGCTGCGCTGGATCGCCGCCGCCGCACCGGCGCCGCCCAACGCCGAGATGTTCTGCACCGCGGTCTGGCTGATCTTGCGCGGATAATCGCCCGCGCTGCTCTCAACCCGGGCGTCGAATTTGACCGGCTGCCAATTGGTCAGTTCCATCCCGGTCACCTGCGCATCGATGCGCCCCGTGATATTGCCGAATGAAAACGTGCGCGTCAGCAGGTCCAGATCGAGATTGCGCATATCCAGGTCCGCCTGCATCCGCGGCACCTTGCCGAACGGATCCAACAGCCTGAGGTCCTTGGCGACGATGGTGCCGTCGAATACCCTGAACAACAACGCACCATCGACGCTCAGCGTTGACTTTTCATACGTCATCCGGGGAATCACGCCGGACAGCGAACCGTGCATTGTCGGCAACCCCAGGCTTTGCGTGAACCGCGACAGCGAGACCGGCGTCAGGCCGCCGCCGAAACTCCAGCGCCAGCCGTCTGCGGCCAATCCTGCAGAAAAATCGCTGACGGTCAGCTTGGCGTCGAGCAATGGCACATCGAGTTTGTCCACGGCAAAATGCGTCCCTCGCATATTGAGCGGCAAGCGAAAGGGGCCAAACGGCAGCCGCAGCACTTCGCCGCCTTTGACCGAAATCTCAGCCTGGGTCGCGGCATCCTGCTGCCACGGGATGTGCCCCTCCATGCCGAACAGCGCAAATCGCCGGTTATGGTCTTCCAGAGAAACGTCCTTGAACTGCAGGTCGACGGTGCCCAGCTTGCCCTGTGCGATCTGCACTGCCGCCGTCACCTCGCCTGCCGTCCGTACATCTCCCAGCGCCGTCTGCGCCAGAAACGGCTTCAGGACCTGGGCGTAGAGCGCGCTCAATTTCAGCGGAGTGGAGCGGACATCCGCATTGATTATTTGTTCGGTTTTGTGGTCCCACACGCCGTTAAATTCCGCGCTGCCCACGGCTGGCAGCGTGAGGCTCCCGCGCCGGATCTGTGTCCGCTGCGCACCCGAAATCCCTTCCGCCTCCAGGCGCTGGCCGCTGCCCGTGACGTAAATCGGCTGCCAGAATACTTCCCCCGCCACCCAGTCCGCGCTGGCCCGCCACTGCCATACACCGTCGCGTTGATCTGCGGCTACCCTGATACCGGCCTTGATCTTCTCGCCCGCACGCAGCCCGCTTGCATCGCTAAAAGCCAACCCGTCCACTTCGATCTGCGCGTTCACACTGCCGGCAGTCAGGAACGTAATGGCGCCTTTGATGGTGCCGCCACTGGGTTTAGGCATCTCGGGCGGCAACCATGATGCAAGGCGCTCCGGTTTGCCGTTATCGATGGCGACCCTGAACTCGCGTTTACCGAAGTCGGCATCGAGTTGCCAGATTTCCCGGGAAGCGGGCCGCAGAACAACTTCAAGTTTTTTCTGGCTGGCAGAATATGTAAAGGTCAGAGGGATTTTTTCGCCGGCCTCTATTACCGCCTCGGCGCATGCAATGACGGAGGATTCAAGGCGCATCCGGGGACACCTTACCCGCACATTACGCCACGTCCTGCCGTGCAGGGTGACCGCACCGATCTCAAGCAGCAGCTCACGCTCGGCAGTTCCCCGCAGATCGCCCTTGAGCGCTTTTGCCGAGAATCCGGGCGCTTCCAGGTCGTCGATGGAGAGGGTGATGTGTTGTGCCCGGGTTGCCGCTGCGAAACTTAGCGTCAGCGCGACGAACACCCAGACACCGAGACGAAGCATCACGGCATTGAGCGGGCCGGCGTCAGGCCGGAAACACTCCGGTGGACAGGTACCGGTCGCCACGATCGCATACGATGGTGACAATCACCGCGTTCTTCTCGCTGCGCGCAACCTCGAGCGCCGCCCACATCGCGCCGCCCGAAGAAATACCGGCAAAAATGCCTTCTTCCCGCGCCAGCCGCCGCGTCATGTCCTCGGCGTCGCGCTGCGACACTTCGATCACGCGATCGACGCGGCGCCAGTCGCAGATCTTCGGCAAATACGCCTCGGGCCATTTTCTGATCCCGGGAATCTGCGAGCCTTCCGTCGGCTGGCAGCCAATGATCTGGATCGCCGGGTTTTTTTCCTTGAGAAAGCGTGACACGCCCATGATGGTGCCGGTCGTGCCCATGCTGCTGATAAAGTGGGTAATCGTGCCGCCGGTATCGCGCCAGATTTCCGGTCCGGTGGTCTCGTAATGCGCGAGCGGGTTATCGGGATTGGCAAACTGGTCGAGGATGACGCCTTTGCCCTCGTCACGCATTTTCTCCGCGACATCGCGTGCCAATTCCATGCCGCCATCCTTGGACGTCAGCACGAATTCCGCGCCGTAGGCCGCCATGCTCTGCCGCCGCTCGATCGACAAATGCTCCGGCATCACCAGTATCATGCGGTAACCCATCATGGCCGCGCACATCGCCAGCGCAATGCCGGTGTTGCCGCTGGTCGACTCGATCAGCGTGTCGCCTGGCTTGATGTCGCCGCGCTCCTGGGCGCGCAGTATCATCATCAATGCCGGCCGGTCCTTGACCGAACCCGCCGGATTATTGCCTTCGAGCTTGGCCAGCAGCACGTTGCCCGGGTTGCCCTCAATGCGCTTGAGCTTTACCAGCGGCGTGTTGCCGACGAAATCTTCCAGGGTTTTGAAAGCAGGTGGCGTTTGAGACATTCGGGGTTCCTGTGATGTGCGGCGCGGCAGCACGTGACCGTACGACTACCGGACAGTCAACAACGTCTCGCAATAGCGCTTCACGCCCTGTTCTACACTCAGCAAAGGCGCGCTGTAGCCTGCAGCACGCAAAGCGGCAACCTCAGCTTGAGTATAACTCTGGTATTTGCCCTTGAGATCCTCGGGGAACGGGATATAGCGGATTACACCCTGCTGCTGCATTTCGACGAGCGACAGCGACGCCTCGCCCTCCGCCTGGCGGCAGGCATTGATGGTGGCCACCGCAACATCATTGAAGCTTTGCGCCGCGCCGGTGCCCACATTGAAAATACCGGATATCCCCGGGTTATCGAGGAAAAACAGGTTGATTTTGACCACATCCTCGACCGACACGAAGTCGCGGCGCTGATCGCCGTTGCCATAGCCGCCGCTGCCTTCGAACAGCCTGACGCTGCCTGCAGACCGGTACTGATTGAAGAAATGAAAGGCCACCGACGCCATGCGCGTCTTGTGCTGCTCGCGCTCGCCATACACGTTGAAATAGCGCAACCCCACCACCTGTGCCGACAGTTCATCCTGGTTCCGGCGCACCACCTGGTCGAACAGAAATTTGGAATAGCCGTAGACATTGAGCGGCCCTTCGCATTCTCGCGACTCGCGGAAGGCCTGGCTCGCGCCGTAAACCGCCGCTGACGAGGCGTAGATCAGCGGCACTTCGTCCGAGATGCAGTAATCGAGCAGCGCGCGGGAATAGCGGTAGTTGTTCTGCATCATGTAGCGGCCATCGCTTTCCGTGGTATCGGAACAGGCCCCCTCGTGCAGCACCACCTCGACCGCGCCATCGAAGGTGCCGCCCTCCAGTTCGCGCAGGAACGACTCCTTGTCTAGGTAATCAGCAATGTCGCAATCGGCGAGATTAATGAACTTGTCGCCGTGCGTCAGATTGTCCACCGCAATGATGTCGGTGACGCCCCTGTCATTGAGCGCCCTGACCAGATTGGAGCCGATAAAACCGGCCGCACCAGTAACCACGATCATTTCTACATTCCCTCGCCGGAAACGATGCGATACATATTGTCAGTTCCGTCTAATCAGAATTAATCAACTCATTCGGGTACGCCACGGCGGTGCCAAACTTGCCCACCACAACCCCGGCGGCGCAGTTGGCAATACGCACCGCCTCGGCGAGACTGGCGCCGCTGCCCAGCATCACTCCCAGGGCGGCGATCACGGTATCGCCCGCGCCGCTGACGTCGAACACTTCCCGCGCCTGCGCGGTGACGTGCAGGCGCTTGCCGGACTGGTACAGCGTCATGCCTTCCTCGCTGCGCGTCACCAGCAGCGCACCCACGCCCAGTTTGCGCCGCAGTTTCCAGGCCTTGTCTGTGAGTTCGGTTTCGCTGGCCCAGCGCCCGGCGATTTGCTGGAATTCAGCGCGGTTGGGCGTGATCACAGTCGCCCCGCGGTAACGCGTGTAATCCTCGCCCTTGGGGTCGACCAACACCGCTTTTCCCGCGCGTCGCGCCATCGTTATCATTTTCGTGATATGCGCGAGCCCACCCTTGCCATAATCCGACAATATCACGGCATCGACGTCGCGCAGCATGCCGGCGAAATCCTTGAGTTTGGTCGCCAGCACTTCGTGGCTGGGCGGCGTCTCGAAATCCACGCGCAGCAACTGCTGCTGGCGGCCGATGACGCGCAGTTTCACGGTGGTATCTATGCTGCGGTCTATGTGCAGTCGCGCCGCAATCCGGTCGTTTTTCAACAGCCGTCTTAACCGCGTACCGGCCTCGTCCCGCCCCGTCACCGACAGCAAGCTGACGCTGGCGCCGAGCGCTGCAACGTTGCGCGCGACGTTGGCCGCACCTCCGGGACGCTCTTCGATTCTGTTGATCTTGACGACAGGCACCGGCGCTTCCGGGGAAATCCGGCTGACCTCGCCGAACCAGTAGCGGTCGAGCATGACATCACCCACCACCAGCACTCTTGCCTGCGCCATGGCTGCGAGCTGGCGCGCAGTAAGCGCCGCCGCGTCACCTGGAAGGGTGTCGTTGCGGGGTGCGCGCACTGTCCGGGCCGGACTTTTGCTTTTGCTGCGGGCTGCGTTCATGGTGTTCCGATTTTACCCGCTTTGGCGGTAATCTCGAGACTGATCTGCTGGAGCGCGCGCAGCGGATCCGGTGCGCGCGTGATGGGCCTGCCGATCACCAGATAGTCGGCGCCGCTGTCTATCGCCGCGCGCGGGGTCATGATCCGCTGCTGATCGTCTGCGTTCGACTGCGCGGGGCGGATACCCGGCGTAACCAGACAGAAATCCGGGCCACGCTCGCGCCTGAGCATTGCCGCTTCCTGCGCCGAGCACACCACGCCGTCCATCCCGCTTTCTGCTGCAAGCCGCGCCAGCCGCGCCACCGCTTGCGCCGGTGTGCCGGCGATCCCCGCTTCTTCCATGTCGCGCTCGCCCATGCTGGTGAGCAGCGTCACTGCGATCAGTTTCGGTCGCGGCGCATGCGCCGCCAGCGCCTCGCGTGCCGCCTGCATCATCGCCCGTCCGCCCAGCGCATGAACGTTGATCATCCACACACCCAGCGCTGCGGCCGCCTTGCATGCGCTCGCGACGGTGTTAGGAATATCGTGGTACTTGAGATCCAGAAACACCGTGTATCCGCGCTGCATCAGCGCCTGAAGCAACGCCGGTCCGGCCATCGTGAACAATTCCTTGCCCACTTTGAGACGGCACAGCGCGGGGTCAAGCCGCCCGGCAAGTTCGAGCGCGCCGGCAGCTTCAGAATAATCAAGCGCGACGATAACGCGTGGATCGCTCATGCGGGCAGTCCTTTTTCCTCTGTGCGGCGCGGCGAATAGGTTTCCCAGGCGGCGCAGGCCGGACAGTGCCAGTAAAACTGCCGCGCCCTGAAACCGCAGTTGTCGCACTTGTACATGGCCAGATTGCGCGTGTGCTGGTGCACCAGATCCTTGATCAGTTCCAGGTCGCGGCGACGCTCGACCGGCGCGTCCAGCAACTGGGCCTCGAGCAGTTTGTCGAGCCCCAGCAGCGTCGGATTGCGGCGCAACTCGTCGCGCACCAGATGGTATGCATTCACGCCGTCCTGCCGCTCGAGCATGCCCTGAAACACCGTATTGAGCAGATCGAGCGACGAATACTTCTGCAGATAGCCGCGCAGCAGGTTAAGCCCCTCCTCAGCGCGGTCGACGCGTTTGAATGCCGTCAGCAGCCGTTCCGCCACCAGCGCCAGGTAGGCGGGACTCTGGCTCTCGATGCGCTTCCAGGCTTCGATCGCGGCATCGATATTGTTGACGCCAAATTCGAGGTCGCCCAGCATCATATGGGCACGAACGCACAGCCGGTGATGGGCCAATGCCTCGGCGAGCAGGGGGCGCGCCGCTTCCGGACGCGAGTGCATGATCTCATTGCCCGCCATCTCGCAATAAAAATTTGCGATTTCCTTCTGGTGCGACTGGCCGGTCAGGATTTCCAGTTTCTCGGCGATGCCCACCGCTTTGTGCCAGTCCTTTTCCTGTTCGTAAATATCCAGCAGGAATTTGAGCGCAGCCTCGGCATACAGGGTGCCGTCCAGTTTCAGGAACAGTTCTTCGGCCCGGTCGAGCAACCCCGCCTTGAGGTAGTCCTGCGCCAGTTCGGACAACGCGTGTAGCTTCTGCTCCTGCGCCAGATCCCGGCGCTCGACCAGGTTCTGGTGCATGCGGATAGCCCGCTCGACTTCGCCGCGCCGGCGAAACAGCGACCCGAGCGCAAAATGCAACTCTATGGTCTGGGGATCGACCTTGACCACCTCGATGAAGGCTTCGATGGCCTTGTCGGGCTGTTCATTCAGCAGGAAGTTGAGCCCCTTGAAATACGACACTGGCAGTGCACGCGATTCGAGCAGCAACTGCTTGATGTCAATGCGCGCAGCAAGCCAGCCCAGGGTGAAAAAAATCGGCAACGCCAACAGCCACCAGAATTCAATGTCCATGGCTTATCGTAATAACGCGCCCGGTCATACTGCGTCCGGCGGGGGGGCCGTGTCGCGGGGGCTGGCCTGGGTCCGCAGTTCGCGCTTGAGCACGCCGATTTCCCGCCGCAGCCGGAACAGGTGAATCAGGCTTGCCAGGATGCCGATCAGGGCGCCAACACTGAAAAATACCAGTGCAACCACCACCAGCGGCGCCTGCCAATCATAGCCAAGGTAATAATGCACCGTCACCGTATCGGTATTCTTGACGGCGAAGCTCAGGATCAGAATAAATAATGCGAACTTAAGAAACCAGAGTATGTAACGCATAGGCTGATGAGGATATCACGAGTGGCCATCGGATACAGGAAGGCGGAGGCAGGCACGGCCAGCCGCCACGGCATCACCGGCTGACAACCGAAGACAGTACGCCGCAGTGCCGGTCGTGAGTGCACCCGCCAAAAAAAACGGCATGATCTTTCGATTATGCCGCCTCGAACAAACGATGCCTAAGTGCTTTATGCTTGTTATTTCTTTAAATCCACGCGTTCCCTGAGTTCCTTGCCGGCCTTGAAATGCGGCACATACTTGGCAGGAACCTGCACCTTTTCACCTGACTTCGGATTGCGCCCGACTCGCGGCGGACGATAGTTCAGCCCGAAACTGCCAAACCCCCTGATTTCGATGCGCTGGCCCTGAGACAGGCTCTTGGCCATTGCGTCCAGAATCATTTTCACCGCAAGCTCGGCATCTTTCGCCACCAACTGCGGATAGCGTGCCGCGAGTTTTGCTATCAACTCCGACTTGGTCATGGTACTGGTGCTCCCTTATTGTTGAGTGTTCGCTGTATCCAGTTTTGCCTTAAGCAACGCACCCAGGTTGGTCGTGCCTGCGCTCGATTGCTTGTCCCCGGCGACCTTCTGCATCGCCTCGGCTTCCTCCGCCATATCCTTGGCTTTTATCGACAGGTTGATGGTGCGGTTCTTGCGATCGACATTGATGATCATCGCCGTTACCGAATCACCTTCCTTGAGCCGGGTGCGAATATCTTCGACCCGGTCTCGCGCCACTTCCGAAGCGCGCAAATACCCTTCCATGTCGCCATCGAGCACAATGACCGCCCCTTTGGCATCAATGGATTTTACCGTGCCCGTGACCACCGTATTCTTCTCATGCGAGGAGACATAGCCGGTGAACGGATCACCATCGAGTTGCTTGACACCCAGCGAAATGCGCTCGCGCTCGACATCAATCGACAACACCACCGCCTCGGTTTCCTCGCCCTTCTTGTAGTTGCGCACGGCCTCTTCGCCGGGCAGGTTCCAGGACAGGTCAGACAGGTGCACCAGGCCGTCGATACCACCGGGCAGGCCGATGAAAATGCCGAAATCGGTGATCGACTTGATCTGGCCGCGGACCTTGTCGCCCTTCTTGTGGTTCATCGCAAACTCATCCCACGGGTTGACCATGCACTGCTTCATGCCCAGTGAAATGCGGCGGCGGTCTTCATCGATTTCGAGCACCATGACTTCGACTTCGTCACCAAGCTGAACGACCTTGGACGGGTGCACGTTCTTGTTGGTCCAGTCCATTTCCGAGACGTGAACCAGGCCTTCGATGCCCTGCTCGATCTCGACAAATGCACCGTAATCGGTGAGATTGCTGACCTTGCCGAACAGCCGGGTGCCCGTCGGGTAACGCCGGGAGAGCCCGACCCACGGATCATCGCCCAGTTGCTTCATCCCCAGCGACACGCGGTTTTTCTCCTGGTCGAACTTGAGGATCTTGGCTTCGACTTCGTCACCGACCGTCAGGATTTCCGACGGATGCTTGACACGGCGCCAGGCGAGATCGGTAATGTGCAGCAGGCCGTCTATGCCGCCCAGATCGACGAACGCGCCGTAGTCGGTGATGTTCTTGACGATGCCCTTGACCACTGCGCCTTCCTGCAGGTTCGACAAAAGGGCCTGGCGTTCTGCGCCCTGGGTCGCTTCCAGCACTGCGCGCCGCGAAACCACGACGTTGTTGCGCTTGCGGTCCAGCTTGATGACCTTGAATTCCATCTCCTTGTTTTCATAAGGAGTGGTGTCCTTGACCGGGCGGATATCGACCAGCGATCCGGGAAGGAAGGCGCGAATGCCATTGACCATCACCGTCAGGCCGCCTTTGACCTTGCCGTTGATCATGCCTTGCACGACCGTACCTTTCTCGAGCGCTTCTTCGAGATCAAGCCACGCCGCAAGCCGTTTCGCCTTGTCGCGCGAAAGGCGGGTCTCGCCGTAGCCATCTTCCAGTGCTTCGATCGCGACCTTGATGAAATCGCCGGGCTTGGCCTCGACTTCGCCGCGATCGTTATGAAATTCTTCTGCAGGGATGTAGCTTTCTGATTTGAGTCCGGCATTGACCACTACGAAATTATCGTCAATGCGGATGACTTCGGCGGTGATGACCTCACCTATGCGCATCTCCTTATGGGAGAGGCTTTCTTCAAAAAGTGCGGCGAAATTTTCAGCGGTCCCGGATACCGGGGATATGGTTGTTGTCATTAAGATTCAAAGTGTTATATAAAACCCGTCATGGCGACGGGGTAGTTTAAAAAAACCACGGGTCAGGCTGACTCATGGCACCTGTAACGCTAGTTTGTACTGCGCCAGCACCTGCGCCACCACCTCATCTATCGTCAATGCGGTGGTATCGAGATACATGGCATCCGAGCACTTTTGCAGCGGTGCAACCGCTCTCGCGCTGTCACGCGCATCACGGTCGCGAATATCCTGCAAAAGGGCGTTCATACTAGCACCCATTCCCTTGTCCATCAACTGCTTATATCGCCGATCGGCACGTGCCTCGGGGGTCGCAGTCAGGTAAATCTTGAGCCTGGCATCGGGGAAAACCACGGATCCCATATCGCGGCCGTCAGCGACCAATCCCGGCGGTTGCCGGAATGCCCGCTGCCGCGCCAGCAACGCCTGACGCACCCGGGGCAAAGCAGCGACACGGGACGCTGCGTTGCCTATAGCTTCTTCGCGCAGTGCAGCGCCGACTTCCTTCTGATTCAGCCAAATACCGTCGTTAAATATAACGTTTAAATTCAATGCTATATCACTTACTCCTGATTCATTTTCTAGATTTATTCCAGCATCCAGCGCAGCCCAGGCCACCAGGCGGTACAGCGCGCCGCTATCGAGATAATGAAAGCCCAGATCGCGCGCCACCCGCTCGGCGACCGTACCCTTGCCGGACGCGGAAGGACCGTCGATGGCTATGACCGGGGGCAGATTGCCGGCCATGGTCAGCGCCCGGAGATCCCGGCCAGAACATCAAAATACTCGGGAAAGGTCTTCGCGACGCATCCCGGATCGTTGATCCTCAGCGCCACCCCGCCCAGCGCCGCCAGCGCAAAACTCATGGCCACGCGATGATCGTCATAGGTGTCGATGGCAACGTGCGGCGTGATCTGCGGAGGCGGCGTGATGCGCAGCCAGTCCGGACCCTCCTCGACCTGCGCACCCAGCTTGCGCAACTCGGTCGCCATGGCGGCGATACGATCGGTCTCCTTGACCCGCCAGCTGCCGATGTTCCTCAACCAGCACGGCCCGTCAGCGAACAGCGCCGCCACCGCCAGCGTCATCGCCGCGTCGGGGATGTGATTGAAGTCGGCATCGAACGCCTTGAGTTTGCCGCGCCCCGCCGCTGCATCACCCGCGCCCGCTTCTATCCAGTTTTCTCCCAAGGTGACGCGCGCGCCCATCATTTCGAGAGCCTCGGCGAAACGCACATCGCCCTGGATGCTGGCGCGCCCCACCCCTTCGACCCGCACCGGCCCTCCCCCCGTCAGCCCGCTGATGGCGCCGGCCGCAAGAAAATACGAAGCCGACGACGCATCACCTTCGATGTAGATCTCACCCGGGCTGAGGTAGCGGCATCCGGCGGGAATCACAAACCGCGACCACCCCTCCCGCGCCACCTCTGCGCCGAAACGGCGCATGGTATTAACCGTGATATCGACATAGGGCTTGGAAATCAGTTCACCTTCCACGTTGATCTCGGTGCGCTCGGCACACAGCGGCAGCGCGATCAGCAATGCGGTCAGGAACTGGCTGGACACATCACCTCGTATGCTGACCTTGCCGCCATGCATAGTCGCCGGATGTATTGCCAGCGGCGGGTACCCGGCCTTGCCCAGATAGTCGATATTCGCCCCGAGACTGCGCAGCGCATCCACCAGATCACCGATCGGCCGCTCGTGCATGCGCGGCACGCCGGACAGGTGGTAGTCACCTCCCGCAAAAGCCAGCGCCGCGGTCAGCGGACGAAATGCGGTGCCCGCGTTGCCGAGAAAAAGCTCGGCCTGCCTGACCGGGAACGCACCTGCCGCGCCGCGCACGCGAAGCACATCGCCTTGCTCTCGCTCCCAGACTACGCCCAGAGTTCGCAACGCATCGAGCATGCGGCGGGTATCGTCGGAATCGAGCAGGTCGCGAATGCGGGTGTCGCCCTGCGCCAGGGCGGACAACAGCAGGATGCGGTTGGAAATACTCTTGGACCCCGGCAGTTTTACCGTGCCGCACACAGTGCGTATGGGGGCGAGATCGAGGTAGTCCAGGGAACCCCCTTCGCTCAACCGGATTCAGGCCGCACGGCGGGCCTGATCAGTCGCGTTTGAGCCATTTGTTGCGTGCCGTTCGGGCATGCTCGAACAGGTGCTCCAGAGCTGCGCCATCGCCGCTCTCGATTGCCGACCTTACGGTCTCGAGCTCGTCCTCAAAGTCGTCGAGCACCGCGAGCAGCTCGTTACGATTGGCCGCGCAGATGTCGCGCCACATCTCCGGCGAACTGCCGGCGATACGCACCGTATCGCGCAGGCCGCCCGCGGAAAAACCAAACAGTTTTTTCGCATCGGTGCGACGCGCCAGCGCATTTACCAGCGCGAATGCCACCACATGCGGCAAATGGCTGACTGCGGCGAAAATCGCGTCGTGCTCCTGCGCTGCAAGCCGCACGATGCGCGCGCCGCACCGCTGCCACGCCACGCGTACCAGTTGCTGCGCACGTGCCGTGGTTTCAGGCTGGGGCGTGATGATCACGTTTTTTCCGCGATAAAGATCGGCAAAAGCCGCTGCCGCGCCGCTGTGTTCGGTGCCGGCAATCGGATGTGCCGGAACGAAGCGCGGGAAATGCGCACCGAGAAAGCGTCGCGCATAAGCCACCACATCCTGCTTGGTGCTGCCGCCGTCGGTCACCACCGCATGCGGCGGCAGATGCGGCGCGATGCGCGCCATGACTTCCGGCATCTGGCCCACCGGCATCGCAAGCAGCACGAGATCGGCATCCACTACCGCCTGCGCCGCATCGGTGCTGGCCTCGTCGATGATGCGCATTTTAAGCGCAGCGGTCAGATTTTTGCGGGTGCGCCCGACTCCGGTCACGTACTTCACCGCTTTCGCTTTTTTCAGCGCAAGCGCGAACGAGCCGCCGATGAGGCCGACGCCGATGACGACCAGCTTGCCGATTTTGGGGTTCGCTCGCATTATTAATTAGACAGGATTTACAGGATTTTCAAGGATTAACAGGATAAATCAAAATCACGACGATCTTGTAAATTCTGATTTTGAATCCTGTTAATCCTGTCTATTGCATTCGACCTTAAGCAAGCGCCTGCTTGAGACAGGACAGGAACTTCGCGTTCTCGGACTCCAGCCCGATCGACACCCGCAGATAATCCGGCATGCCGTAGCTCGCGATCGGGCGCACGATGACGCCCGCCTTAAGCAATTTCTGGTACACGCCGCGCGCGTCCCCGACCTTGAAGCTCACGAAATTGCCGTAGGACGGAATGTAGTCTATGCCCAGCAGCCCAAACGCCGCGGTGATCTGGTCCATGCCCGCCCGGTTCAGCGCATAACTCTGCCGCACAAAATCCGTGTCGGCCAGCGCCGCCGCCGCAGCGACCAGCGACAAACTGTTGACGTTGAATGGTTGGCGCACGCGGTTCATCAGATCGGCGACGCCGGGCGCCCCCAGCGCATATCCGACGCGCAAGCCGGCAAGCCCGTACACTTTTGAAAATGTTCTTGTAATCAATAGGTTATTATATTTTTCCAGCCACCGCAGGCTGTCGACGCGCAATTCCGGCGGCAGATATTCATTGTAGGCTTCGTCGAGCACCACCAGTACGCCAGCGGGCAGTGCGGCAATGAATGCTTCGAGTTGGGCGCCTGCCGCGAAGGTGCCGGTCGGATTGTTGGGATTGGCAATGAATACGAGTCGTGTATCGGCTCTTACCGCAGACAGCATTGCATCCAGATCGTGTCCAAAATCCTTCGCCGCCACTTCGATGCCCGTGGCGCCCATGGCCTGCACCACCAGCGGGTAGACGGCAAATGCATGCTGAGAATAAACGGCGCTGCTGGCCGGCGTCAGAAACGCGCGCGCCGCAAGTTCCAGCACATCGTTGGAACCGTTGCCGAGCACGATGCGCTCCTGTGCCACGCCCAAATGCCGCGACAGCGCCTGTTTCAGCTCGAACCCATTGCCATCCGGATACCGCGCCAGACCGTCGAGCACGCCGCGTATCGCGCGCTGTGCGCAGGGACTGACCCCGAGCGGATTTTCATTCGATGCCAGCTTGACGATGTCGGCCTCGTTAAGGCCCATTTCCCGCGCCAGTTCGGCAATCGGCTTGCCCGGCTGATACGGGGCGATGGCGCGGATATAAGAAGGAGCGAGGTCGCAGATGTTCATGAACAAAGTGTTAAATTTTGAGTGTTAAGTGTTAAGTGTTGAGTGTTGAGTGTTAAGTGTTGAGTGTTGAGTTGTCCTCGAATGCGAATATGCGGGATCTTTCACTCAACACCAGAAACTCAGCACTCAACACTCCCCATCAGGGGATGGCCGCAGGATAGGAACCGAGATTTTTCAGGAACGACGCTTTACGCTCGAGTTCGGCAAGCGCCTTGGCGACGTTGGCATTCTGCGCGTGCCCGTCGATGTCGACATAGAACACGTATTCCCATAAACCGGTGCGCGCCGGCCGTGATTCGAGCCGGGTCATGCTCACCCGGTTGGCCGCCAGAGGTGTGAGCAGGTCGTGTATGGCACCCGGCGTATTGCGCGTCGAGAGTATCAGCGAGGTTTTGTCCTTGCCGGAGGGTGCCGCACCGTGCTCGGCGATCACCAGAAAACGAGTAGTGTTGGTCGCCTCGTCCTCGATATCGCGCGCCAGCAGTTGAAGCTCGTAGAGCGCTGCGGCAGTCTTGCTGCCTATGGCCGCGGCCCGCCGATCGCCGGCCGCGCACCGCGCCGCCTCGGCATTGCTCACCACTGCGATCTGCTCGGCATGCGGCAGATGGCGCGCCAGCCATTTCTGGCACTGTGCAAGGCTCTGGGTATGGGAATAAACCTTGCGGATATCGGCACGCTTCCTGGCCTTGCCCATCAGGCACTGGCGCACCGGCAGCATCACTTCGCCGCAGACCCGGGCCGGCGTCGTGAGCAGCAGGTCGAGCGTGCGGCCGATCGCGCCTTCGGTTGAATTTTCGACCGGCACCACGCCATAGCCCACGGCCCCGCTTTCGACCTGGCGGAACACCTCATCGATGGAGCCGCAGGGCACCGCCGGCACCATGCCGCCAAAATGCTTGAGCGCCGCCTCCTGGCTGAACGTGCCTTGTGGCCCGAGATAGGCCACGGTGAGCGCATCCTCGAGCGCGCGGCAGGCGGACATGACCTCTGTAAACACCCTGGCAAGTGCGCGATCTGACAGCGGCCCCGGATTGATCCCGGCGATGCGCCGCTGCACCTGCGCTTCGCGCTCGGGCCGGTAAACGGCACCCTGCTTGATCTTGCCGATGCGCTGCGCAAGGCGCGCGCGCGCCGAAAGCAGCTTTACCAGCCGCTCATCTAGCGCGTCGATCTGGCTGCGGATGGATTTGAGCTTGTCGGTCATGGCGATGATCGGGTGATTGATTAATCAGTATTGCATGCGTGTGGACATGTTACCTCACCTGATCACCGAATGACCCAATCACTCAATCACTGGTTTTACAGCGGCAGGTAGCGCGTGGTGAGCACACCCTCTATGCCGGAGAGATGATCAGTCAGCGCAACCGGGACCGCGCTGTCGACATCGACCAGGGTATAGGCCATCTCACCTTTGGACTTGTTGATCATATTATGTATGTTCAAGCCGGCCTCAGCCATCGCCGTCGAGATCTGACCCAGCATGTTCGGCACGTTGGCATTGGCGATGCAGACGCGAAACGGCGACTCACGGTTCATCACTACATCGGGAAAATTGACGGCATTCTGAATGTTACCGTGCTCCAGAAAATCGCGCACCTGGTCGGCCACCATCACCGCGCAGTTGTCTTCAGCCTCGCGCGTAGATGCCCCCAGGTGCGGCAGCGCCACTACATGCGGGTGACGCAGCATCTTGTGTGCCGGAAAATCACAGACATAGTAGCGCAGCCGTTTGGCGTCCAGCCCCTCCAGCACCGCGTCGTTGTCTACGATGCCGTCGCGCGAAAAGTTGAGCAGTATGGCGCCGTTTTTCATGCTTTTGACGCGCGCCGCGTTGATCAGGTTGCGCGTGACCTCGATCAGCGGCACGTGCAGACTCACAAAATCGCTGCCCTTGAGCACTTCCTCTATGCTGTGCGCCTTCTTGACCTGCGCCGGCAGGCTCCACGCCGCGTCCACCGTGATCTCGGGATCATAGCCGAGCACGTTCATGCCGAGCTTGATCGCCGCGTCCGCCACCAGGCTGCCGATCTTGCCCAGCCCCACCACGCCCAGGGTATGCCGGGGCAGTTCACTGCCGGAAAACTGCTTCTTGCCGTCTTCGACCAGCACGTGCAAGCGCTTGTCGTCACCCTCCAGGCCGTCGACAAAGCGCAAGGCCGGGACCAGGTTCCTGGCCGCGATCAGCAGTCCCGCGATCACCAGTTCCTTGACGGCATTGGCATTGGCGCCCGGCGCATTGAACACCGGCACGCCGCGCTGGCTCATTTTCTCGACCGGGATGTTGTTGGTACCCGCGCCGGCGCGTCCAATCGCCCTGACGCTGGTCGGTATTTCCATCTTGTGCATGTCGTGCGAACGCACCAGGATCGCGTCGGGGCGGTCCATCTGCCCGCCAACGGCATAGTGCGCCCCCGGCAGGCGCTTGAGGCCCACACCTGAGATCTGGTTGAGCGTCAGTATCCTGAAGGGCTCAGCCATTGTTCTTCTCAAACTCGCGCATGAACTCGATCAGGGCTCTGACGCCTTCCACCGGCATCGCGTTGTAGATCGACGCGCGCATGCCGCCGACAGAACGGTGCCCCTTCAACTGGGTCAGCCCGCGGCTTTCCGCCGCATTCAGGAACGCTGCGTCCAGTCCTGAATTGCGCAGTGTGAACGGGATGTTCATGCGCGAGCGGTCGTCCTTCGCCACCGGCGAATGGTAGAACTCGGTCTGATCGAGATAGTCATATACCAGCCCGGCCTTGGTGATGTTGGTGCGCTCCATCTCTTTCAGCCCGCCGAGATTTTTCAGCCACTGGAACACCAGCCCCGCAATATAGATGGCATAGGTCGGCGGCGTGTTGTTCATGGAATCGCTTTCGGCCTGCACCTTGTAGTCAAACACGCCCGGCGTGATGGGCGCAGCGTGACCGATCAGGTCATCGCGCACAATGACGATGGTGAGTCCCGCCGGCCCGATATTTTTCTGCGCACCGGCATAGATTACGCCGTAACGGCTGACATCGAGCGGCCGCGACAGAATGTGCGATGACATGTCGGCGACCAGCGGCACCTCTCCGGTTTGCGGAATCCACTGGAACTCGACACCGCCTATGGTTTCGTTCGAGGTGTAATGAACGTACGCGGCATCCGGATCGAGCCGCCAATGATCCTGTTTCGGCGCGAAGGTGAAATTCCCGTCCTCCGAACTCGCCGCAACATTGACCTTGCAGTAGCGTTTGGCCTCGGATATCGCTTTTTTCGACCATTGCCCGGTATTGATGTAATCAGCGCCCGCTTTGCCGCGCAGCAGATTCATCGGCACGATGGCAAATTGCGCGGCTGCCCCGCCCTGCAAAAACAGCACCTTGTAGTTTTTGGGTATGCCAAGCAGCTCGCGCAGGTCGGCTTCGGCCTGGGCATGTATGGCAATGAATTCCTTGCCGCGATGGCTCATCTCCATCACTGACATGCCGCTGCCGTGCCAGTCGAGCATTTCCTCCGCGGCCTGCCTGAGGACCGGTTCCGGCAGCACCGCCGGACCCGCGCTGAAATTATAGATTCGAGTCATGAAATACCTTCAGATGATCGGTGAGCGGTCAGCCATAAGCGGTATGAAGACCTGAACACCCTGCGCTGTTTGCGGTTTTCCGCTTACGGCTGACTGGCCGTGTCTCAGCGTTCGTCGAACACTCATGTCTCAGCGTTCGTCGAACGGTTGAAGTAAGGTTTTGGCTTTTTGTAAGGATTAATCATGTCTAAAAATCGCGCATTGAGCAAACGCGCCGAAAAATGGTGCGCTTGGT
>JAUXMZ010000011.1 GCA_030683105.1 Burkholderiales bacterium | reverse complement strand
ATGCAATGTTAAAAAAGAACCAAACATGGAAAATTCAGCCTTCCTCTTGACACGGTTGCTCTCCCGCAAGCGGGAGAGGGGAGGCATTTGTTTCTCTTCTCCACTGGGGGATACCGAAGGGTAGGGGCTTCATCAGAAGGGACAGGGATGAGGGCCGGGCGGTTACATCTGTCTTTTTCTTTCGATCTTTGCGTCTCTGCGGTGAAGCGCTTTCAGGAACTGCCCAGAAGGATGCGAATGTCGTGCAGCAGATCGGCGGCCGGCCGGCCGTACTGCGCAAATAACCTCAGCCTCCCCTGCTGGTCGAGAACATAAGTCCCGGCGGAATGGTCGACACTGTAGCCCCCGCCGGGCAAGGGTTGCTTCTGGAAAATGATTTTGAACTCTTTTGCCGTCCGCGCCGTTGCATCGGCGTCGCCGTACAACCCGAGAAAGGCGGGATTGAACGACGGCACATAGCGCTGCAGCATCTCACGCGTATCGCGTTCGGGATCCACCGTCACGAACAGCACCTGGATACTGTCCGCGTCCCCGCCAAGTTCCTTCGCCACCAACGCCAGTTCAGCGAGCGTCGTCGGGCACACATCGGGGCAATGGGTGAAACCGAAAAACAGCACCACCACCTTGCCGCGAAAATCGGCGAGCGTGCGCGGCTTGCCGTTATGGTCCGTGAGCGCCAGCTCCTTGCCGAAACTGGCCCCGGTCACGTCGGTGAGCCGGAACTTCGGCGCGGGATCCTGCTGCCCGCAGGCCGCAAGCCACAGCACGGAGAGCAGCAACAGGGAACGAAAAAGGCACCGTATCATGTGGTAACGCTCCGCCGCGCGCCAACGCCGGTCAAAGCGGGAAGAGGAAGTAGTGATCGACCAGCAACGCGGCGAACAACGCGGTCAGATAATAAATCGAGTAGCGAAAGGTGCGGCGTGCAAGATTATCGCTGTAAGCGACATGGATTCTGACCGAGTAATACAGAAAACGTGCGCCGAGCACGGCCGCAGCAATCAGATAGATTACTCCGCTCATGCGGGTTGCAATCGGCAGCATGGTGCACGCCACCAGGACCACGGTATACAGCAGCACGTGCAGGCGCGTGAACTCGTCGCCATGGGTGACCGGCAACATCGGCACACCCGCCCTGGCATATTCGTGCTTGCGATACAGCGCCAGCACCCAGAAGTGCGGCGGGGTCCAGGCAAATATGATGAGGAACAGCACCAGCGCATCGGCCGTGACTTCGCCGGTTACCGCGGCCCAGCCCAGCACCGGCGGCATCGCGCCGGACGCGCCGCCGATCACGATATTCTGCGGCGTCATCGGCTTGAGGATCAAAGTGTAAACGACGGCATATCCGACGAAAGTGGCAAGGGTCAGCCACATTGTCAGTGCATTGACCCAGTGATACAGCACCGCCATACCGGCGCCACCGACCACGCCGGCAAAAATCAGGGTCTGCAGCGAAGAGACTTGGCCGCGCGGCAGCGGGCGCGCGCGGGTGCGCGCCATGAGCGAATCGATTTTTTGTTCCACCAGACAATTGAATGCCGCGGCCGCACCCGCTACCAGCGCGATGCCCAGCGTGCCTGCAAGCAAAGGCTGCAGCGGCACCATGCCGGGAACGGCAAGGAACATGCCGATCACCGCGGTGAATACGATCAGCGACACCACGCGCGGCTTGGTCAGCAGATAAAACTGATGCAGGCGCGATTCGGCGTGCTGAGTGGCCAGTCCGGAGGACATTTTTACTTTGGGGACCGCGAAAAAAGGGCGAAGTTTAACATTATCAGCGCGACGAGCAAAAGTGCCGCGCCACCATTATGCGCCAGGGCCACCGGCAGCGGCAGGCTCAACATCACGTTCGCCACGCCCAGGCTGACCTGCAGCAGCAGGATTACGAGCAATAATGCGCCGTGCATGGCCATACCGGGTGTGCGCCGCACAGCAAGCGCCAGGCAGCCGATGTAAAGCAGCGTCACCAGCGCTCCGACACGATGCATCCAGTGAATTGCCGTCAGCGCTTCGTAGGGAAGCGCTGCGCCGGCTGCGGTCACCCCGAGTTCGCGCACAAACTGGAAGGCATGCGGAAAATCCATTTGTGGCAGCCATTCGCCATGGCAGGTCGGGAAATCCACGCACGCCAGCGCCGCATAGTTGGTGGAGACCCAGCCACCCAGGGCAATCTGGCAGATGACGATGAGCAACCCGAGTGCGGCCCATGGCCTGAGGCGCGATGCCGCAGGTTCCCCCGGGCTGTCACGCTGCAATTGCCGCAGCGCGAGCCAGGTTAAAAGCCCCAGCGTCGCCATGCCGCCCAGAAGATGCAGCGTGACTATCACCGGTTTGAGCAGCATCGTCACCGTCCACATGCCGAGCGCGGCCTGAAACAAAACCAGCGCGACCAGCGACAAAGCCAGCACGGGAGACTGCCGCAGGGTAGCGCGCTTGCGCCAGGCCACAACGGCGATGGCGGCGATCAGCAGGCCGAGCGTCCCGGCAAGGTAGCGATGAACCATTTCTTTCCACGCGCGGCCGGCGTCGAACTTCTGCCCGAAAGTGAGCTCAGCCTTCGCCACCTCATGCGCCTGGTCCGGCACGCCGACCAGGTGGCCATAGCATCCGGGCCAGTCGGGACAGCCCAGCCCCGCATCTTCAAGCCGCACATAAGCACCGACGACAATCACGATGAACGTCAGGCATGCTGCGGTTAGCACGAGTTTTCTGAACATCAGCCTATTCCTGAGGTTTTGAGCAGCCGCGCAAGATCCTTGACCATTTTGCGCGGATCGGCGTCGCGCGGAAATCGCAGCATCAGGTTACCAAGCGGATCAACGAGATATATGTGATCAGCCGCCGCCTGCTGTGCCGGGAACAGTTTCAGGAGTTCGCTGCCCGCAGCGCGGATCAGCCACGTGCCCTGATACTCCCGGATTACGGTCTCGGCGGGCTGCGCCGCATCGGTGATCAGCCAGACCCGCTCGACGCGGTCCATGGACTTGCCCTGCGCCAGGCGCACCTGCCGCATGTACAGCAGCTTGCGCTGGCATTCCGCATCGCAGACCCCGGTATCGACTGTCACCATCAGCCACTTGCCCTTCAGCTGGTGCCACTGCAGCGGCGTGCCGTCCGCGAGCGCGAGGCGGGCATCGGGCAGCGGCCGCGTTTCGATCAACTCGCCGTAGTTCACATGCCCGGACGGCGGCATGAAGTAGTACGCCACATACGACGCCACGACCGGCGCGGTGCACAACGCGATCAGCAACCACAGGCTAAGCAGGCTTTTTTTCGGTTTTTCGTTTGACATGAGTTACCAGATAAAACACCAGTATCAGAACAGCAAGCGCGAACCACTGAAACGCGTATCCATAATGCTTGTCTACCCCCAGGTCGGGGGGGTCCCACTCGCGCACCAGCGCATCTTCGGGCGCCCCTGCCGCATCCTGCTGAATCAGGAACGGCTGAATCGCAATCGGCATCGCCTGACGGTAACGCTCGATGGTCAGGTTCTGCCACACCCTGCCCTCCGTGACCTTGCCGGAAAGCTCCAGAAATCTTCTGCCGGGCACCAGCGCCATGCCGGTGACCGTCACCGGCCCGGCCGGCGTTTTCACCACGGGCAGGCTGCTGCGGTCCCGTTCCGCCGCGATCCAGCCGCGATTGACCAGCACATAGCGGCCATCCTCGCCCAGCTTGAGCGGCATCACCACATGATAGCCGGCGGCGCCATGTCTCACCCGGTTGTCGATGAGCACCGCGTATTTCGGCTCGTACACCCCGAGTGCCTCGACCCGGCGCAACTGCACATCGTCTGCGCCGAGTTCAGTCGCCGACACATGGATCGCCGGTCCCGCCGCCAGCCGATCAATGCGCGCCTTGAGCTCGTTTTTTTCCTGCCCCCGGCCCAATTGCCAGTTGCCGAGAGCGAGCGTCAGCGCAATGCCGGCGGCGGCCGCAAGCGCGGGCCACAAGCTGAAGCGAAACTCCAGATCAGCCATAATAACTGGCGAGCGCCCGCTGCTTCCGATAAACTGGCCCGGCACGCACCACGCTCTTCATCATGAAAATCATTGTCCTGCTATTCATTGCCTTCATCCTGGTCAGCCTGTTCTCGGCGCTCTACTTCATGATCCGGGACAAGGGGCAGTCCAGGCGCGCCGTAAAGGCGCTGACGGTGCGCGTTGCGCTCTCGGTAGTGCTGTTCGCTCTGCTCATGCTGGGTTTTCATTTCGGCATCATCAGCACCAGGCTATGACCGCAGCCGCGGTCCCCGCTAAAAAAAACGCCGCACCCTGGGTGCGGCGGTAACCCCCTGGGTCAGGGCCTCCTCCTTGTTGTCTGTTGCGCGCTTCCCGCTGTTTTTTCTTGTTGACCGCGTTCCGTTTACAGCCAATAGACCACCACGAACAGCAGCAGCCATACCACGTCAACGAAGTGCCAGTACCAGGCGACACCTTCGAAGCCGAAGTGATGTTCGGGCGTGAAATGGCCGGCAACCGAACGGAACAGGATCACGATCAGCATGATGGTGCCGACGGTCACGTGAAACCCGTGGAAGCCGGTCAGCATGAAGAACGTCGCACCGTAGGCGCCCATGGTGAGCTTGAGGTTAAGGTCACTGTAGGCATGCACGTATTCGTATATCTGGAAACCCAGGAAGACCATGCCCAGCGCTATGGTCATGGCGAGACCCCAGATCAGCTGCTGGCGGTTATTCTGCAGCAACCCCCAGTGCGCCCAGGTCACCGTCACCCCGGAACTTAACAGCAACAGCGTATTGAGCGCGGGAATGCCCCAGGCCCCCATGGGCGAAAACTGTTCGGCTATGCCCGGGCCGGAGGCCGGCCACACACCTTTGAATCCCGGCCAGACCAGTTGCTGGCTCTCCAGGCTGGCCAGATCCGGCACCGAGATCACGCGCATGTAGAACAGCGCGCCGAAGAACGCAGCGAAAAACATGACCTCGGAGAAAATGAACCAGCTCATGCTCCAGCGGAACGAGGAATCGACCTGCTTGTTGTACTGCCCGCTTTCGGATTCGTGCGCGACTGTGGTGAACCACCCCGCCAGCATGTAAGCCAGGATCAGCAGGCCGGCGATCAGCGGAAATTTGCCCCAGGGCGCGCCATTGAATGCTGCAGCGGCGCCGAGCGCCATGCACAGCAGCGCAACCGAACCGAATATCGGCCAGCGCGACGGTTCCGGTATGAAATAACGGGCCGAGTGACTCAACATGATGCGTTTCCCCTGTGAATTCCCACAATAATATTCCTAGGAGTATGTCGGACTTAGCCCCGACAAACTCCTAAATTGAAGCCAAGTCCGACAGGCTGCTAGCTGGTGACAAATCGCGCCAGCATCACCAGACAAAAAACAAAAACTGCTGCCGCGATGAGGCCTGCAATAATGGCCTGCACCGGCGATATGGTCACCGCGTCGCGCTCATGCGCCGCCCGCCTGCGGATACCGATGAACGCGCTGAGCACTGTTTTTGCCACCTGAAACGGCGACGCCTTGCGCAACGGTTGACGAGATTCGGACATCATCAGCCCGGATTCCTGACCTTGCCCTCGACCTCGAAAAAGGTATAGGACAGCGTCACTGTATTCACATCCTGCGGCAAACCCCGCTCTATCACGAACACCACGGGCATTAACTTGACTTCCCCGGGCTGCAGCGTCTGCTGGGTGAAGCAGAAGCACTCGAGCTTTTTGAAATAGCCCGCTGCAAGCTGCGGCGCGTAACTCGGGATGGCCTGGCCGGTTACCGCGCGCTTCGAATCATTTCTCAGCTCGAACGTCACCTGCATCAGTTCGCCGGGGTGAAACCGCACGCTCTTTTCGACCGGCCTGAAAGTCCACGGCAACTCGCTGCGCAGATTGGCATCGAATTCCACGGTCAGCCAGCGCGCAGTGTCAATCTGGGTATTGCTTACCTGGTCGGCCTTCAGCAGGTTGTTGATGCCCGTGACCTCGCAGATCTTCTGGTAAAACGGCACCAGGGCAAAACCGAAACCGAACATCATCAGCGCCACGACCAGCAGCTTGCGCAGCGTGGTGAGGTTGGTCTGGGGAACGGCTACCATGACCAGTGCCTGAGTATCACGCCGATGAAAAACGCCAGCGCAACGGTGGCCAGGATCAGCACCGTTTTGACCTTGGGGCTCATGATCTGCTCCATCGCGTCCGCCACCGTTACTTGACGGCCGGCGGCGTTTCAAACGTATGGTACGGCGCCGGGGACGGCACGGTCCATTCCAGGCCTTCCGCACCTTCCCATGCCTGGGCGGCCGCTTTTTCTCCGCCGCTGATGCACTTGAGCACCGCCCACAGGAAGACCAGTTGCGCCAGGCCGAAACCGAACGCGCCTACCGTCGAGATCATGTTGAAATCGGCAAACTGCAGCGCGTAATCGGGTACACGGCGCGGCATGCCGGCCAGCCCCGTGAAATGCATCGGGAAGAACGTGATGTTGAAGAACACCATCGACAGCCAGAAGTGCCACTTGCCGAGCACTTCGTTGTACATGTGGCCGGTCCATTTCGGGAGCCAGTAATAGGCCCCGGCAAATATGGCGAACAGCGAACCCGCGACCAGCACATAGTGGAAGTGCGCGACCACGTAATAAGTGTCCTGCAGCTGGATATCGACCGGGGTGATGGCCAGCACCAGCCCGGTGAAACCGCCCATCGAGAACACGAACACGAAGCCGATCGAAAACAGCATCGGGGTCTCGAAAGTCATCGAGCCCTTCCACATGGTCGCGATCCAGTTGAACACCTTCACGCCTGTGGGCACCGCGATCAGCATCGTCGCATACATGAAAAAGAGCTGTGCGGTCGCCGGCATGCCGGTGGTGAACATGTGGTGCGCCCACACGATGAACGACAGGATGGCAATCGACGAGGTCGCGTAGACCATGGACACATAGCCGAACAGCGGCTTGCGCGCGAAAGTCGGGATGATCTGCGACACGATGCCGAACGCCGGCAGTATCAGGATGTAGACCTCGGGATGGCCGAAGAACCAGAAAATGTGCTGGAACATCACCGGGTCGCCGCCGCCCGCGGCGTTGAAGAAGTTGGTGCCGAAGTGGCGGTCGGTCAGGATCATGGTGATCGCGCCCGCCAGCACCGGCATCACTGCGATCAGCAGGTAGGCCGTAATCAGCCAGGTCCACACGAACAGCGGCATTTTCATCAGCGTCATGCCGGGCGCGCGCATGTTGAGGATGGTGGTGACGATGTTGATCGAACCCATGATCGAGGAGGCGCCCATGATGTGCAGCGCGAAAATCGCGAGATCCATCCCCGGGCCCATCTGCGTCGACAGCGGCGCATAAATGGTCCAGCCCGCGGCGGTCGCACCGCCGGGCACGAAGAACGAGATCACCAGCAGGAGCGCTGCCGGCGGCAGCAGCCAGAAGCTCCAGTTGTTCATGCGCGCGAACGCCATGTCGGGCGCGCCTATCATCAGCGGGATCTGCCAGTTGGCGAAGCCGACGAACGCCGGCATGATGGCGCCGAACACCATGATCAGGCCATGCATGGTGGTGAGCTGGTTGAAGAATTCCGGGCGCCATACCTGCAGCCCGGGCTGGAACAGCTCGACGCGCAGCATCAGCGCGAGAACACCCCCAACCATGAACATGGTGAAGCTGAACCACAGGTAGAGGGTGCCGATGTCCTTGTGGTTGGTGGTCTGGATCCAGCGCATGATCCCCGAGGGATGATGCGCGTGGTCATCGTGACCCGGCGCGTGTGCGTGTGCTGCTTCCATGAATGCTCTCCTGAATACCTGGGTTATTTCCGTAATGCCTTGACGTCGGCGGGGGTGACGGCCTCGCCGGAATTGTTGTTCCAGTTATTTCGCAAGTAGGTGCTGACCGCCGCGATTTCGACGTCGTTCAGATGCTTGAACGATTGCATCGCCGTGCCCGCCTTGCCGTTCAACACCATGGCGATCTGATCGGTCTTCGGGCCGATGACGATCTTGGAGCCCGACAACGCCGGGAACGCACCGGGAACGCCCATTCCCGTCGCCTGGTGGCAGGCCACGCAGTTGGCGGCATAGACCTTCTCGCCGCGCGCCTTGAGGTCGGCGAGCGACCAGCTCTTGGCGGGATCATCGGCCACCGCAGCCTTTGCCATTTTGGCCTGCTGGTCCTTCACCCATGCCGCATATTTTTCGGGCTCGACCGCTTCAACCACGATGGGCATGAAGCCATGGTCCTTGCCGCACAGCTCCGCGCACTGGCCGCGGTAGGTGCCCGCCTTGTCGACCTTGAACCAGGTGTCGCGCACGAAGCCCGGGATCGCGTCCTGCTTGATGCCCAGCGCCGGCACCCACCAGGAGTGGATCACGTCATTGGCCGTGGTGATGATGCGCACTTTCTTGCCGACCGGCACGACCACCGGATTATCGACTTCAAGCAGGTAATTCGGATTGTTTTTCCGGCCTTCCGCATTGCCACCGTCGATCTGGTCGCGCGGCGTGGCCAGGCTGCTGTAGAAACTGACGCCCTCCTGCAGGTAATCGTAACCCCATTTCCACTGGTAGCCGGTGGCTTTGATCGTGATATCCGGGTTGGACGTGTCCTTCATCGACACGACGGTCTTGGTCGCCGGGTATGCCATGCCGATCAGGATGATGAACGGAATGACCGTCCACACGATCTCGACCGTGGTGTTTTCATGGAACTGCTCGGCCTTGTGCCCGGCCGATTTGCGGTGCGCGATGATCGAATAGGTCATGGCGCCGAAGACCACGACGAAGATCGCCAGGATGATCCACATGATCAACGAGTGAAGATCGTAAATCTCGCGCGCGATGATGGATTGCGGCGGCTGCAGGTTGTATTGGTTAGCGCCGGCAATCCCTGTTGCCAACAGCGCCATCACGGCTGCAAATGATCTAGCCAGCTTGCTGGTCATGCTTCCCCCACCTGTAAATAAATCTACTCTATCAGCATCAGGCCCTGCGGCGTGCAGCCGCGGCTATCCGATGCCACTTTATCCCTGGCCCGGAAAACGGCAATACCCATCACGCGCCGAACATTAAGATAAATGCCAGCGCAATACCAAAAGAAACCGCCGGAGTACAACCAAAAAACCTTCAATCGGCCGGATGAGTGCGGGGAATTCATCATGACGCACGCGGCAAAAAACCCGGGCCATTCATTCTTCACCCACGCTTTCAATCCGGAAGCGCCCATCCCTGATTGCAAGCGCCTGTCAACGTACATCAACAAAACATTCGTCAACTGTTATGTTGACGTTTATTGATGTGCGTCAAAAAAGGCGGAATTTATCACGACCGGCCAGGCGTGGCAACCAAAAAACCAAGGAAGAACCTCGGGTTTACAGCCAACCGGCAACAAATTGCCGCAACAGAATTCAGCCAAAATAGCCTGATTGATCAATATCCAGGCTGGTAGCGATGGCGCGCGGGTCAGGACAGGGCGAAAAAGCGATGCGCGCGACGGGGGGCGCACCCAGGCGTTCACTCAAGGCGGCGACATTGTCCTCAGCCTGCATCATCTGCGGATCGATATGGTTTGCGACCCAACCGGCCAGCTTAAGGCCGCGGGCGTGTATCGCCTGCGCCGTCAGCAGTGCGTGGTTAAGGCAGCCCAACCGCATGCCGACTACCAGCAGCACCGGCAACCTCAGGCGCTGTGCCAGATCAGCAGTGTCTTCGCGAGCGTTCAGCGGCACGCAAAATCCACCCGCGCCCTCGACAACCACCATGTCGGCCATTGCCCCAAGCGCGGCATAAGCGCGCTCAAGATGCAGCAGATCGATTTCAGTGCCGGCGATGCGCGCGGCGATATGCGGCGCGATCGCCGGCTCGAAACAATAAGGGTTGACGAGTTCTCGCGGCGCCGCAACATTTCCTGCTTCAAGAATCTGTTCTACATCATCGTTGCGCAGACCGTCCGCATGCCATTGCGCGCCGGCGGCAACCGGTTTCATGCCTACGACATGCAATCCGCGCGCCGCGTAGGCATGCAACAGTGCGCAGGTCATGAGCGTCTTGCCGACAGCGGTGTCGGTGCCGGTGACAAAGAGGCCGTGAAGGGTGAATGGTGAAGGGTGAAGAGTCAAACCTGAACCCCCTTGATATCGATCACCGGGCGGCCGGTCGGGCTCACGCGCGGCTGCGGCTTCCAGGCGTGGCCGTAAACGATTTCGAAGGTGGCGGGCAGCCTTCCCTCACGCCGGAACGTTTCGTAGTTGCGGGTCATGGTCTCGAGCTGCGTCCTGCCGGAGAGCGCGGCCGGCCGGCCCCGGGTCACGTTGTGCGCGCCGATCGCTTTCAGATCGCGCATCAGTTCGCGCACATCCGCATAAGTCACCGTAATGATTTCCATGTCCATGACCGGGTCGGCGAACCCGGAATGCACCAGCATATCCCCGATGTCGTGCATGTCGGTGAAGCGGTTGACGTGGGTGTGGCGGTCGGTGCCCCGGTAAGCGAGGCGCAATTCCTTCAGCGTGTCGGGACCGAACGTGCTGAACATCAGCAGTCCGCCCGGGACCAGCACCCGCTGCATTTCCGCAAAAACCTGTTGCGGCTCATTCACCCACTGCAGCGCCAGGTTCGACCACACCATCCCGACCGAGGCGTCGGCCACGGGCAGCCGCTCGATATCGGCGCACACCGTGGCAGGCTGCGAACCCCATGCCAGAATTTTCTTCCACCAGGACACGCGACTGCGGGCGCGCTGCAGCATGGCCGGCGCGATATCGAGCGCAATAAGCTGCGCCTGCGGATAACGCTGCGCCAAACCGGCGAGCGCGTTGCCGGTGCCGCTGCCGGCATCGAGTATGGTTGCCGGCTGGCACTTGATGTAATCGAGCCGGCCGAGCACGCGCTGGCATACCTCGTTCTGCAGCACTGCCGCACTGTCATACGTCGCCGCGGCGCGCTCGAACGAGCGCCGCACCTGGCGCTTGTCGACCAGCAATTCATCACTCATCGAAAAACCTTTTTAAAAGCGCGCCCGTACCCTGCACATTGGACACGAATGGCGCGTGCGCCGCCCCGTGCAGCCTGACCAGTTGCGCGTTGGGCAGGTTCCGGCTCAAGTACTCGCCCGCGGCCAGCGGCGTCAGCAGGTCACGGTCGCCATGCACCACCAGCACGGGCTGGCCGATGGCGCCAAGCCGGTCGCGCAGATCGGCATTCAGCAGTATCTCCAGACCCTGGCCGAGTGCAACGGGATCCGGCGCAGCGCGCGCAAGCAAACTTACCTTCAATCGCTGTGCCACCTGCCTCGCCTGTGCGTCTCCCAGCGCCTGCAACGATAAAAAACGCTTTAGCGTGGCAGCGTAATCCGTCCGCAGCCCTTCCGCAAAATCGTGCAGAACATCCGCCGCTATCGCATGCGGCCAGCCCACGCGTTGGGTAAAACATGGTGTGGTCGCAATCAACGCCAGCCGTGCCACCTGCCGCGGCGCAAGCGCCGCCCAGGTGAGCGCCACCAGCCCGCCCAGAGACCAGCCGCACACCAGGCTGCGCTGCGGCATCTGCCGCGCCAGCAGCGACGCCATGTGCTCCAGCGTGCAGGGATCGCACGTCGCACTCTCGCCGTACCCCGGCAGATCCACCGCATGCACCCGGAACTGCGCCGACAACTCGCGCGCGAGTCCGTCCCAGATGCCGGCATGCATGCCCCAGCCATGCACCAGCACCAGATCGGGACCGCTGCCCGACTCCACGCAGTTCAGCGTCATTGCAATTCGTTCAGCGCAGCCACCAGCCGGCCTACGTCTTCTGCGCTGTGCGCCGCAGACATCGAGATGCGCAACCGTGCCGATCCCCGCGGCACCGTCGGCGGGCGTATCGCCGGCACCAGCAGGCCGCGCTGTGCCAGCCGTTCTGACAACGCCACCGCATCGGCGTTGGCACCGATCACCAGGGGCTGGATTGCGGTATCCGACGGCATCAAATTCCAGCGGTTTTTTGTAATTCCTTGTTTTAATACAATAATATTATTCTCAAGCTGGTCGCGCCGCCACTGTTCGCATGCCATCAGTTCGAGACTTTTCAGCAGCGCATGCGCCAGCAGCGGCGGCGTGGCCGTGGTGTAGATATAGCTGCGCGCGCGCTGCACCAGGGTTTCGATCACTTCGGCCGCGCCGGCGACAAAGGCGCCGGACACGCCCGCCGCCTTGCCGAGCGTGGCCATGTAAATGACGCGCGGCGAGCGGATGCTGAAATGCGACAGTACGCCACGCCCTTCGCGACCCAGCACGCCAAAACCGTGTGCATCGTCGAGCATCAGCCACGCATCGTAGCGTTCGCATAAAAAGAGCAGTTCAGGAACCGGCGCGATATCGCCATCCATGCTGAACACGGCATCGGTCACCACCAGCTTGCGGCGTGCGCGCGATGCTGCAAGCAGCTTTTCCAGGGCATGCAGATCGAGATGCGGATAACGCCTGAACGCGGCACGCGACAACAACGCCGCATCGTTGAGCGAGGCGTGATTGAGCTTGTCGGCGAATACGGCATCACTGCGTCCCAGCAGCGCAGAGACTACGCCGATATTGGCCATATAGCCGGTGGAAAACAGCAGCGCGCGCGGCAGTTCCACGAAACCGGCCAGCGCGGTCTCGAGCGCATGGTGCGCGACACTGTGGCCGAGTATCAGGTGCGAAGCGCCGGCGCCGACACCGTAGCGCGCCGCGCCCTCCTGCACAGCGGCCACCAACCCGGGATGGGAGGCAAGCCCCAGATAATCGTTGCTGCAAAAGGCGGTGAACTCGCGGCCGTCCACCGTGACCTGCGCCGACTGCGGGCTTTCCAGCACGCGACGCGTACGCCTGAGCCCGCGTGTTTCCAGTTCAGCGAGTTCTGTCGCAAGTGCTTGCTGGAGTGTTGAGTGTTGAGTGTTGAGTGTTGAGTTGTTCACTTCGGACGTCCAGCCGTCTTGACGATCGCCGTAAGAATCCGAATCAGTTCTTCTGCGTCATCAAGCTTGCTCGATAGCCGGATGATCTTGAGCGCAAACTCAAAACTCTTGACCAGAATAGGGCTATCAGCCATAGCGGTGACTACTCAAAACTCAAAACTCAACACTCAACACTGAAGCGGATGGAGCCCGAGCTTCTCGAACAGGGATCGATCCGCTTCGACATCAGGGTTGCCGGTGGTGAGCAGTTTCTCGCCGTAGAAAATCGAGTTGGCGCCGGCCAGGAAACACAGCACCTGTATGCCTTCGGGCATGTCCTGGCGGCCCGCCGACAACCGCACCATGGCTTTGGGCATGGTGATGCGCGCGCAGGCTATGGTGCGCACGAATTCCAGAAGATCGAGCGCCTCGGTGCCGTGCAGCGGCGTGCCTTCGACCTGCACCAGGTTGTTGATCGGCACCGATTCCGGATAGGGCTCCATGTTGGCGAGCTGCGCGATCAGTGCCGCGCGGCTGGCGCGCGTCTCACCCATGCCGACGATACCGCCACAGCATACGTTCAGACCTGCATCGCGTACGCGCCCCAGGGTGTCCAGACGATCGTCCTGGGTGCGGGTAGAGATGACCTCGCCGTAAAAGTCCGGTGCGGTATCGATGTTGTGGTTGTAGTAATCGAGGCCGGCTGATTTCAGTTGTTCGGCCTGCCCCTCTTTCAGCATGCCCAGCGTGGCGCAGGTCTCCATACCCAGCCCGCGCACCGCGCCGATCATCGCGATCACCTGGTCCAGGTCCCGCTGCTTGGGCCCGCGCCATGCCGCACCCATGCAAAACCGGGTTGCGCCGCTGTGTTTCGCCGCACGCGCCGCCGCGACCACTGCGTCCACGGACAGCATGTCCTGATTCTCTATCGAGGTATGAAACCGCGCGGACTGCGGGCAGTAACCGCAGTCTTCGGCGCACCCCCCGGTCTTGACGGACAGCAATGTTGAAAGCTGCACCGCATTCGGATCGAAATGCTGGCGATGCACGGATTGCGCGCGATAGATCAGATCGTTGAAAGGCAAATTGAACAGCGCCTCGATTTGCGCGATATTCCAGCGCTCGGCGGATGCGGTGTCGGCGGCGCGGTCGCGCCGGTCGTTAATCAGGGTGGTCATGGGCACTTTCTGGTGAAAAAAGTAAAAAACTCTGTTTATTTAATGGCTTGAATCATTACGGAACGGCTGCTGTTTGTCAAATCTCATGGGTGTGATTTTAAACTACTGCTTAAATACTATGCTGCCGCAAACGTGCGTGCTGTGTGCCGCCGCCAGCGCCCTGCTCTGCGCGGACTGCGATGCCGCACTGCCTCGCCTGCCCGGGATACGCTGCGCTACATGCGCGCTGCCGCTGCCGGATGGCAATATTTGCGGCGCCTGCCTGGCTCATCCGCCGCGTTATGACAGCACGACCGCCGTATTCGCCTACGCCTTTCCGGTCGATGCCCTGATCCAGCGCTTCAAGTACGGCGGCAACCTGGCAATCGCCCCGCTATTCACCCGCATCCTGGGCAGCGCCGTGGCAGAACCAGTCGATCTCATCATCCCCATGCCGCTGTCACCACTACGTCTGCGTGAACGCGGCTTCAACCAGTCGCTCGAAATCGCACGCGGCGTGGGCAGGATGACCGGCATTCCGGTCGCCGCCGACGCCTGCCGCAAAATCGTCGAGACGCTACCGCAGGCAGTACTGCCGTGGAAGGAACGCACAAAAAATGTTCGTGGCGCATTCGTTTGCGATGCCGACCTGCGCGGCGCCCGGGTGGCGGTGATCGACGACGTGATGACCAGTGGCGCAACCGTGAATGAACTGGCGAGGAATCTGCGCCGGGCGGGCGCCGAACATATCAGCGCCTGGGTGGTGGCAAGAACGCTGCCGGGAGAACGGTTCAAGGTTCCAAGTTCCACGTTCCAAGTTCCCAGTCCACGAGCGTAGCGGCGAGCAGCCGACAGGCTGCCAACCTGGAACCCGGAACCTTGAACTTGGAACTTGGAACTCGGAACTCGGAACTCGGAACATTGAACAAGGTTTATTGCAACTGGCGCAGCCGTTGATCGACATACGCCTGCAGATCGGGCGTGAGATTGCCGCTCGCTTTGGCACGGCGATACGCCTCCTGCGCTTCGGGGTTGCGGTTGACCGCCTGCAGCGAAATCCCCAGCCCCATCAGCCATACACCCGATTGCGGCTGCAGTTTGAGCGCTGCCGCATATTGATCGATCGCTTCGTTGTGCCGCTTCTGGCGTTGTAACAAGGCTGCGAGGAAGGACAGGTAATCCGGATTGTTCTGGGCGTGAGCCAGGCCTTTTTGCAGGGTATCGACCGCGGCCGGGGTATTGCCCCGATCGAGTTGCAGGCGCGCCAGCATCATCGCAAAACCAGTCTGTGCCGGATTTAATTTCAGCCCCTCCTGTACGATCTGCTCGGCCTCGGCATATTGTTTGGCGTCTATCATCATGCCGAACAACCCCTGGCGCGCGCCCATATGCGCGGGGTAATGCTTCAGCGAGGCCATGAGAGCGTCGCGCGCCTCATCCCGCTTGCCCTGATGCAGCAAGACCGACGCCTGACCGTACTCTTGTTCGGCAAGCTGCAAAGCAGTGGGTTTGATTACATTTTTTTGAATTTCCGGCGGCATGGCCTGGGCAAGTTTGGTGGGATTCCTGGCCGGTGCTTTGGGGACAGGTTCTGTTCCCGCGGATTGCCCCGCCGGTGCGGTGGTGAGCGCGGCAGCTGCCGGCACCGCCGGGGTGCCCGGTTCGGCTCGTGGCTTCGCAATCACTCGGGACGTCGCAATCGGCGCCCTGTTCTCGACCCGGGTCTCGCTGCGCCGCTGCGCACTTTCGGGCATCGCGACCGGCGGATTGGCTAAATCAAAGCTCAACCGTCCGAACAACAGAGTTTCGGCGACCACATCAGGCAGCGCAGCGCTTTCATCACGCGGCTGCACATCCGGTATCGCTTCTGATTTGGCAGCAGCCTCGATAATTTTGTCGCCCGCCGCCGGTTTCGCCTCGACCATGGCGGGCACCGTTTTTTTCACCTGCTGCGTTGTAAATCCCGACATCATCGCCCACGCCACGACAGCAACTACTGCCAGCCCGCTGACGGCGGCGATCAGCCATTTGTTCGTGCCTTCGCGCACTTCGGGCAGCGCCCGCACATGATCAGGCAAAGCGCTGCGCTCCGCTCCCGATGCGCGGCGCTTATCAAGATCCAGCAGAACCTGATTGATGATGCTCATTTGAGCAGTACCCAACCGATACCGCCGGCAGAGACCATCAGCATCGCAAAGCCCAGCCACCACCACGGCCTGCGCGCGCGAACCGCGGGCGTATCCGCCGCCGCACCGCGCACGTGGCGCGGCAACACCTGCTGCAGGCCTTCGCCGAACGCCAGCAGCAGCGACTTGTGGGCGATGATGTTGATCAGTCGCGGCACCCCGCGGCTCACGCTGTGCACCGCTTTTACCGCGGGCCGGGTAAACAGCCGGTTGCCCTTATAGCCGGCCACACGCAGCCGGTGCGCGAGATAGTGGTCGACCTCATCGCGTCCGAGTGCCGTCAGCCGGTACTGGAACGTGATGCGCTGGCGCAACTGCCGCACCGCGTCCTGGTCGAGTTTATGGTCAAGTTCCGGCTGACCGAACAGCACTACCTGCAGCAGCTTGCGCTTTTCGGTCTCGAGGTTGGTCAGCAGCCGCATCGCCTCCAGCGTCTCGGTGGGCATGGCCTGCGCCTCGTCAAGACACAACACCACCGCCTTGCCCTCGCGCGCAAAATGCAGCAGCGCCCGCGACAAGCCCTTGAGCAACTGATGCTGATCAGCCTCCCTGGGCAGAGTCAGCTTGAGTTCATCGGCAAGCGCGAACAGCAGCGTGCGCGGCTCGAGGTACGGATTGGGAATGTAGGCGGAGATGAAATGCTGATCCAGAGTGGCCAGAAAGCGGCGGCACAGCAGGGTCTTGCCGGTGCCCACTTCTCCCGTAATCTTGATAAAGCCTTCGCCATTCTTGACTGCGACCAGCAGCGTGTTGAGCGCCTCCTGGTGCGAAGTGCACTCGTAGGCGAAACTGGTGTCGGGGGTGATGCCGAACGGCGGTTCGCGTAATCCGAAATGGGCCTTATACATGTTCCGGGTTCCGCGTTCTATGTTCCGGGTTCAATGTTCCGGGTTCCGGGTTCCGGGTTCCGGGTTCCGGGTTCCGGGTTCCAGGTTCCAAGTTCCGGGTTCCGGGTTGAACCTTGAACCTTGAACTTGGAACATTGAACGTCATTTTTGTTGGGGTTGCATGGCGCGCACGCGATCCCGGGTGGCGGAGATATCCTGCTCCCAGTTGCGGTCGCCGTGAATAATGGTGGGCTTGATCAGGATCACCAGCTCGCTTTTTACCGAACTGTTGGCACGCTGGCGGAATAGATTTCCGATCCCCGGCGTATCGCCGATGCCCGGCACCTGGTTGCGGTCGATCGAGGTCTGCTGCCGCATCAGTCCGCCAATGGCGACGATGTTGTTGTCCTGCACGCGCACCACGGTATCGGTTTCATTCACGGTGCTGGAAGCTAGCGGCAGAACGAAGACCCCCCCCGTCGTGCCGAGATCGATGGTTTTGCGCCTCTCGACCACGGTACTGACCGTGGGATGAATATGCAGGATAATATTGTTGCCTTCATCGATCTGGGGCGTCACGTCGAGCGCAATGCCCGAGAAAAACGGCTGCACCGTGATGGTCGGGGAGGTGGTGGTGCCGCCGCCGGAGGCAGTGGTCGATGTAGTCGAGATGTTGGTGACAAAAAATTCGTCGGTGCCGACCTTGAGCACCGCTTTTTGGTTGTTGATGGTCGCCACGCGCGGGCTGGACAGCACGTTGAGACTGCCCTGAGTTTCAAGGAAAGACAGCAATGCTGCGAAATTGTTGGTCTGCAGCGCCAACCCGAACACCCCGCCGGGCACGCCTGCGCCGGCAGCCAGGGACCCGGTCAAGGCGCCGATCGACGACGTCAATATTGAGGTCCCGAGGATGCTCCCGTCGGCAGCGCGCGCGGTGGGCGTGGACAGCGGCCCCGTTGTCCCCAGCGTAGTTCCAGGCCTGATCACGCCGGCGCCGATGGTGGTATGGTCGCCGGTGCGGAACGCGGCCCAGTTGACGCCGGCTTCAAAGCCATCGCGCAGCGTGACTTCAATGATCTTGGCTTCCAGCATTACCTGGCGCTCTACCACCAGCTGCATGGCCTTGAGGAAAGCTTCGACGCCGCGCAATTCCGCCGGCAGCGCGCGCACGACGATCACGCCCGACTGCGGGTTGACGATCACGCTGCGCCCGTCGGCGGTGCCGACCACGGCGACCAGCGACTTGGTGACATCGCTCCAGAAATCACTGTCTGAGGACGTGGTGACACGGGTGCTCTCCGCAAGCCGGGCAGCCGGGGACGCTGGTTGCCCGGCCGGCGTTGCCGAGCCCGGCACGCCGCCGGTGGATGCTCCCGGCGAGTCGGTGATGGAACCGGAACTCACGCGCACGTCGGTTCTGCCGCGGCGCGTCGCATGCAGGTAATTGACCTGGAACACGCGGGTCTGCATCGTCACCGGCTGGATGGTAATGCGCGAGCCCTGAATGCGGTACTCGTATCCGTACAGTTCGCGTATGGTGTCCAGCGCCTCGAGCACCGTCACGTCCTTGAGATTCAACGACAGCGGGGCCTTGACATCGGGATGTACGATCATGCTGAACCGCGTGCCGGAAACGATGGCCATGAACACCTGGTTGGCCGGGGCGCCGTTGACATTGAGATCAAAGCGCGGATCGAGCGATCGTGGATCGGGCCTCGGCATCTCGACTACCAGCGGCGGCAACAAGGCCTGGCTCACGGCATCGGATGTGGCGGGCTTGGCGCGGTTCTGCGCTGCACCATCCAGCTCCTGGTTGATGCTTTCAAACGTCGAATCGTGTCGCTGCGGTACGTCGGCGCAGGCGCCGATCGTCATCGCTGCAACCGCCATCAGTATTTTTTTCATATGGTTGACACCTCTATTTCCGGCGCTTGGCCGCTGCCTTGGCTTCAGGCTTCTCGACTGCGCGCTTCTCGACGCCTGGATACAGTTTCAGAATCTGGGTTTCCCCACCATCCTTGAGCACGACTTCGCTCTCGCTGATTTTCACCAGCCTTGCGCTGCCGAATTTTCCACCCAACTTCACCATCTCGCCGCTGATGATGGCCGACTGCAACGTCGGCGTAATCATCACGGATTGCAACACCGGCCCGCCGGTCGCGACCCCGGCATCGGCATCGGCGTAACCTATTGCCGGTCGGGTGGGATCAGTCAGACCCTGCGCCGGCGCGAGGGCGGGCATGAGCGCCAACACGGCGCACAGCGCGGCGGCCGCAGGCGCGCTGTTCCGGGTTCCGGGTTGAACCTTAAAACTTGAACCTTGAACTTTGAACAAGGAACTTGGAATGTTGAACAAGTTTTTCATACGATCAGCCATGCTTTGTTAAGACTCAAGGTGTGTACGGTGAGCGTCAGCGTGAGCCTGGGCGATTGCGTGGCATCGAGATTGATTTTGCCCCAGAACATGCGCCACGGCAGTTTTTCCAACCGCGCCAGGTAATCGTGAAGGTCCGCATATGAACCCTGCACCGTGAGTTCGAAACTGTGTTGATAAATGTTGCGCTCGGTCGTGATCGTGATGCCCGGCTTGGTTTCCTGCACTTTGGCAGTCTCCGGTTTGGCCGCTGCAGCCTGCGCACCGGACTCAAAGCGCCGCACCGGAAACTTATGCATGCTGACGAGTTGCAGTCCGCGGTTGCGTGACAGCATCCCATCGAGCAGCTTAGCCATTTGCTCGGGCGGCACCAGTCCTTTTTGCAAGCCCTGCATGTTCTTGTCGATTTCGGCAACCTGCTTGCGCAGCGCTTCCAGATAGGCGCGTTTCACTACCTCGGGATCGGCCTGGATGTTCTGCGACTTGAGTGCATTTTCCAGGGCCTTGATGTTGGTGCGCGCGTCTGTGATCTGCTGGGTCAGACGGCGCTTCTGCAATTGTTGCGGATCGAGCACAAAAAACTGAAACAACGCCACCGTGACAATGATCAGCCCCGCCAGCACAGTGGTGCGTTCACGCAGCGTCAGCGCATTAAACATCCCGGAAAGCTGCTGCCAGCGTTCTTTCATTGCACCCTCCCGGCGCCGGCTGCGACCGCGAGCGGTTCGGCGGTCGTCAGGCTGAAATCAAGATAAGGCGGAGGCGCGGGCGCTTTCTGTCCCTGGCTTTTACCCGGTGGCGCAGGCTCCGCCTTGGGCGTGCTCAGATTCAGCGACGCGAAAGTGTGCCCTTGCAGCACCTGCTCCTGGTTAAGGCGCTGGATGTAATTCGGAACCAGTTCGGCATGTATGACGCGCCCATTGATCGAGATTTCGCCGCCGCCGGCGATGGTAAAACCCGTGAGCCACAGACCGCTCAATGACTGGCGCGAAAATGCGCGGAAATACTCGGAGAATCCCTGCTGGTTGCCGATGATGCCGCCCTTCAGGGCCTCTATGCTCTCCCGCGCCGGCTTGAGTTCGGCTTCGAGCCTGGCGATTTCGGCATCGAGCGTCGAACTCGTTTTTCGCAGTCCGGTGCCCCTGACGCGATCAACATAAGCGCGCTGCGCTGCTTCCAGTTTCTGGGCTGACTGCATCTCTTCTTTCAGCCCTTTGATCTGCAAATGGAAATAAGTCTGGAACACCATCAGCACCATGAGCGTACCCGCCACGCCATACACGGCAGTCATGGCCGACACCGCCATGCGCTGCTTGCGGAACGCCGGATTGAACAGGTTGATCTGCTGACTCATGCACACGCCTCCGACATGCCAATGGACAGACAGGCGCCGCGGTGTCGGCGTGTGCATAACATGAAACCTGAAACTTGAAACCTGAAACTCGAGAGGAGGCGGGTCATACGGTTGCCTCCTCTCGCATCGAGGCGCCTATCATCTGCAGGCATTGGGCCTGTCGCTCGGGCTCGCGCAGTTCCGGCGTGTGAGGAAAATCCATGATCTGCGACAGGTCCAGCAAGGCTACCGGCGTACCAAGATTGGCCGCGAGGTATTCCAGCAGATCATCTGCTCCGGGCACGGGCGTGACGACTACGCTCGATACCGACATGCGGTGATACTGCCGGTCGAAGTGATCCAGCGAGCGTTGCAACTCGAGCACGATGCGATCGTAAATCTGCCGGCGCTGTTCTTCGTCTATGTTTTGGAAGCTGGCATGCGACTGCTCGAGGCGCCGGTATTGATACAACTCGTTATCGCAGGTAAACGTCAGCAGCCCACCGTACTCATCGAACGTGAGCAGCGCGAGCCCGCGGCCCTGCTGCTCAAAAAAATGGGCGACGTTGCGCTGGGCGAGTTCGGGAATGTCCATCACTTCGAGCGGAATATTGGCGTCATTGAAGGATTTTGCCGTGGCGGCGATCAGTTCGTTATTGGCGACCACGGCCAGCACCTGGGGCGTGCGCGCCGACACATTCTCGGTCTGGGGCACAGTGAGCGCGTCCACGGTCGCCGCTTCGACTGGAAAATCAATCAGGTCTTTGATGCGCCAGCGCAACGCGATTTTCATCTCCGCCGCCGGCACATTGGGCGCCTCGACCGGCATGATCTGATAGTCGCCCGGTTTGAGCAGCGTCGTGCAGCGATAGCGTCCCAGATCCAGATCCCGCCGCAGACGCTTGAGCGTCGCAACGTCGTCCGCTTCCTTGCGATACGAATCGCACAACAGCACTTCCGGTCGCGCTTTGCCATTGACCAGCACGTGGGACACATCCACGCGATCCTGCTTCAGGTTTATGCACATCCAGCCCGGCCTGCGCTTGGCGGATCCGAAAAATCTCATTTATACAGAACCCATTGTGGCTATGTTGCTGAATGCTAACATAAAAAGCAATGGTGTCAATGGCTTAGGCGCTATTTTTGAGCCGAACTGGGAGAGTAAACTATAAGTTTATGTTTATATTAGAAATTTTCACGGATATGTATGATTTCTTCTGATCCCCGGTATACACCAAACGTCGCGCGCGAAGCCGGGTTCTGGTTATAGGTCGCTCCCGACCACTTGCCCTGCAAGTACGCTTTGTTGGCGGCCGTGACATTGGACGGCGTCCCACCCGTGCACGTCTGTGGCGTCCCGCTCACGATGGGTTCAAGGTGCACGGCCAGATCCACGCTGCCGAGGACGCCGGCACCCGGCGCAGCAAGAAGCGCCCGCGCCCGGCCGGAGTTAAATGTAATCGCCGCCGGCAGGCGTGTCTTGCACGACGCAATGGGGCCGAGCGTGCCTTGGAAATTGCTCATCTCAATATTGGTGCCGGCAAGCGCGGTGCAATTGTCCGCTGTGTTCACGATGAACGACGTGCCATTCCAGTATTGCGTGAAAAGCCAGATGGGCAGCGCTACCAGCTGTGAACCATTTGCGTTGCGGATGGCCAGCAGTCCATAGCGAAACTCCTTGCCGGAGGACGCGCCGCCGCCATCGAACGCGATGCCGCTGCCGCCACCGTTGAACGCCAGCGGCGTCGTAGTCGAGATTACCCCCTGGTTCGCGCTGTTTTCATTAGCATCCGCCACGCTCCACGTTTGCGTTAGATTGGCCGTGAAGACCGCCTGGGGCGTGGCGGCATCGCGAACGAAAGCGATCTTGTCAGCGGCATTCGAGGTCAGCGTGCCCGTGCCGGTATTGGCCGTTTCACTGAGCACGGATGCGCCCACCTGCGAAATATCCAGCGATATCACCGGGCTGTTGGCCATCGTTTGGCTGACACTGGCGGACGCGAGTTTCCACAGCGTCCCGCGGTAATTCGTCGTGGTACCGTTGCTCGCATTTTGCGCAGTGACCATGGCCACCGGCAGCGTCTGATAGCCGAAAGACTGGCCGATGTAGGTAAAACTGCGGGGCGACGCAGTGCATGCCGCGTCGGTGGCGTCGAACGTTCTGTATACCGGCTGAGTGACTGCGGTCACGGCGAAATGATCCGGCACAAAGCGGCCGACTGCGACGGGCGCCGGCGACTGGCAGACATAGCGTCCGCTCGCGCTGCAGTCCGCCGGCGTGCCGTCGGCGGCATCCACGCTGGCATAGTTCTGGTCCACCAGCGTCAGATTGAAGGCTCCCGCCTCGTCATAAGTCGCACTGGTGCTCGTTCTTGTGCCGCTGCCGACGTACGCGCCCACGGAGAGCGTGCCATTGGCGCATACCGCCGGGAGCGTGCACGCCAGCGCGCTCACCGTCGGACTGCCATCGTAGTTGGTCGCGGTGCCGGGCGACGGCGTGACCGTGAGGGTAAACGGCTGCCCGGCTTTGTGCACGTTGCCGCCGGTCGCGCCCGTGTTCGCGAGCGCGCGGGTCGTGCCGGCGGCGCTCCAGTTCGAATCCGTCGCCGCAACAGTGAAGCTGGCGGGACGGATCGCGAAATTGTCGGTCGAGCAGCCGGTCACTGTCGGCGCGCCTGCCGGGTACGTGATGCGCAACCGCGCGTCGCGGTAGGCGTTCGGCACCGAAAAGCTGATCGTCTTGCGCCCGTTGTCCCCGGCAACGAACGTAGGGTCTGGCGACAGCGTCTGTATCGTCGTCCAGGTGGGGCGACAGCTGTTGGCATCGAGCGCGCCGGAGTTGTTGCTGCTGTCGAGCACCTCTACACGCACCGTATCGGCGAAGCCCGTCAGGATCGCGGTTTTCGCCGGATTCAACGCAATCATGTCGACACTGATGGCGCTGCCGGCGGTCCTGGTCTGGATCACGCCCGTGATCGCCCCGACAGCCGTGCCGGTTTCATAGGCGTTGAAGCCGCCGGGCGAGGGTACGATGACAGCGCAGGCATGGGTTTGCGTCGCCAGTGCCGCCAGCGCGGATTGGTTCAGAACTTTTTGATAGACGCGCACTTCGTCAAGGTTGCCTTTGAAATGATTCGTTGCCGGCGGTTCGCCGGAGGCGTTGGTTTCGCCGCCGATCGAGGCCATGCCGGCATCGGTACCCCAGCCGGTTGACGCCACGCTTACCGGCAGACCCGGCAACAGATTGCCCGACGCGTCAAACACATAGATCCAGCGCCGGCCATTGCTGATGTCCGCCACACCCGCAACAAAATACCAGGTATTGTTGGCAATGACGTTAGGCGTATCGAGAATGATCACGGATGTACCCCGCGCATAGAACCGCAAGACGCCAGTACCGCCTTCCCCCAGGCTCAGGCCGTAGCCGCCGGTATTGGTTTCATCGTCAATCAGGATCCGCTGCGCGCCCACCGTGATGTCGGTCGACCTGATCCAGGCCGTAATGGTGAAATCAGTGTTCAGATTGGGGAAACCCGGCAGCGCCACGTAGCCTTGCGTGATGGTACCCCCGTTGTCGAATACGCCATAGCGGCAGGTTCCCGGATTGCCGGGAATCGCACGCGAACCGTCCGTCGTGTTGGCGCTGTTCATGGCAGTGCCCGGGTAGCTGCCCGAACTGTCCGCCACCTCGTTGGCAACTCCGCTCCAGCCCGGTTCATCCATGCGGTATTCGGCCAGCGCGGGCGTGGCGGTAATGGTGTAGACTTGTCCGGTGAAGGTGCCGGTCAATGTCGGGCTCACCGAACCGGGGCCGGTCTGATTCAGGCCAAGCGTGCCGGCGCCGATGCCGGTGTTGGCGGTCACGGTCCATGTCGTGCCACTGCCCATCACTGACGAAATGAAAGCACCGCTTAGGCCGCTTGCAGCCAGCGTAAAGGCGGTGGCGTCCACGCCGGTTACGCTCTGGCTGAAAATAACCGTCCACGAAACCGTCGCAGCACTGGTCGCTGCACAGGAGACTGAGCAATTGATCGAGACGACAGAAACAGGGGGCACTTCCCGGAAGGCGAGAATGGAACTGTTGCCGGCGTCGCCGCCGTTGGCTGTTTGCCGGTTAACCACGTTGCCGGACGCTCCCGCCGTGGGCATGATCCTGTAAGCGGCTGATTGAGATGAGTCGTTTCCGTCGAGGTTGCGGTACTGCGAGTCGCCCGCGTTTGCCCAGCCTGCGGTTTGCAATCCCCATGAGTTGTCGTCCGTGGTCGCCCAAGTTGCAAGCACCAAAGCGCCGTTGGTAGCGGTGGTGATTCCCGCGATCGTCACGTCTCTTGCTCCACCAGGCGCGGCAAAACTGTTGTTGGTCAGCGCGACATCCAGCGCCCAGGTATTGAAGCTCGAAGTCGGCCTGAACACATGCATTACCAGGGTTGTAGCGTTGGCCCCCGCGGGGAAGGAAACGCTGGGGTTGGCCGCCCAGGTGCCGTTAAAACGGGCCCAGAAAATCCTTTGGGTCGTATTTACCGTGTTGGCAGTTTCGGAGGTCCACGATTGCCCCCCGTCGTTCGAAATGGCCAGCGCTTGTGCGCTTTCCCGTGCGTTGGCAATGAGGACTACAAGATCCCCCGTTTGCATTAACGCCGGAGGGGTAACGGGCACCGTAGCCAAATCCAAAGTGCCGTTGTCCGCGGGATTCGACGCCGAGGCAAAATAAGTTATCGCCGCGTTTGCCGTATTTTGAGAAAACAAAACAGCGGCCATTACAAAAAGAATGGCACGGAAAAACGGGCGCAGACCACGCTTTCCAAAAACCGGAATGCCTCTCATTTTCCATCTCCAGCGATATGCGCCGCAAAACCACCTGGAGAATCGGGAAAAATAGAAAATAGGATCAGACTCGACTTTCTACCCATCGCCTCATTCTCCGGGTTCCGGGTTCCGGGTTCCGGGTTCCGGGTTCCGGGTTCCGGGTTCCGGGTTCCGGGTTCCGG
>JAUXMZ010000004.1 GCA_030683105.1 Burkholderiales bacterium | reverse complement strand
TTACGCGAAATCGGCTTGTCCGGGAAGATGCGAATCCAGATCCGGCCGCCACGCTTGATATGGCGGGTCATGGCACGCCGCGCTGCCTCAATCTGGCGCGCGGTAAGTCGGCCGCGGCCGACCGCCTTCAGGCCGAATTCCCCGAAGCTTACCTTGTTGCCGCGGGTCGCAATGCCCGTATTGCGGCCTTTTTGTTCCTTGCGGTATTTACGTCTGGCTGGCTGTAGCACGCTTTGCTCCTGTCTTTGCTGCCGGCTTTCTCGGCTTTCTGGCCGGCTTTTCCGGTTCCGCGGCCGGCGCCATCGCGCCAGGCACCACTGCCGGTTGTTCATTCTTCGCTAATACCATGCCCTTGAAAACCCACACCTTGATGCCGATGATCCCATAGGTTGTCTGAGCCTCGGAAACGCCGTAATCGATGTCAGCGCGCAAAGTATGCAACGGCACCCTGCCTTCGCGGTACCACTCCGAACGGGCAATTTCGGCGCCGTTAAGCCGTCCTGCACTCATAATCTTGATGCCCTGGGCACCCAGACGCATGGCATTGGTCATGGCGCGCTTCATCGCACGCCGGAACATGATGCGTTTTTGCAACTGCTGCGCAATCGAATCCGCGATCAACTGCGCATCGATCTCGGGTTTACGCACTTCTTCGATGTTCACGTGCACCGGCACGCCGAGTAATTTCTGCAATTCGGCCTTGAGTGCCTCGATGTCCTCGCCCTTTTTACCGATTACAACACCGGGGCGCGCACTGAAAATGGTGATTCGTGCGTTCTTGGCCGGGCGCTCGATCACGACCCTGCTCACGGCAGCATGCCCGAGCTTTTTCTTCAGATAGTCGCGAACCTTGATGTCTTCGTTGAGCATGATCGGGAAATTCTTGCTGTTGGCGTACCAGCGAGATGCCCAGTTCTTGTTAACCGCAAGGCGAAATCCAATCGGATGTATTTTATGGCCCATAATTATTTCCTTCCGTCGCCAACCGTTACGTAAATATGACAGGTCGGCTTTAAAATAGGCGCGCCGCGGCCTTTGGCGCGTGCCATGAAACGCTTGAGCACCGGGCCCTTCTCGACCTGAATACTGGTGATCTTGAGTTCATCAACATCGGCGCCATCATTGTGCTCGGCATTGGCAATCGCCGATTCCAAGACCTTGCGTATGATAGTCGCGCCCTTTTTTTGATTGAAATTCAAAATGTTAAGCGCATTCTCTACGGTTTTCCCACGAACGAGGTCGGCTATCAACCGGCCTTTTTGGACCGAGAGCCGCACGCCGCGCAGTATTGCTGAGGTGTTCATGCTCTATTCCTTACGATTTGGGCGCAGCCGGAGTCGGGCTGGCCTTTTTGTCCGCCGCCGCCGCCGAACCGGCTCTCGAATGACCCTTGAAAACCCGGGTATGCGAGAACTCGCCTAGCTTGTGGCCGACCATGTTTTCCGTGATATAGACCGGGATGTGCTGCTTGCCGTTGTGCACGGCAATGGTAAGCCCGATAAAATCCGGCAGAATGGTCGAACGGCGCGACCAGGTCTTGATCGGACGCTTATCGTTGGCGCTACGTGCAGTTTCCACCTTTTTCATCAGGTGATGGTCTACAAACGGGCCCTTCTTAATAGAACGTGCCATGTGCTACCTCTTAGCCAATACTTTTCGCATGACGACGACGCACTATCATGCTGTTGGTGCGCTTGTTGTTGCGCGTACGATATCCCTTGGTCAGCGTGCCCCACGGGCTCACCGGGTGGCGACCCGCCGCTGTTTTGCCCTCGCCGCCGCCGTGCGGATGGTCGATCGGATTCATCGCCACGCCGCGCACCGTTGGACGCTTGCCACGCCATCTGACGCGCCCCGCTTTACCGATAGATTCCAACGAGTGCTCCTCGTTGCCTACTTCGCCGATGGTGGCGCGGCAGTTGACGTGCACCTTGCGGATTTCGCCGGAACGCAGCCGCAGTTGTGCATAGTCGCCCTCGCGCGCCAGAAGCTGAACCGAAGTGCCGGCCGCGCGTGAAATTTGCGCGCCCTTGCCGGGTTGCATCTCGATGCAGTGAATGGTGGTGCCTACGGGAATGTTGCGAAGCGGAAGCGTATTGCCGACCTTGATTGGCGCATCGATACCGGACATCAACTGCATCCCCACCGACACGCCCTTGGCCGCGATCACGTAACGGCGTTCGCCGTCTGCGTAACACAACAGCGCCAGATTGGCACTGCGGTTGGGATCGTATTCAAGGCGCTCAACCTTGGCGGCAATGCCGTCCTTGTTCCGCTTGAAATCGATGACGCGATAATGTTGCTTGTGCCCGCCGCCCTGATGACGCGTTGTAATATGGCCGTAGCTGTTGCGACCCGCCTTCTTCGACTGGCTTTCTGTGAGTTTCGCAATCGGCTTGCCCTTGTGAAGGTCAGGATTTACAACCTTAACCAGGGACCGGCGACCGGGGGACGTTGGTTTGACTTTGACTAACATTACTTGGTCTCCCCTTCGGCAAAGTTGATTTCCTGGCCGGGCTTCAGGCAGATAAAGGCTTTCTTCCAGTTATTACGGCGACCGATGAAACGACCAAAGCGTTTCTCTTTGCCTTTCACGTTGGCAACTTTCACCGACTCCACCTGAACTTTGAACATGAGTTCGACTGCGGCTTTGATCTCAGGCTTGGTTGCATCCGGTATGACACGAAAAATCACCTGCTCGTATTTGTCAGCCACGAACGTGCTCTTCTCCGAGATTACCGGCGCCAGGATGACCTGCATCAGGCGTTCCTGCTGCTTAATGCTGGGAACTGCGCTCATGACAACATCTCCTCGATTTTAGTCATCGCCCCGCGCGTCATCAGAACCTTCGCATGACGGATGAGGCTGACCGGATCCGCAAAGCGCACATCGACAACGCCCACGTTGGGCAGGTTGCGCGCCGATAACAGCAGATTATCGTCGAGGCCGTCAGTGATGATCAGCACGTTTTCCAGCCCCATGCCTTTGAGCTTTTGCGCGAGCAATTTGGTTTTGGGTGAATCGATGCTGAAGCTGTCCACGATCGCCAACCTGTCCTCGCGCGCAAGTTGCGACAGGATCGAGCTTAAGCCTGCTCGGAACATTTTCTTGTTCACCTTGTGGCTGAAATTCTCGTCCGGCATATTCGGGAAAATCCTGCCGCCGCCACGCCACAACGGGCTCGATGTCATACCCGCGCGCGCCCTGCCCGTGCCTTTCTGGCGCCACGGCTTCTTGGTCGAATGCTTTACGTTGCCCCGGTCTTTCTGGGCGCGCGTTCCGCTGCGGGCATTGGCGAGATACGCCGTTACCACCTGATGCACCAGCGCCTCGTTGTATTCGCGGCCGAACGTGGTGTCGGAAGCCGATACCGAAGAGGTCGACTTTCCTTGATCGTCTATCAGTTTGAGTTCCATCGTGCGCCTGCCTTATTTGGGGGCAGCAGCTTTTGCTGCACTGCCGGATGCGGTGGCTCTGGTCACCTTGACCGCCGGGAATACAGCAACATCGCCGCCTTTTGATCCGGGCACCGCGCCGCGGATAAGGAGCAGTTGCCGCTCGACGTCAACACGCACGATGACCAGGTTCTGGGCAGTGCGGCTGACCGCGCCCAGATGGCCCGCCATTTTCTTGCCGGGGAACACCCGGCCGGGATCCTGCGCCATGCCGATTGATCCGGGCTTGTTGTGCGAGACCGAATTACCGTGGCTCGCCCGATTCGACGAAAAATGGTGGCGCTTGATAACGCCGCTGAAACCCTTGCCCTGGGAGACCCCCGACACGTCAACTTTCTGACCCGCCTTGAAAATATCGGCGCCGATTGCGCCGCCGAGTTTGAGCTCGACGAGCTGCTCGGCCGTCACGCGGAATTCCTTTAGGGTATGTCCGGCTTCAACGCCGGCTTTGGCGAAGTGCCCGGCAGCCGCCTTGTTGACGCGCGTCGCCCGACGCTTGCCAAACGCCACCTGAACGGCAGTATATCCGTCAGTGTCCGGTTTTTTGATCTGGGTCACACGATTGTTCGACACATCGACCACCGTCACCGGGATGCTATCGCCATCGTCGGTGAATACGCGGGTCATGCCGACCTTGCGGCCCACTAGTCCTAAACTCATTTTTTCACCTTAGCAAAAAGGCGCCAGTTACAATTGACCGGCATTTCTAAATTTTCCGCCACAAATGCAGCGGGAATACTTGCTACCTGTATTACGTACCGCTTTTACTTACAGACATCTTACAACTTGATTTCTACGTCCACGCCGGCCGGCAAATCGAGCTTCATCAGCGCATCGACAGTCTTGTCAGTCGGATCAATGATATCCATCAGACGCAAATGCGTGCGGATTTCCAGCTGGTCGCGCGAGGTCTTGTTGACGTGCGGCGAACGCAGGATATCGAAACGCTCTTTGCGCGTCGGCAACGGCACCGGGCCCTTGACGACAGCACCAGTGCGCTTTGCAGTATCAACGATCTCAAGCGCCGACTGGTCAATCAACCGGTAGTCGAATGCTTTGAGCCGGATGCGGATTTTCTGGCTTTTTACAGGAGTGGCCATTGAGATTACTCGATAACCTTGGCGACCACACCCGCACCCACGGTGCGCCCGCCTTCGCGGATCGCGAACCTCAGTCCCTCTTCCATCGCGATGGGCTGGATCAGCGCCACCGTGATCGATACGTTGTCCCCAGGCATCACCATCTCCGTGCCGGCCGGCAACTCGATCGAGCCCGTCACGTCCGTCGTCCGGAAGTAAAACTGCGGCCGGTAACCATTGAAAAACGGCGTGTGACGGCCACCCTCGTCCTTGCTCAGCACGTAAATCTCGGCCGTGAACTTGGTGTGCGGCGTGATCGAACCCGGCTTCGCCAGCACCTGACCGCGCTCCACTTCCTCGCGCTTGGTGCCGCGCAGCAAAATTCCCACGTTGTCCCCCGCCTGGCCCTGGTCCAGCAGCTTCCTGAACATCTCCACGCCCGTGCACACCGTCTTGAGCGTCGGCTTCAGCCCGATAATCTCGATCTCCTCGCCCACCTTGACCACGCCGCGCTCCACGCGCCCCGTGACCACCGTGCCCCGGCCCGAGATGGAAAATACGTCTTCCACCGGCATCAGAAACGCGCCGTCTATCGCGCGCTCCGGCTGCGGAATGTAGCTGTCCAGCGCTTCGGCCAGCTTGAATATCGCCCCCTCACCCATGTCGCTCGTGTCGCCTTCGAGCGCCTTCAACGCCGAACCGATCACGATCGGGGTGTCGTCCCCGGGAAAATCATACTTGGACAGGAGCTCGCGCACTTCCATCTCCACCAGCTCGAGCAACTCCTTGTCGTCCACCATGTCCGCTTTGTTCATGAACACGATGATGTACGGAACACCCACCTGGCGCGCCAGCAGAATGTGTTCGCGCGTCTGCGGCATCGGGCCGTCGGCCGCCGAAACCACCAGAATCGCCCCGTCCATCTGCGCCGCACCCGTGATCATGTTCTTGATGTAGTCAGCATGCCCCGGACAGTCCACGTGCGCGTAGTGACGCTTCGCCGTCTCATACTCCACGTGCGCCGTGTTGATCGTGATCCCCCGCGCCTTCTCCTCCGGCGCCGAGTCAATCTGGGCGTAGCTCTTCGCCTCGCCACCATACTTCTTCGCCAGGATCATCGTCATCGCCGCCGTCAGCGTCGTCTTGCCATGATCCACGTGGCCGATCGTCCCCACGTTCACGTGCGGCTTCGACCTCTCAAATTTACCCTTCGCCAT
>JAUXMZ010000001.1 GCA_030683105.1 Burkholderiales bacterium | reverse complement strand
TCCATGAACTCCCATACCGACATGAACATAAACCCTTCCAAGGCACGCTATGACTGTTCGACGAACGCTGAGACTCGGTCACGTTAACGTCAAAAAAGCGTTCGACGAACGCTGAGACTTGCCCCATTACCCATTACCCATCGCGCATTGCCGGTTTTGTCGCGCATGCCCGGCATCTGACCGGCCGCTTTATTCGACCTTGATGTCCAGGTCTTTGACGGTTTTGCGGTAACGCGCAAGCTGATCGGCGATGAACTTGCCGAACTCCTCCGGCGTACCGTGCACCGGATCGACGCTCAGTTGCAGGAATTTCTGAGCGACATCGGGTGAATTGACGGCGTCGGCCACCGCCTTGTTGAGCCTGGCGACGATGGCTTTCGGCGTTTTCGCCGGCGCCAGCATGCCGAACCAGCCGAAGGACTGATAGGCAGGAATGCCGGCTTCAGCCACGGTCGGCACGTCCGGCACCGTCGGCGAGCGTTTGGTGCCACCCACCGCCAGTGCCTTCAGTTTGCCGGCCTTGACCTGCGAAGTCATGCTCGCCATCGGCCCGAAATAGAACTGGGTCTCGCCCGCCATGGTGGCCGCGACCGATGGCCCGCCGCCCTTGTACGGGATATGCACCGTGTCCTTGTCGATGCCGGCAAGATGCACGAACAGCGCGATCGCGTAATGGCTGGTCGAGCCGGTGCCACCGGAGGCGTAGTTGAGCGCTTTGGGTCTGGATTTGGCGAGCGCAATGAGCTGCTTCACATTCGAAGCCGGCAGGGACGGGTGGGTCACCAGCAGGTTCTGCGATATCGCGAACAGCGAGATCGGCGTGAAGTCCCCGACCGGGTCGTAATTGAGCTTGCTCCTGAGCGCGGGCGAGAACGAGTGGGTCGAGACCGAACCCGCGAGCAGGGTATAGCCGTCGGGCGTGGCGCCTGCGGCGATTTCCGCGCCCAGGGTGCCGCCCGCGCCGCCGCGGTTGTCGATCACGAGCTGCACGCCCAGGACGTCGGTGAGTTTGGCGGCGACGATGCGGCCTATGGTGTCGTTCGCACCGCCTGGCGGGTTGGGCGAGATCAATCGTATCGGACGGGACGGATAGGTTTGCGCCACCGCGCCCGTTGCCAGCGCGCACAGCGTGAAAAACAGGACCAGGCTTTTACTTGCGGGACATTGTTTCATTTTAGTTATGGACCCTCAGGTTTCCAGCGGCAGCCTGACCGGTTTCCCGGTTGCGACCGCGCGCTCGATGGCTATCGTGGTTTCGAGATTGATACGCGCCTGTTCAGGCGTGGTGTGCACGGTGGGATTCCCCGTCACCAGGTGATCGAGCCAGGCCCGGGTCTCGTTGGCGAGCGGGCCCCAGAAGTCGCCCACCGCCCAGTCGCCGGCGGTATTGCTGCCGAGGAACGCCATGTTGACCTGATGATCAGGCACATAGGCGTGCGGGATACCCTTGTCGGAGTACAGCACATGGTCCATGTGGTCGTCGTCGATGATCATGGTGCCTTCGGTGCCCAGCAGTTCGACGCGGTCCGACTGGCCCATCGTCGGATACTTCGCCGGCAGTGCGTAGCTCACGCCGAAATTCACCACGGCGCCGTCGGCGAACGTGACTATGGCCCAGGTCACGTCGTGCGCGCTATAGCCCGCTTCCCTGAATATGCCATGCTGGCCGCGCGCGACGATTTCCACCGGCGCATTGCCTTCCATGAACCAGCACATTAGATCGACGTAATAGGTGAGCACATCCAGCACCGGAGTGGCGTGAGGATCGCGCTTGAGGATAGCGAATGCCTGGGCGCGCGAGTTGTAGACGCGCGCGAGGCCGCCGACCACCTTGCCCAGCCGGCCATGCACCATCTGCTCCTTGGCGCGCAAAAAGCATTCCTTGTAGCGGCGGCTGTAGCCGATGCGCAGGTTCCCGCCGGTTTCCTTCAGTTTGGCGAGTATGGTATCCGCGTCCCTGAGCGAGAGCGCGATGGGTTTTTCCACCAGCACCGGTTTGCCGAGTTCGAGCGCCTTGCATACCGGCGCGGCGTGCTCGCCCTCCGGCGTCGAAACAATGACCGCGGTCACCTCCGGCCGTGCGATGACTTCGAAATTGTCACCAGAGTGAAAATCGGCATCGGTCTGTTCGGCGAGCGCGCGGGCGCGGGCGGGATCGAGATCGGAGATAGCGAGAAAACCCACGGATGGATGTTTCGCGGCCAGCCGCGCG
>JAUXMZ010000066.1 GCA_030683105.1 Burkholderiales bacterium | reverse complement strand
CGACGGTGCCTATGATGTAGAACGTGTTCTCGACGTTGGTGACCCAGTCGCGCATCGCCTCGTTGAGCGCATCCTTGAGCGTCTTCGAACCGCTCTCGACTGAAACCACGCTGGCGCCCAACAGCTTCATGCGATAGACATTCTGCACCTGGCGCTTGATGTCTTCCGCGCCCATGTAGACCACGCATTCCATGCCATAGCGCGCGGCAACGGTGGCTGCGGCCACACCGTGCATGCCGGCACCAGTCTCCGCGATTACGCGCGGCTTGCCCATACGGCGCGCGAGCAGCGCCTGGCCGATACAATTGTTTATTTTGTGCGCACCGGTATGATTAAGGTCCTCGCGCTTCAGATACACCTGCGCACCGCCAAAATGCTCCGACCAGCGCCGTGCATGGTAGACCGGACTTGGGCGGCCGACATAATGCTTGAGCTCGTATTCGAACTCGGCGATAAACTCCGGATCCTGCTGATAGCGCGCATAGGCGTCTCTCAACTGCTCCAGCGCCTCGATCAGCGTTTCAGATACGAATATCCCGCCATAGGGCCCGAAGTGACCTCTGGTGTCGGGCAGGTCATACATCTGCATTCCGCACTCCTCTAATGAACGCGGCAATTTTTGCCGCGTCCTTGATGCCTTTGCCGGCTTCCACGCCGCTCGACACATCGACCGCCCACGGCCGGACTTTGCGTATGGCCTCGGTCACATTGGCGCTGTTCAGCCCGCCGGAAAGCACCACCGGCAACGGCATGCCCTGCGGTATCAAGGCCCAATCGAATGTCGCGCCGGTGCCGCCGTGCACGCCATCGACAAATGCATCGAGCAGCAGCGCCCTGGCATCCTGATAATCGGATGCGTATTGTAACAAATCCACCCCTGCCCTGACCCGGATCGCTTTCATATAGGGCAAACCGAACTGGCGGCAATATTCAGGCGTTTCGACGCCATGAAACTGCAGCAGGTTTGCAGGCGCCTGTGACAGCGTTTCGCGCACCTGCTGCGGCTGCGCGTCGACAAACAGCGCCACGGTCGTCACGAACGGCGGCAGCGCCCGGATCATTGCGCCTGCATGTTCCGGCATCACATAGCGCGGACTCGGCCTATGGAACACGAAACCTATCGCATGCGCACCGCAGCGCGCAGCGGTCAGCGCATCTTCCAGGCGCGTAATCCCGCATATTTTCACTGCGGTAGCCATAAAGTCCGCTCCTACAAACAAAAACTCATGTATCAATCAAATACGCCAGCCGCGGCATCTGCGCACGTGACACCTGCGGCAACCCCCACTCGGCGCCGTATTCCACCTGCGCCAGATAAAGGCCCGACGCATCGAACGTCGGCGCCGCATGCGTGCGGTCGCGCCCCGCCAGCACCTCGCCCAGCCACTGCGGCGGATGCTTGCCATTGCCGACATATACCAGTGAACCAATGATATTTCGCACCATATGGTGCAAAAACGCATTGGCGCACAGATCAAAAATCACATAATCACCACGGCGTGCAATTTCGAGGCTGCGCAGTTGCCGCACCGGCGAACGCGCCTGGCATTCGGAAGACCGGAACGCGCTGAAATCATGATCCCCGATCAGTAACTGCGCCGCGCTACGCATCGCGTCGAGCGCCAGCGGCCGGTGATGCCAGCCGACTCTGCCCTGGTCTGCAGCCGGCCGCACGGCGTGATTCAGCAGCACGTAGCGGTAACTGCGGCCTAGCGCTGAATACCGCGCATGGAATCGCGGCTCCACCCTCGTTGCCCACGTAACCGCAAGCGTAGACGGGAGCAGGGCATTGGTGCCGCGAACCCAGGCCGACTCCGGGCGATCCGCAGCCGTATCAAAATGAACCACTTGCGCCAGCGCATGCACACCGGCATCGGTGCGTCCGGCGCAAATGGTCGCAATGCTCTCCCCGGCAATCTGCCCCAACGCGTGTTCAAGCTTGTCCTGCACCGAGCACGCCGCCGGCTGCGTCTGCCAGCCGCAGAAACCGCCGCCGTGATATTCAATACCCAGCGCAACTCTCACACGCTCACCTTAATCCTGTCTATTGCTTTTGGCCCTATAAAAACAAAAACCGCGACAGCCGGGCTGCCGCGGTTCGATCCGGCTCCTGTTACTGAAAAATCAGCCCAGGGTTTCCAGAAGTTTTTTCGCTTCAACCTGCTGCCCGGCGTCGCCTTCCTTGATCACCTCCTGCAAAATCTCCGTGGCGCCGTCCTTGTCTCCCATTTCCTGATACGCTTTTGCCAGATCGAACTTGGTCTGGACATCGTACCAGTGGGCGTCTTTATCGCCTTCCTCAGTCGCCGGCACCGCTTCTGGTTTGTCATCCAGATTCAGATTGATGCCGTCCATATCAATCTTGAAATCCAGACCGGCGTCGGAGTCCCCGGTCTTTTTCGCGCCTGTAACGTCCACGAAAGTCTGTTCGGACGCCGTGTCGTCCCTGGGCAATTCGATATTGAAATCGATGTTGCTGCCGGTTCCGTCAGGCGTATGGGCATCGAAGGAAACATCCGTTTGAGACGTAGCGCCTGCTTCCGGAATTTCAAGCGTGAAATCCGGCATCATCGGCACGATGGTCTCTTCACCCGGCTTTTCATTTGCTTCACCAGCCATCGCGCGCATCTCGCCCCGGTCCATCACCGATGTGTGTGCCATATCGGCCTTGTCGGCGACGAGCGGATCAAACGAGATATCGGTAGACGTTGCGCCTGTCGAATGGCCAAGGTCGAAATCAAGATCCGACGCGGGTACCGGCTCAGGCGGTGCGGCATCTGGTGCAGCGCTCTGGCCTGCGGCATACATTTTCCTGCCGGGGTCGAGTGCGTAACCCATGGCCGCAACCTTCAGCCAGCTCTCACTGTCGCCACCGACGAGCTTACTGAAAGTTTCGGCGCTCCGATTAAACGCAGTCTTGTCCTTGCGCGCCGCATAAATCTCGAGAAGCTTGAGTTGAACGTCCTCGCGCGCGGGATTTTTGCCGAGCGCCTCCTTGAGGATTTCCTCAGCCTGCGTGTCTCGGCCATAAGCGATATAGACCTCGGCTTCAGCCAGCGGATCCACTTCGTCAGCCGTGGGGCCAGCCATCGTCGGTTCAGCCGCCGTGGCAGAGGCAGTTTTAAACGCATCAGATACGGCCATTCCTGCGCCCGATGCCATCAGGGAAGGCGCCACCTCCTGCACCTCGTCCCCTGTTTCTTCCCCAGCCTGGGAACGGCGGCGACGCACCATCCAGAAGCCGAGCCCGCCTAGCAGCAGCACGACTCCGCCCACCAGCGGCAGATTGTCCATAACCATGTCCATCACATCGGGCTCAGGCGGCGGCGGAACCGGCTTGGGCATGGGTTTCGGCTTCGGTTTTGGCGGCTCGACCTTCACTTCCGTAGCCGGCGCCGGAGCAGCAGCTGCCGTTTCTTCCTTCTTCGCTCCTGCTACTGCGGTTTCCGCCGCCGGTTTATCCGGTTCGGGCTTGGCAGCTGCGACATCCGGCTTGGGCTCGGATTTAGGCGCTTCCGGAACAGGTTTGGGCGCAGGTTTAGCCGCTTCCGGCGTTGGCCCTGCCGCTTTCTGCTGAGCGTCCGCCATGCCCGGACTCTTGATCGCGAGCAATTGCTGCATGTCTTTGAGGTTTTTTTCCAGCTGGGCGATGCGCTCATTCGCCTCGGACAATGCTTTGTCCCGCGCAATCGCCTCTTCTTCCAGAGTGCGCACGCGGTCAGCTGCGCTCGATTTGGCGCCCGCCCCGGCCGTCCCTTTAGGCGGCTCACCCTTGGACAGCCGCACCACTTCTTTTACCTCACCCGCAGCCGCACGGTCTTCGACCTTGGTCGTGATCTTGCCACGCGCAGCAGGCCGCGACTCCGGTGCCATGCCAGCGGAATCGGCGAGTTTTCGCCGATACGCATTCCAGTCTGCTGCCTGCACCCGCACTTCTTTGACCGCTTCAGACTGCGGCACTGCCGCCAGGTCCTCTTTTTCCGGCACGCGCAGGATTTTCCCGGTTTTCATGCGGTTCATGTTCCGGGAAAACGCGTCAGGATTCGTGCGGTACAACCCCGCCAACATCTGTTCCAGCGTCACGCCTTCGGGTTTCATGCTGCCGGCAATCTTGTACAGCGTTTCACCGCGCTTGATGGGGCCGTATTCTTTGCCACCCGTTGCTACAGGCGCTGTAACGGCAGGCCTCCTTGCGGCCGGGGGGGCAATCGCGACTGCGGGCGCTTCAAGCGCCGGCGCCGGACGGGTTTCGGGCAAGGCCACCGGTGCGGGAGGAACGGGCACAGGGGCGAATCCCGGCGGATCAATCAGTCCCGTATATTCGCGCGTAATACGCCCGGACGCCCAGTTGATCTCGACCAGAAGATCAATAAAAGGCTCGTTGACCGAACGGTTGGATGTAATTTTGATGTAGAGCTGGCCGTTAGGCCGCTTTTCAATGCTCAGGCGCAGGCCGACCAGCGCCGAACCATATTGCAGGTTGGCTTGTTTGTAGGCATCGGGCGAAGCAAGGCGAGCGGACAGGGTGGCAAGTTCGTCCTTTTCCACCGAGACCAAATCGATTTCCGCCTGCAGCGGTTGACCCAGCGACGACAAAACGGTGAGCCTCCCCAGCCCGGCCGCTTCTGCAACCCAGGGCGTCAGCAGTATGAAAACTGCCAGGGCCCATTGTCTTAGAGTGATATCACGCACAACGCCACCCTCAGGTCTTTTTTTATGGAATATAAAGCTAACATCAAATAGTTAGCCATGCAAGCTAATATTAGCTCTAATGTAATGCTCTGATGCGACTATTTTTAATCAAATTTCAGCAAGTTAGGCCGAGTCTGTCACTGTCATGACATTGTGCTGAAAACGCCGGTTCAGGCGGGTTGCAGCAGCACTCTGACCCCTCAGGCCCTTATCGCGGAAGACGATCGAGAAAGCGCCGCCGGGGCCACCCGTGCGCTGTCGGCCTCCAGCACTATGCGCAGCATGCGGCGCAACGGTTCGGCGGCCCCCCACAGCAACTGGTCACCTACGGTAAAAGCGGAAAGATATTCCCCGCCCATGTGCAGCTTGCGCAACCGCCCGACCGGCACCGACAACGTACCCGTCACGGCAGCAGGGGTGAGTGCCTTGAGCGTAGCATCGCGCTGATTGGGTACCACTTTCACCCAATCGTTGGCCGCTGCCAGCAGATTCTCGATTTCAGGCAGCGGCACGTCGCGCGTGAGTTTCACGGTCAAAGCCTGGCTGTGGCAGCGCATGGCGCCGATGCGCACGCAGATACCGTCTACCGGGATCGGATTTGTGCCGCACCCCAGGATTTTGTTGGTCTCCGCCATTCCTTTCCATTCCTCGCGGCTCTGGCCGTTGCCCAGATCCTTGTCGATCCACGGCAGCAGGCTGCCCGCCAGCGGATAACCGAAATTCTCCGCCGGGAAATCCTTGCGGCGCAGCGTGTCGGCAACCGTCTGGTCAAGATCGAGGATGGCCGAAGCCGGATCTTCGAGCAGGCGCCGGGCTGAATCGTGGACCGCGCCCATCTGCTGCACCAGTTCGCGCATGTTCTGGGCACCGGCGCCGGATGCCGCCTGGTAAGTCATCGCTGTCATCCACTCGACCAGGCCCGCCTTGAACAAGCCGGCCATGGCCATCAGCATCAGACTCACAGTACAGTTACCGCCGATGTAATTCCTGACCCCCTTGGCAAGAGCGTCTTTGATCACATCCATATTGACCGGATCGAGGATGATTACCGCATCTTTTTCCATGCGCAGCGCCGAAGCCGCGTCTATCCAGAAGCCGTTCCAGCCGGCGGCGCGCAATTTCGGGTAGATCTCGTTAGTGTAGTCCCCGCCCTGACATGAAATCAGGATGTCCTGCGCGACGAGTTCATCGATATTGCGCGCATCCTTCACGGCAGGCGTGTTCCTGCCTATGGCCGGGCCTTTGCCGCCCGCCTGCGAGGTCGAAAAGAACACGGGGTCGATAAGGTCGAAGTCACGCTCCGCCTGCATGCGCTGCATGAGCACCGAACCGACCATGCCGCGCCACCCGATCAAGCCTACTTTTTTCATAACAATTACCTTTAAGATCAATAACCTGATTCTAACAAGCTTTCAGAGTCCAAAATGCGGAAAAACCCGAGGTTTCCCTTCACCCTTCACTCTTCACTCTTCACCCTTCACCCTTCACCCTTCACCGTTCACCCTTCACCGTTCTAAAGCGCCGCGACTACCGCGTCGCCCATTTCCTGCGTGCCGAGTTTTTGGGTGCCGGCCTCGTAGATGTCCGCCGTGCGGTAACCCTGCGCCAGCACGCGCTTGACTGCCGCTTCGATCCGCTGCGCCCACTTATCCTGGTTAAACGTATACCGCATCATCATCGCTGACGACAGGATGGTCGCCAGCGGATTGGCAATGTTTTTGCCTGCGATATCGGGAGCCGAGCCGTGTATCGGTTCATATAGCCCCTTGCCTGTGGCATCCAGCGACGCCGAAGGCAGCATGCCTATGGAACCGGTCAGCATGGAAGCCGCATCAGACAGGATATCCCCGAACATATTGCCGGTCACCATGACGTCAAACTGCTTGGGATTGCGCACCAGCTGCATTGCGGCATTGTCGACATACATATGGGACAACTCGACCTGCGGGTATTTTTTCCCCAGGCCGGTCACCACTTCACGCCACAAGCGGCTGGTTTCCAGCACGTTTTCCTTGTCCACCGAGCACAGCTTTTTGTTGCGCTTGAGCGCCGTCTGAAAACCGACTTCGACAATACGCACGATTTCGGACTCGGCATAGTGCATGGTGTCGTAGCCTTCGCGCTCGCCGGCGGCGTTGGTGCGGCGGCCGCGGGGTTCGCCAAAATAAATATCGCCGGTGAGTTCCCGCACGATCATGATGTCCAGCCCCGACACCACTTCAGGTTTGAGCGTGGACGCCCCGACGAGTTCCGGATAAAGCAGCGCAGGCCGCAGGTTGGCAAATAACCCCAGCGCCTTGCGTATGCGCAACAGCCCCTGCTCCGGTCGCTGCGGCCGCGGCAGCGCATCATATTTGGGCCCGCCGACCGAGCCGCACATCACCGCCTCGGCTTCACGCGCCAGCTTCAGCGTAACGTCCGGCAGCGGGTCGCCATGAGCGTCATACCCCGCCCCGCCAAATGGCGCTTCTTCGAGCTCCAGTTTGAGTCCGTCTTTTCCCAGCGCGCGCAATACCTTGAGCGCCTGGGCCATGATTTCGGGGCCGATGCCGTCGCCGGCCAATACTGCGATTTTCATGCAAAATTCCAAAGAATAGCCACAGTGAGCACAGAGGATTCTTTTCAATACCCCCTTGCGGGGTACACAGAGAAAATCAAAAAATCGGCTTGGAACTTCTCTGTGTTCTCTGTGTTCTCTGTGGCAATGGTTTTCAGTTAAATAACCATGGTTGATGCTGGCGGTGGCCAGCTTCAAATGCCTTGATCTTGTCCGCGTGCTGCAGCGTGAGCCCGATGTCGTCGAGTCCGTTCAGGATGCAATGCTTGCGGAACGGATCGATGTCGAACTTCAGGCTGTCGCCGCCGGGCGTGGTCACCGACTGCTGCTCGAGATCGACAACCAGCCGGTAGCCGGGTGTGGCATCGATTTCCTTGAACAGCCGGTCGATGATCTTGGCATCGAGCGAGATCAGCACCAGCCCGTTCTTCAGCGAGTTGTTGTAAAAAATCTCGGCGAAACTGGGCGCGATCACGGTCGTGAACCCGTATTGCAGCAGCGCCCACGGCGCGTGTTCGCGTGAAGAGCCGCAGCCGAAATTCTCGCGCGCGAGCAGCACCTGCGCGCCGCGGTAGCGCGGTTGGTTGAGTACGAAATCCGGGTTGAGCGGCCGCTTGCTGTTGTCCATGCCCGGCTCGCCGTGGTCGAGATAACGCAATTCGTCGAACAGGTTGGGGCCGAAACCGGTGCGCTCTATCGATTTCAAAAACTGCTTGGGAATAATCGCGTCAGTATCGACGTTGGCGCGGTCCAGCGGCACCACCAGACCTTCCCGCGATTGAAATTTATCCATGTTACTTGTCGGACTTTTTCTGGATCGTCTCGCCTGCCTTTTCCACGTCCTGACCGAAGCCGCGCATGGTATTGCAACCGGCCAACGCAACCGCCCACAACGCAACAAGTATCAGCGCAATCTTTTTCATAATGCCTCCGTCAATTGAAATTACGTACATCCACAAAGTGCCCGGCGATCGCCGCTGCCGCCGCCATCGCCGGACTCACCAGATGTGTTCTGCCGCCGGCTCCCTGGCGGCCCTCGAAATTGCGGTTGGACGTCGAGGCGCAGCGCTCGCCCGGCGACAACTGGTCTTCGTTCATCCCGAGGCACATCGAGCAGCCCGGTTCGCGCCACTCGAATCCGGCCTCGGTAAAAATCTTGTCCAGCCCTTCCTGCTCCGCCTGTGATTTGACCAGGCCTGAACCCGGCACCACCAGCGCCAGCTTGATATTGGGCGCAATGCGCTTGCCTTTGACGACCTGGGCCGCGGCCCGCAGATCCTCGATGCGCGAATTGGTACAGGCGCCGATGAATATCTTGTCCAGCAGGATCTCCTTGATCGGCGTGTTGGGCTTGAGGTCCATGTATTTGAGCGCGCGCTCTATCCGTTCCCGCTGCACCGGATCGGTTTCCTGCGCCGGGTCGGGCACTTTGCCATCCACGGTCGTCACCATCTGCGGCGAGGTGCCCCAACTGACTTGCGGCTGTATGTCCCCCGCCTTCAGGGTCACCACCTTGTCAAATGCCGCACCGGTATCGCTGGTCAGCGTCCGCCAGTACACAACCGCCTGACTCCACAGGTCTCCTACCGGCGCAAACGGCCGGCCTTTCACGTAATTTATGGTCTTGTCATCGACTGCGACCATGCCGGTGCGCGCACCGGCTTCGATCGCCATATTGCACAGCGTCATGCGGCCTTCCATCGACAGGCCGCGGATCGCGCTGCCGGCAAACTCGATGGCGTAGCCGGTGCCGCCGGCGGTGCCGATCTTGCCGATGATGGCCAGTATGATGTCCTTGGCGGTGATCCCCTCGCCCAGTGCGCCATCGACGACGATCTGCATGTTCTTCGACTTTTTCATGACCATGCATTGCGTGGCGAGCACATGCTCGACTTCACTGGTGCCGATGCCGAACGCCAGCGCGGCGAACGCGCCATGCGTGCTGGTATGCGAGTCGCCGCACACCACCGTCATGCCGGGCAGGGTTGCGCCCTGCTCGGGCCCGATCACGTGCACGATGCCCTGCCGCTTGTCGAGAAACGGAAAATACGCTTTCGCCCCGAACGCCTTGATATTCTTGTCCAGGGTCTCGATCTGCAACCGCGACACCAGATCCGTGATCCCCTCTATGCCTTTATCCCAGTTCCGCGTCGGGGTGTTGTGGTCCGCGGTGGCGATCACGGACTCCACCCGCCATTGCTTGCGCTTGGCCAGTTTGAGCCCCTCATAGGCCTGCGCGCTCGTCACCTCGTGCACCAGATGGCGGTCGATGTAAATCAGCGCCGTGCCGTCCTTTTCCTCGTGAACGAGGTGGCTCTGCCACAACTTGTCATACAGGGTTTGCGCAGCCATTCTTTACGTAACCTTATGGAAACCTTGAATTATCACACAACCAGCCGGCCCGGAACAGGCCGCGGCCACTACAGTACGCGGCTCAGCGTTCGCCCAAACGCAATTTCCACCACAGAATCAACATCCCGGCCAACGCGCACACCGAAGCCAGGGAAAATGTGTAGGCGGCGCCGAGGCGTTCCCAGCCATAGCCGCTGGCGAGTCCGCCTATGGTGCCGCCGAAACCAAAAGCCAGGCTGCCATAAATCGCCTGGCCGCGCGCCTGGTGCCGGCCGCGGAAGAGTTTATGGATGACACCGATCGCCGCCGCGTGAAATGAGCCGAAGGTCGCGGCGTGCAGCGTCTGCGCGAACACCAGCAGTGCGGTACTGTCCGCCGCCCAGCCTATGATCAGAAAGCGCACCACCGCCAGCGCAAAACTCGCGATCAGAATCTGCCGCAGCGTGAACGCGCGATACAGATGCGGCATCCAGACGAAAATGCCGATCTCGCTGATCACGCCGAGCGCCCACAGCCAGCCAGTCAGCGCCTTGCTGTAGCCATGATTGACGAGGTGAATCGAGTAGAACGTGTAATACGGGCCGTGCGCCGCGGCCATCAGCGCGCACGCGGCTATCAGCGCCACGACTTCCGGCTTCCTGATGATATGCCAGATCGGTTGCTGATCAGCCGCGTGAGGCGGAACCATCGCTTCCGGGATCCGCCAGCAGAACGCGAGCATGCCCACCATCATCGCCAGCACGACCCACAGCAGCGCCTTGATCGACACCCAGTCGAGCACATAGCCGACCGCCACCACCGCGACGATGAAGCCGATCGAGCCCCACACCCGGATACGGCCGTAGCGCGCCGTGTCCTCGCCGAGATGACCGAGCGTGGTGGCCTCGATCAGCGGCAGCGCCGCGCTCCAGAAAAAAGTCATCGCCAGCAGCACCACGAACAGCAAAGTGAAGCCGCTGCCCGCAAACACGCCGAGATAACTGATCAGACCCGCAATGCCGGTCAGCCGCACGATGGTCAGCCGGCTCGCGCCGCGGTCGGCCAGCCACCCCCAGAGATGCGGCGCCACGATGCGCGAGAGTTGCGGCAACGACATCAGGATGCCGATCTCGATGGCCGAAATGCCCGCCGCTTTCAGGTACAGGCTGAAAAACGGCGCGAACGCGCCGAGATAGGCAAAGTAGAAAAAATAAAAACCAGCCAGACGCCGGTAAGGCACGGTGGGCATTCAGACCTAATGCAGTTGACGCGGCGAGTGCAATGCGGCGAGTGATTTGTTGACAACGGCAAGATCGAACGCTTCCGGATTCCAGTCTGAGTCGGCCCATTCGAGCAGTTCTTTTGCGCCGCGGCGCTTTGGGTTCTTGCGCGCAGCAAGCAGTTCCTCGAAGCCGAACGGGCCGCCACAGTCTTCAGGCGGACCCGCGCGCGCGCCTGCAAGACAACGCGAATACCGAACTTTCGGCTCGGGCTTGCCAAGCGCCAAGAGCCTGATATCAAGCCACCAGTCGTCGCCGAAGTCGTAGTTGTAAAGCAGCTTGGCCCCTTTTCGGACGAGAAGCGCACTTAGGATCACTTGATGGGGATCGTCTCCTGCTGCCAGTTGCGTCTTGACCTCCGGATCGGGAAGTTCGAAACGCTTCTTGCCGGCCTCGAAAGCCCACAGATGGTAGTCGTCCCAGCCCATCAGCACCTGCAGCACATCGTGAAGCCTCGCCAGCGTCATGGAAGACGTGACTTCGACCTCACGCCAGACTGATGGCTTGCAGTCCATGAGTGTGATACTAAGCCTTAAAATTTCGCCCGAGATGCTCACTCTGTGTTCTCTGTGATCTCTGTGGCTGATGCTTTTGGGGTTGCTTTTATCCGCGTTTATCTGCGTACCCGTCAAGCGTACCCATCGAGTGGGTATCAAAAAGAAGGTATTGAGAAGAATTCATCCGCGGATTCATTAATTTCACGCCTCGTCGGGATCGGGATTTTCGGTCGGCGCAGCATTCCTGAGCTTGTCGATCACCGATTGCGGCGCGGCAGCCGGCAGCGACGGCGTGCCGCAGGACACGTCGGCGTTCTGAGCACGGTGGCGCAGCGCATGATCGATCAGCGTCAGCGCCATCATCGCCTCGCAGATCGGGGTGGCGCGGATGCCGACGCACGGATCGTGGCGGCCGTGGGTTTCGACGATCGCCGGCTTGCCCTGAATATCTACGGTGTGCCGCGGCAGGCGTATGCTCGAGGTCGGCTTGATCGCCACGCTCACCACGATGTCCTGGCCGGTCGAAATGCCGCCGAGGATGCCGCCGGCATTGTTCGTGACAAACCCCTGCGGCGTCATCTCGTCGGAATGCTCTGTGCCCTTCTGCCCGACCGCAGCGAAACCGGCACCGATCTCGACGCCTTTCACCGCGTTGATGTTCATCATGTTGTAAGCGAGATCGGCGTCGAGCTTGTCATAGGCCGGCTCGCCCCAGCCCACCGGCACGCCGCTGGCCACGGTCGTGATTCTTGCGCCCACGGAATCTCCGGACTTGCGCAACTTGTCCATGAATTCTTCGAGCTGCGGCACGATGCCGGCGTTGGGCGCGAAAAACGGATTGCCGCTCACCGCGTCCCACGACTGGAACGGGATCGCGACCGGACCCAGCTGCGACATGCAGCCGCGGATCACGATGCCGTATTTTTCGTGCAGCCACTTCTTGGCGATGGCGCCGGCAGCGACTCGCACCGCGGTTTCGCGCGCCGAAGAACGCCCGCCGCCGCGGTAATCGCGAATGCCGTATTTCTGCCAGTAAGTGTAGTCGGCATGGCCCGGACGAAAAGTGTCCTTGATTTTCGAATAGTCCTTGCTGCGCTGGTCGGTATTGCGGATCAGCAACGCGATCGGCGTGCCGGTGGTCACACCTTCAAACACGCCGGACATGATCTCGACCTTGTCCTCCTCGCGCCGCTGCGTCACATGGCGCGACGTCCCTGGCTTGCGGCGGTCGAGCTCGCCCTGGATATCGGCCTCGGTGAGCGCCAAGCCCGGCGGGCAGCCGTCGACCACGCAGCCGATCGCCGGCCCGTGGGATTCGCCGAATGACGTCACGCAGAAAAGTTTGCCTAAGGTGTTGCCGGACATGGTTTTTTACTCGTAATTCCGTGCCTGCGAGTTTAACATATCGATTAGAGCGTCTAACATAATGAAACGCGTGATGCGCTGGCACGATTTTGGCTCAGGACGCGAAGCTTCCCGCAGCCAATATCGCGAATATTGGCAAGGGGAGCGACAAAGTCATGGGCCAAAATTCGCGCCAGCCCGTAGGGTTACGGCTAAAATCGACGCTAACTTTGTCGGCCGACTTGACCATATTCGCGATATGGCCTGCATCGTCCTTCGCGTTATCGCCGATTTTCGCTCGTAACGCACACGTGTTTCATTATGTTAGACGCTCTTATTTACGGTGACCCGCAATGACTGACAAACCCGATCCCGACAAACTCAAAGGCCCGGGCGGCATGACGATGCGCGAGCTGCACGAACTGGTTAAACGCAGCGCCGAGCATGACCGGAAATTCGGCAAACCGCACAGCACGCTCAAGCAGCCGCAGAACCGCTGGCAGCGTTTCGTGCGCTACGTGTGGGACAAAAACCGCGGCCGCGGCTAGCCGTCCTTGCGCTGCGCATCCTGCGTATTCAGTTGCCGCGTCAGGCGCCAGGCCATCGCACCGAGTATCAGGACGCCGAGAACCAACGCCGCCCATAAACTCCAGCGTTTCCAGTCGACCGCTTGCTCGCGCCGCGCTTCGCCGCCGAGTTCCTGCTGCGCCAGGGCCTGCGCGCTTTTCACGTTCACGGTCTGCTGCGCAGCGGGTTTTGCAGAGCGGATAGCCGCGTCCGAGTCCTCTTTATACCCGGGAATCAAAGTGCTGATGGCCAGGCTTGCGGGTTTCGCTTCGCGATTGCCGTACGCGAGTTGGAACGGCGGCTTGCCGCGCGCAGCGAACACCAGACGCTGCGGCACCCACCCCGCTGCCAGCCCCGGCGCGCCCGAACCGACGCCGCCGCCGCGCTGGTCTATCCGCAGCAGCCAATAGCGATCCGTCGTCGTGGCCAGCATCAGTTCCGGACTCGCGATCTCGCCGCCACCCTGGCGCAGACGATAAGCGACGCCGCGCGCAACGAAACGCCAGGGCTGGTCCGCCCGGTCGCGCGCGAGCAACTCGACCTGTACCACGGTGTTGGGCTCGGGCAACGCGAAGCGCACACGGTCGACCGGCAAGTGCCCGCGCAAATCGTACACAAACTCGCCGGGTTTTTCGCCCTTGGCCGCGGCAACCTTCTCCCATTCCCGGGGCGCCTCGATGAATTGCGCCGCAAGCTCGCCTCGCGCCGAGACCAGATCGGGTGGCGCCGTTCCTCCGACCTGCGGCAGCCACGACAAGCGCAGGTATTTCATTTTTTGACGCGGCAGTTCGACGCGCTTCTGCTCCAGTTTCTGTCCCGCAACCTCCAGGCTCACCAGGGGTGCCGCGGCAACCAGCGTGCGCCATGAGGCCAGATCGTCGCTCGCATCAATGCGCAGCTTTCCTGCGAAACCGTCCGCCACGGCCTGCCAGTCGAATTCGATGTTGCGCAGCGCCCGTTCCTGCGTGCTGAGATCCACGAGGTAACCGACGGTGCGCTTTTCGCTGCCCGAGCCGCCCGATGATGTAACGTTGATGCTGGCTGCGCCGCCGGCGCTACGATGCACGCTGATCGACAGCCCCTCGATACTTGCACCCGTCCGGGCCTTGAGCGGAAACAGCGTGAGCGCGAGCGGCGCCGGCGCATCGGCGCTCGTGGTGCGGCGCGGCCGCAGCGCATACGGAACGATTTCGTCCGCGCCGTTGAACACGCGCACATCACCCAGGTCGGCGCGCGCCACGCCGCGATAGACCGCAGCCGGCAATACCACCTCATAGAGCGCTTCGCTGCCATCGGCTTCGAGTGCGGCACCGTAGGCAAAATCTGACGGCCGCTCGGCTGCCAGGAGGCTTGAAGAGAAAAAAATAAATACTATTATAATCAAAGACTTCATATCGTTTTCTCCCCGGATTTGGGCGGCACCGGCGCGAAATAGCCGATGACGATGACCAGAATACCGACGCCGATGAACGACACCACGCGCTCGACCGTGCCGGTATTCGAGAGGTCGATCAGAAAAAGCTTGGCAATCACGATGCCGAGCAGCACTGCGCCCACAGCCCACAACACGCGCAAACCGCGGCGTGTGGCCATCACCATCGCCGCCAAAGCGAGCAGGCTCCAGAACAGCGAAAACGCCGCCTGCACCAGCACCGAGCGCAACATGGCGTCGAGCCGGAATGGCACGTCGGCGTAATGATGCAGCGCCCTGAGCAGCACGCCGTTCAGCGCCACGAACAGCACCGCGCCCAGAATTTTTATTGCCGTTGCCGATGATGGCAGCATGGCGTCGTCCGGCATCATGCGCTTCACGCCGACATACCAGGTAGCGAGCGCAAGCAGCGCGCCGGCCTGGGCAAGGTCGAGCGGATTGAGCAGCGGCACGTACGGCAGCGGCGCCGGATCGCCATTGCTCCTGAAGTTCACGTACACCACCCACGCCAGCAGGAATACCGCCAGCGGCAGCGCGCCGCCAAGAAGGTAAGCCCGGCGGTGAGTGCTCACCGGCCAGCCCAGTTGCCCGCCGTGCGCCGCGAACATCGCGATCAGCGCGCCAGGCACCACTGCCCAGGCGATCAGCGGCCACACTCGCTTACCTTCGACGTAATGATCGATCTGCCAGCCCACTTCCCAGGACAGCACGAACGCGGCCAGCCAGAACCCCGCGGCATGCAGCCACTCGAGCCATGGCTCGGCATTCTCTTCATGTTTGCGCAGCACCCACAGGTGCACGCCGAAACCCAGCAGCCATCCGACATACGCATGATGGGCAAACGGGTGAGGCTGATGCGCGGTGTAACCGAGCATGTTCAGCGTGGTGACCGCCAGCAGCGGCAGGATCGCGAGCGCGCCGAAACGCGCGATATTCCAATCGAGCTTGCGCCACAGCACGCCGAACCCTGCGCACGACACGGCAAAGAACAGCAACTGCGGATGCCAGCCCCACTGTGCCGGCGCATGGCGATGAATTTCGGCGAGACCGCCGCCGAACCACCACAACGCACCCCATACGAACAATAATTGCGAGGCGATGAGTTCGGCCTCGCTCACGCGCTGGCGGTTGCGCGCCAGGTAATAACTGCAGAACAACCCTGCGGCGCTCACCATCACACTGCCCAGATACACGCTGTTGAGCACCGGCGTATCGACGGCATACCGGTCCACGCCGGAGAGGAAGGCTATGCCCGCGGCTGCCTGCAGCAACACGCCGAAAATACGCGGCAGCCTGCGGCCCTGGCGCACTCCCGCCCACAACACCGCAGCGCCTTCGACCGCCCACACCGCTGACGTCCACTGGCCATCGAGTGCGAGCGGCACAGCCAGCGTCGCAAATCCGACACCCAGCGCGAGAAAAGATTCGACGAGCAGCCGCAGCGTGTCCCGCCGGCGAGCGTTCAAGATCATCGCGAGCAGGATGTAGATGGCAGCCATGCCAAGCGCGCTCCAGGCGGCGCCGAATTCCATGCCGCGCACCAGCCCGAGCTGTAGGCCGAAGGCCACGACAGGCGTGCCGAAGACGATAGTGCCATCGACGTAATGCTTGAGCTGCGGCGCGCGCCTCAGCGCGAACAGGATGGCGATGGCCACGTAGAACGCGAAGAACAGGACCAGGAACGGTTCGGTGGTGTCGAACAGTTCCGGCCGGTAATATTTTGCACCCCACGCGAGACCGATGATGAAGGTGAACGCAAACCCCACCAGGTTGAGCTCGCGCCATGCCTTGTACCAGGCGATGCCGAGGATGCCGGCGTTGAGCACCGCGTAAAAGCTGAACAGCGCGACGTGGCTGCCGCCGCCAGTGGACGCGAGTATGGGCGCAAGAAATCCGCCGGCGGCGCCGGTGATGGCCAGGGAACGCGAATCCTGCAGCACAGCCAGCACGGCTGAAAACGCGGCGATGCCGGCGAGCAGCGCAAAAGCCAGCCCGGCAGGCACAAGCTGATAGAGACGCAGCGCCGCGAACACCGTCAGATACAGTACGCCCACGCCGCCGCCCTGCAGCATCAGGCTGTAGCCGGGACGCTTATCGCGCAACCGCCAGCCGACTACGAGCAATACAATTCCGCCTGCAGCCACGCCCGCGAGCCGCAATTCGATAGGCACCAGATCGTGCTCGGCGGCAAATTTGAGCAGGAAGGCGACACCGAAAAAAAGCACGATCACGCCGACGCGGACCAGGGTGTTGCCGCCCGCCAGCCAGCGCATGATGACATTGTCGGAGCGCCCGGCTGCAGTATTGTAGGCAACGGGTTCGAGGGCAGGCTCAGCCTGCGGCCCGCTTTGTGCGTCCGTTTCGCTGGTGGACAGGGATTCTGCTGCAGGGACAACGGCGGCCGCGGACGGCGCAGAATCCACAGCAGACGTGACGGACACCGGTTGCGCAATCTGTTGACCTTGCGCCTCGCGCGGCTGCCCCTGCTCCAGCGCTTTTACCCGCTGGCTGAGCTGGCGTATCGCGTCCTCGATGATGTCCAGGCGTTGCTCAGGCGCCGGACTCTTGCGTCCCAGCGCCCAGCCGACAAGGGCGCCGAGCACTGCGCCGAAAAACAGGCTTTCTCCCCGCAAGCCGCCGAGGAACGCACCGATGAGGGCGCCGACGATCAATCCAATCAGCCACATGATTGCTCTCCCCTGTTTGTTGTCGCTTTCATTTCCAATCCCCTCGCAGGGCCAACACCTGCGACTGCAGCGCCTCTATCGTCACGAGTTGCGGCGCCACTGGCCGGTCTGCCACCAGTCCGATTTTCTTGAACAACGCAAACCGTCCCGGCCGGCTCATCGCCGGCCCGCCCTTGCGGCTGAAGAAGCTGCCCCACAGCCCGCGCAAAGCGAGCGGCACCACCGGCACCGGCGTGCGATCGAGTATGCGCTTGATGCCCGGGCGGAAGGGATAGAGCTCCCCGGTATCGGTAATGCGGCCCTCGGGAAAGAGGCCGATCAGGTCTCCCGCCTCCAGGCCGCGCGCGATTTCATCGTAGGCCCGCTCCAGCATCGCAGGATCTTCCTTCGCGCTTGCTATCGGTATGCAGCGGCTGGAACGGAAAATGAAGTTGAGGACCGGGATGCTGAAGATGCGGTGATCCATCACAAACCGGATCGGGCGGCGGCAGGCCGCGGCGATGATCAGCGCATCGACGTAACTCACGTGGTTGCAGACCAGTACCGCCGGGCCTTTGTCGGGAATATGGTCGAGCCCGCTTTTTTCCACCCGGTAGACCGAATGAATCAGCAGCCACACCAGGAAGCGCACGGTGAATTCTGGCACCAGCGTGTAAATGTAGACCGCCACCGCCGCATTGAGCAGAGCGGTCGCCAGAAACAGCTGGGGGATGGTAAAGCCAAGCTGGAACATCACGATAGCCAGCAGCGCGGCCCCGACCATGAACAGCGCGTTGAGAATATTGTTGCCGGCGATGATGCGCGAGCGGTGGCTCGCCTCGCTGCGAATCTGGATCAGCGCATAAAGGGGCACGATATAAAAACCGCCAAAGATACCGATCAGCAGCAGGTCCGCCAGGATGCGCCAGTGGCCGAGGTCCCCGAGAAACTCGCTGACGCCAACCGGACCGTGGGCGACGTGGCCGCTCAGCGCAAAATACAGATCGATTCCGAACAGGGTCAGGCCGATGGAGCCGAACGGCACCAGCCCGATTTCCACCTTGCGCCCCGACAGCCGCTCGCATAGCAGCGAGCCGGTACCGATGCCGATGGAAAACGCGATGAGCAACAGCGTGACGACCAGCTCGCTGCCCGCAAGAATGTTCTTGCTCAGCGCGGGGAACTGCGTAATGAAAAGCGAGCCGTAGAACCAGAACCACGAGATGCCGAGCACGGACAGGAACACGGTGCGATTGCCGCGCATGAAACAAAAGTTGCGCCAGGTCTCCGTGAGCGGATTCCAGTTGATCCGGATGCCCGGATCCGCGGCGGGCGCCAGCGGGATCAGCCGGCTCAACGCCAGGCCGGCCGCGGCAATGGCAATGCTCGCGGCCGCGACCGCGGCCACACCCCATCCCGCCTGGCTCACGAGCCAGGCGCCCAGCATCATACCGACGAGGATCGCGACCGAGGTCCCCATCTCGACCAGGCCGTTGCCGCCGACCAGTTCGGTTTCCTTCAAGTGCTGCGGCAGGATCGCGTATTTCACCGGCCCGAACAGCGCCGACTGCACGCCGCCGAGAAAGAGCGCAAGTAGCAGCAGCTGGAGACTGTGCAGGAAAAAACCCACTGCACCCAGCAGCATCACGGCAAGCTCGATCGCCACCGTCACGCTGATCAGGCGCGACTTCTCGTATTTGTCCGCGAGCTGCCCTGCTGTCGCTGAAAACAGGAAAAACGGCAGAACGAACAGCGCCTGCGCGACGTTCTGCAGCAGATCGGTCGACATGCTGGTGAAGCTCGCGGTCTGATAGGCGAGCAGGATCACCAGCGCCTGCTTGAAAACATTATCGTTCAGCGCGCCGAGGAACTGCACGCCGAAGAACGGCGCAAAACGGCGCAGTTTGAGCAGCTGAAATTGATTGGGTTGGGTCATATCAGGCGTTGACCCGGATGTACTCGACCACGGTCTCCATCGCATCGACCAGGAATGCCTTGTTGATCCAGAAATACACTTCCTTGCCTTCTTTCCGGCTTTGCAGCACCCCCGCTTCGCGCAGAATCTTCAGGTGATGCGAAACCGCGGAACGGCTGAGCGTCGATACCTCCACGATCTGGCTGACGTTGAGGCGCTCCCCCGGCCCGAAAGTGAGCAGGATGCGCTGGCGGTGTTCGTCGCCGAGCGCCGCGTAGGCCTTGGAGATCGTGCGCCATTCCTTGGGGATAGCGCGCATGTAATTTTTATTCATAACTATAAGTTTAGATATATAGTTATGTCAATGTCAAGCAGAGCGTCAACTGCCGTCGGGCGCGGACGGCAATTTAATTTTTATTTGTATTAATTGCGCGTTTTATGTGCGGCTATTTGCTGGCCTTCGCCGGGGATGGCTTGTCGCTTGCCTTCGTCCCCTTTTCGGCGGGTTTTTCGGTCTCGCGCTACACCGGGGCGGTGGCATCGTCAGACACGGCCGCGGCCGCGCCGCGTTGCCCCCCCATCCGGTCTACCATCGCCGAGAAATTGCGCATCGAATGCAGATGCAGATAGAGCAGCTCCAACTGGTCTGTCTTCGCCAGCTCCGCGAGGGTCTCCGCAGGCAGCGCCTTGACGCGATCACGGTTCACTGCCATGAAGCCGACCATGGACAGCTTCTCGCCGGTGCCGAGACTGGCCTGCGCGCGCATCGGCTCGAGCAGATTCAGCTCGAGCAGCTTCTTGCAGAACGCCTGGGTGCGCTGGTGCTCGATCTGGTACTGCTCGAGGAATTTCATCACGTTCGCGACGTAGACGCTGGGCTTCTTATCCTCGTCGAACAGGCGCTCGCCGCGCCCTTCCTGGTTCAATCCCGGGAACGTCTCGTCGATGCACAGGGTGAAGGTCTTGCCGTCCTGCGAGCTCGAGAACACGAACGGATAGCGCCGCAGGAACGCCGGCACGTACTTGGCCTGCCAGCTGCCGTTTTCGCCGAGGTAGAGGTTCTCATCGCCTCGCATGCCGAGGATCACCGCCGGGAAGCATGCATCGCTGGTGCCGCTGAACACGATGGCATATTCGGAGGCCGCGTTCGGAAACTCCACCGCCAGGAGCTGGACCGAGTTGACGCGTTTGCTGAACGTATAGTCGCCGCCGACCTCCACGGACGACTTGCCGTGCTGCACGACTGTGACAGGAACGGCCGATTCGTAAATCAGTAACTGTACACTCATCGGATTGCCTCCTTGTTGAATTCATGCGGTCGTGGCGGAGGCTGGCACGTCACAGCCGCCGTTACATACATTGGCATAGGAACTCTTTAGTTCGAATCGTCCCAATCGATCTGCGCTGCTTCGGGCATCCTGGGCTTCGCAGCATCTACTCCAGCAGGCTTGTTGGTCGCCAACATTCAACCTCATCCTGTTGTTGATAAAAGGAATTTGGCCGGCGCCTCTATTAAAACACAGCGACCCCGGCCCTGGCAAAATGCGGGTTCAGCCGTCCTTGCCGCGACTCAATGCATGCAGCAGTGCCATGCCCCACGCCACGCCGAAACCCGTCACGTCGCTCGCCACCGCGCCAAGACCCGCTTTGCAGCTCGAGGCCGACAGATCCATGTGTATCCATGGCCGCTTGTCCGTGAATCGCTGGAGCAGCCGCGCAGCGAGAATGTGGTCGGCGCCGCCTTCCATGGTGCACTGCTTGACGTCGGCGATGGTGCTGTCGAGCGCAGTATCGTAGTCCTCGTCCATTGGAAACGCGCACACGCGTTCTCCCGACTCGACGCCCGCTTGCACGGCCTGGCGCGCCAGTTCGTCGCTGGTGGCGAAGATGCCGCTGTAGCGATCGCCGAGCGCCGTGTGCATGCTGCCGGTGAGCGTGGCGAAATCGACGATAAGATCGGGCTTGGCGCGCGCCGCCAGCGTCAGCGTGTCCGCGAGCACCATTCGGCCTTCGGCGTCGGTATGCACGATCTCTATGGTGGTGCCGTTCAACGCCGTCACCACATCGTTCTGTTTGTAGGCGCCGGGGCTCAGGTGGTTTTGCGCCAGCGCCAGCCAGCAATCGAGATTGACCGGCAGCTTCGCCTCGGTCGCCGCCACCAGGATGCCGAGCGCGACTGCGGAACCGTTCATGTCCTCGTGCATGCCCTGCATGTAGCGCGCCGGCTTCAGGTTGTGGCCGCCGGTGTCGAAACAGATGCCCTTCCCTACTAATGCTATGTTTTTATTTGTTTTTTTACCACGATAGCGGAGACGCACGATGGCCGCATCCGGTTCTGCGCTGCCCTGAGCCACGGCGACGAAAGCGCCGGCGCCCATTTTGTGCAGGCGCTTCAGATCGTATTCCTCGCGCTGCCAGCCATAGTGCTTGGCAAGCTTCCTGATTCGTTCGCGATAAGCACCGGGCGTCAATTCGTTGGGCGGCAATACGGTCAGCTCGCGGCACAGGCTGTTGCCCGCGGCCTGGGCGCGCAAGCCCGCATAGCCATCGGCTGCGCGGTGGCCGTGCAGGCTGATGCACTGCAGCGGCTTCTGATCGTTTTTTTTCTTACGTTGCGGCAAGGCCACGCCGTTGACCCACGCCGAATACACCGCGAGTTCGGCTGCGCGGCGGCGCTGTGGCCCATCGCCGAAAACGCCTATCGTGATGTCCGCCGGCTTTTCAGCCAGCAGCAGTTGCAGGCCTTTGCGCACGGCGCTCTGCTGCTCGAACGCGGGCTGCGTCGTATCGAGCATCAGCCATACGGCAAGCGCGCCATGCGGCAAATCGACGGCGACTGGCGTTTTCAAGAGCTCCTCTGCTTTCTTGCCGCGGCGCTTGAGCGCCGCGCGCAGCGCATCGACGAACGCAACCTGCGGCAATGCCTCGCCCTTCGCGATTTTGGGCAGTATCAGCAGCGCATGGGTAGCGCGCCTGAGCTTCGCCTCCGACAGCAGCGCCACATTTTGTTCCAGCCTGGCCAGCATCGCTCACCCGTTATTTGACTGTAAGAAAGGGGACGATTATAACCAACAGCAGCGGAATCGATTAAAATTACGCATCTACGGTTTTTTAATCCATCACCCCAGCTGAGTTCCAATGCGGCAATATCTTGATCTGATGCAACAGGTGCTCGAGCACGGCGCGCGCAAAGACGACCGCACCGGCACCGGGACGCTCAGCGTGTTCGGCGCGCAAATGCGCTTCGACCTCAATGCCGGCTTTCCACTGCTGACCACCAAAAAAGTCCACCTCAAATCGATCATCCACGAGCTGCTGTGGTTTCTCAAAGGCGAAACCAATATCAGATACCTGAAGGAAAATGGCGTCTCGATCTGGAACGAGTGGGCCGATGAAAACGGCGAACTCGGTCCGGTCTACGGCTATCAGTGGCGTTCGTGGCCCGCTGCAGACGGCCGCCACATCGACCAGATCAGCCAGGTCATCGCGCAACTCGGGAAAAACCCCGACTCGCGGCGCATGATCGTGTCGGCGTGGAACGTCGCCGACCTCGACAAAATGGCGCTGATGCCGTGCCACGCCTTTTTCCAGTTCTACGTGGCCGACGGCAAACTGTCGTGCCAGCTCTACCAGCGCAGCGCCGACCTGTTCCTCGGCGTGCCGTTCAACATCGCGTCCTATGCCCTGCTCACCATGATGATGGCCCAGGTCTGCGGGCTCGGGCTCGGCGACTTCGTGCATACCTTCGGCGACACCCACCTGTATCTCAACCACCTCGGCCAGGCGCGCGAACAGCTGTCGCGCCCGCCCCGGCAGATGCCGACGATGAAACTCAACCCGGCAGTGAAAAGCATATTCGATTTCAAGTACGAGGATTTCACGCTCGAAGGCTACGACCCACATCCCGCAATCAAAGCGCCGATTGCCGTCTGAGGGATGAGGGATGAGGGATGAGGGATAATCAAAACAAGTTGGGCGAAGCTCAACACCAATCACCAATCACCAATCACCAATCACGGATTTCGATAATCGTCGCCATGGCGAAAAACCGCGTGATCGGCGCCGGCGGCAGGATACCCTGGCATCTGCCGAACGAGCTGCAGCTGTTCAAGCGCGTGACCATGGGGCATCACATCATCATGGGCCGCAAGACTTACGAGTCGATCAACCGCCTGCTGCCGGGGCGCACCACGGTAATCGTCACGCGCCAGTCCGGCTACCAGGTTCCCGGTGCGGTGATAGCGCACAGCCTGGACGAGGCGCTCACCGCCTGCGTCGGCGACGACGAGGTCTTCGTCATCGGAGGCGGCGAGTTGTATGCCGCAGCTCTGCCCCGCGCCGCACGCATCTATCTGACCACGGTTGATGCCGAGCCCGCAGGCGACACACACATGCCGGAGCTCGACCCCGCGCAGTGGCGCATGCACAGCGCGCGTCACTTCGCCCGGGACGAGCAGCACGCCTACGACTATCGGTTCGAAATCCACGACCGCGCAGCAAGTTAAACCCGCCACACGGCTGCCCGTTTGTCCGGCAGAGCGGGCGCGCATTGCGCGGGGGCAATTTTGATGCGGCACCATAAAAACGGGCCGCGCAAGGCGGCCCGCCGATTAAACCGAACTGCCTTTTACTTATTTTCTCATCACCGCCACGCCGCTGATGGTAGACCCCGTTGGCCCCCCGTGGTTCAGCGAGTACGCCAGCCCCGCGGCTGCAGCGTTGTTGGTAAAGCCGCCGATAATCGTGCCGGCCGTATTCACCGTGGTCGGCGATCCGCTCACCGGCGTCCGGGTCACCTGGAGATTGCCGCCGCCACTGAGTGATTTTTCGGCAAAAAAGACCGAATTTTGCAGGATAGGCAGGTTGCCGACGTTGCTCGCCGACCAGTTGCCGCTGACCGGCGTGCTGGCGTTCACCTGCAGCGTCGTGATCTGCTGCGTCCCGAAGTTCACCGCCAGATTGACGCTGCCGAGCGTGCCGACGTCGGCCAGCGTCTGGCCCGGCGTGTAAGCCGTCGGGCTGGTGCCGCCCACCAGCGTGTAGCTGGCCGTTCCCGTCGTCGGTATCGTCACGGGTCCACCCAGACTCGAGGTCATCAGGTAATGCCAGTTCTGCGCGGTCAGGTCGACGGTCGCCGGCGCCGTGCCGCTGGGCGGCGCCACGGCACCATTGGCACTGGCGCGGTCGCCGACATTCATCACACCGCCGCCCCAGCGTCCCCAGCGCACGCCTGATGCCGGGTCATAACCGGATTCGAGCGCAATGGCAGTGGCCGCAGTACGGCCGTTGGTCACGGTTGGTCCGCCCCCTGTGGCATCCGCAAGCGCATAGCGCACCGGAAGCTGGGTTTCGGAGTTACACGCCGGACCCATAGTGCAGGAATTCCAGATCATGTTGTGGTAGCCGTCGAACTTGACCAGCGCGCCCTGTGGATTGACCGGCGCCACCGTCGTCGAGCTGACCGACTGGATGCGGTCGCTTGATACCGCAAGCGCGCGCACCTGGTAGTTGTCCCATTCAGATACCAGGGATGTGCCGCCGGTGCCGTCGCGCGTCACCGAGCCGGGTGCCTGTGTCACACCGTTCGCCGGGTCGGCGAGCGTCATCCCGGACGCAACCAGCAGAAAACGGTAATCCATCAACGCACTCGGCTGGAATACCGAACCCACAGGCGGCACCGTGTAAACGGGGTTGCCGAACACCAGCGTGCCCGTCGCGGTATCCGTGGGCCCCTGGAAGGCAAAGGCCACCCCCGCGCCGCCCAGAATGCCATCGTTCGGCGCGGCTCCCGGCGTGGTATTCGTCAGCAGGCCGTTCAGATTTCCCCAGGTGTTCGCACTACTACCATTAAACGTTAAGCCCATGGTATGCCGATAGGCGCCGCCGCTCGAGGCCCAGAAAAAACCGCCCTCGTCGAGCGCAATGCCATTCGCGGTCGCGGCAAACGTGCCACCGCTGACGACCGCATTGATCGACGTATTGACGGACTGGGCATTGAAGTTGACCTGCAATGTGGCTGTAACGCTGCCGGGAATCCCAGCCTGGTTCGTGACCAGGCCGCCCTGTTGCCCGACCAGTTGCGCGTACCCGACATTAGTGGTGCCCGGGTGTGTCATCACTTCACCAGCGTACCAGGGATACAGCGCCGGGCCGCGCAACCAGTGAAAGGCGGCGAGAGGCACCCGCGGACAATCGCTTGGACAACCGGTACCGAACGGCCCGTTCCAGTCCACGCCCGACAGATTAGGCTGATAGACGTAGCCGTGAGTAATACCCTGCGCCGAGAAATTAACCGGACTGGCACCACCGGCTATCGTGATCCGTTCGTTGTCTCCTTCGAAAAAGTGCGAAGCAAAAGTCAGATTGCCCGAACCGTCGATCGCGTTGCCCGGCGGGAAGGCGCCCCAGCGCGAACTGCTGCCCGCCGCGTCAAATGAATTGGTACGCATCTCGGTGAACGGGAACGACGGATTGCTGTTGTTCGTATACGCGTAGGCATTCAGAATCACGGCATCGCCCGGCGGATTCTGACCGGGCCCATTGACGCTGAACAGGGCCGGGTTGGACGCCGGCGTCACGAGGGTCGAGCCCACGCCTACCGCCGCCGGATCAAGGCCAAACGCGGCATAGCCATTGATGTATTCGTCGTTCGCGCGGGCGCCGACCAGACCTATGCCCGGATAATTGGTGTTGAACGTGTAACGGTAGTACGCGCCCTCGATCACGCCCACTGTCCCGGCAGCGTTTTCCCCGGCAAATGCGCCCCTGACACGGCCACCATAGGTCTGGCCTGGCGCGCAACCGACGCCAGTACAGGAGAGTTTCAGATAATCAGTCGAACTGACGTTGAAACCGCCGCCGACGATAGGCGCTTCGCTCGCGCGCGCGCTTATCAGATAGCCACCGAAACTGGGCATGCTGACGCGCAATCCCAGGCTGACCAGCATGCGGTTGAAGTCGACCGCAAGGCGAGCAGCCTCGAGCGTGCCAATGTTGCCGTAGTGGTCCGTCGGGACAGTCGCGGCGACCCGGCTGTAATAGTGGGTGCCGGTGATGCCGGCGAATGACGGCACACCCTGCCGCACCAGCCAGTGCGCGCTGCCCAGGATCGGATCGAGATACGCGTCCCCGGTCGCAGTGTCGAGCACGTTGATCGCCCCGCCCTGCCAGCGGCCGAGGCGGATGATCGGATCGGTATAGCCGGTTGGCGTGTACTCGTAGTGCTCGGCCGGCACTGATCCGTTGGCGCCGAACGACACCTGCGCGTTCGCGAGCGGCGTGGGCACACGGAAGTTGGTCGTCGTCGCCGCGACGTCGGTCGCCAAGTCAAAGATCACGTAGCTGGTGTCGAAGATGCGGGCAAGATTGCCTGCCGCATCGAACATCACATTGTAGCTGGTCCGCGGGCCGTTGTAGATGAAGCCGGGGTTGGTGGTGAGGCCACTCACGGTGTCGCGGATGCTGCCAAAGAAGATGTCTCCTGCCGCCGATCCACCAAATGCCTGCGTCGAGTACATCGCTTCGTTGCGCACATTGGCGCTACCGTTGAAGTTGCTGAGGACACCCGGCGTCGGCGTCGCAGCGGTGCTCAGCACCGCGAACCCGTTGAGGTAATCGGAAAACGGCGTATTCGGCGGTGCCGAGAAGATGATAGGCACGAAACCATAACCCAGCACGGCACGGGCGCCCACCGTTCCGGACTGCGTTCCACCGAACGCGCCGCCGATTTTACCGGCGTAGCTATTCAACCCCGGCCCGTTGGGGCACCCGACGCCGGAACAATTGACCACCGGCTGGTAGCGCCCTCCGGTATAGGCCTCGAATCCTTCTTTACCGATCGGAACATTGGTTGCGCTTCCCGTAATCTGGAGGTCCCGGCTGGCGAACGAGACATCAACCCCCGCGTTGACTGTTTGCGAGGAGAAATTCGCTGACAGCGTCGCCGAATTGAGTACACCGACACCGCCGAAACTGTCGGTCGGCTGCGTGTTGGCCAGCAATGTGTAGTTCGCGGTCCCGGTCAGGGTCTGCACATTATTGACGTTCGTCGGATACGGCGCCAATGCATTCGAGGGAAAAAGTCCGATCAGCCAGTGCGCACTCGCCGGTCCGAGAATATCCGTCCTGGTAATCGGTCCGGTGATATCGATCTGTCCGCCCGCCCAACGCCCCATGTAGAAAGCGCCATCCGCGTCAACAATGTAGTACGTGTCGAAAGCCGTGCCGCCGCTGAACCTGGCGTTCGCAGCGGTGACCAGCGTCTGAGCCGGGTAATTCCAGCCGTAGCTCTCGTAGGTCGTGTTGCGGATTTCAACCAGGCTCTTGTTGCCGTCGAGCACGTACACCGTGTTCGGGTTGTTGGTAAATGCGTCCATGATGGCGCGCTCGGTCGTCGTACCGCTCAGCGGCCGCTGGCTGTGCACCGCATGACTGAAGTTGGAACTGGCCACCGCCGGATTGTTGTACTGCGCCTGCTGATAATTGGTCGCAACCGTGTTTGCGGCAATCTGTGCATTGCCCAGTTCGGTCGTGGTGGTATTCACCGCGGCGACGGCGGCACTTTGAGCTGATGTTGCAGTACCCGCCGAGGTTTGCGCCGTACCGGCTTGCGTCTGCGCCGTATTCGCCTGGGATTCAGCTGAAGTTGCCGCGGTCGAGGCTGCTGTAAAAGCAGTAGCTGCGGCCCCGGCCTGGGTCTGCGCCGTCCCGGCATCGATTTGCGCCGCACCGGCGGCGGTGGTTGCCGAGGTCACGCTGGAGGCTGCACTGCTTTTAGCCGCACTTGCCGTGCCGATACTGCCCTGCGCGCTGGTCACGCTGGACTGCGCGTTGCCGGCAGCCGTCGACGCATTGCCCGCTGCGGTGCCTGCAGCCGCCTGCTGTGTCGACGCCGCGCCGGACTGCGTCACCGCATTTCCCGCCAGACTCGATGCGTTGCCGGCCGCAGTGACCGCAGCGCTCACGGCAGTGCTCGCCGCCGTTACGGCTGTCTGCGCCGCCGCAAGCTGGGTGTTTGCGGTATTGGCAGCGGTCTGGGCCTGGCCTTGCGCAGTCTGTGCCGCGGTCAGTTGCGTCTGCGCATCTCCGAGCCGCGCGAGCGCCGTGTTGAGCGCTGCCTGCGCGCCGGCGAAATCACCGGCATTCTGCTTGGTCAGCGCGTCGGTCGCGGCAACCTGCGCGGCCGTCGCAGCGACTTGCGCCAGATTGGCGGCGCCTTGCGCCGCAGCGACTGCCGCAGCCGCCTGGCTGGACAAGCCTGTAACTGCTGCTTGAGCAGTGGCAATCGCGGTATTGCTGGTATTGGCTGCGGTGAGTTGGCTGTTTGCCGCTGCCAGCGCTGTGTTGGCGTCGCTCAACGCCTGCTGCGCGGCCGCGATCGCGGCAATTAACGCCGCGTTGGCATTTTGCGCACTGGTCAACTCGCTGCCCGCTGTTGCCAACTGCCCCGAGGCCGTGGTCAGTGAATTCTGCGCCGCGGTCGTGCCCGTATTGAAGGTCGTGTTGAAACTGTTCGCGGCGGACAGCGCGGTATTTGCGGTCGCGAGATTCGTAGTGGCACTGCCCAGCGCCGTATTCGCCGCCGATTTCGCGTTGGTGAAGTTGGTGTTTTCGGCGGTGGCCGTGCCGAGCGCGGCATTCGCCAGCCCGAGACTGGTATTGGCGGAACCCAGAAGAGTATTGGCGGTCGACTTGGCCGTGTTAAAAGCCGCGGCTTGCGTCGTTGCGTCACCCGCCGCCGTCTGCACCAGCGTGTCCTTGCTCTGCACCGTAGCAAGCGCGCCCTGTGTTGCCGTATTTGCTGGTACGGCATAAACGGCATCGGCGAACGAGCCGTTGGCCGCGATCGAAGCCGCGGCCTGGGCCGCCTGAGTTTCGGCAGTGCTTCTGAGCCCCGTCGAAGTGCCGGCGTTGGTTGTCGCCAGTGCGGTATTCGGTGCCGCCAGCGCGTTGACGTTGGTCACCGCTGTATCTGCCGTGCCGATTGCGCCACTCGCATTGGTAATCGCGGTGATGGCATTGGCAACGCTGGCGGGACTCGCGGAAAGCGAACTCACCGCTGAAGTTGCGGAAGTAATAGCGGCGTTGGCTGTTGCAACCGCATTGCTGGCCGGTGTGACATCCGCAGCCAGCCCCAGATTATTGAACGCCGTCTGCTGCGCGTTGAAGTTCGTCGTCGCACCGCTGACAGCCGACGTAGCGGCCGTCAAATCCACCGGGGTCAGCGCGGCAGCGCTCGTAACGGCCGCTTGCGCAGATAAAATACTGGTGCCCGCCGTGCCGATCGCTGACGTTGCCGGCGCCGTGCTGACCTGTGAAACCGTACCGATGCTGGACACCGCCGTATTGGTCTGCGATTCGAAAGTCAGGGCCTGCGTGTGCGCGCCGGCAGCGAGGTTCGCGTCGACCTGCGATTCATCGGCTGCGGACTGCGCCTGAGATGCGTAAGCACCCTGCGTGATCGGCGCCGGAGCGCCGCCGCCGGACGGCGCAACTGTCTGCGTCGTCAGATTAACGTCGAGACTGCTGGAGCTGCTCGTGCCCGACACAGTCTGCGTAATCGTCGGGGTCGAGGTCGTTGTCGTAGCAGTTGTGGTGCTGAGCGTCGTCGAGGTGCCTGTACCCGGGCTGGACGTATTGTCGACGATCGCGGAGGAGCGCACCTCCGAAGGGGCGGCCGCTTGCGACGCTGCCGGCGTGTCGGCAGCGTTCTCCGCAGCCGGCGTGCCCTGCGATTCCTGGCTTTGCCCACCGGTGCCCGCCGCGGGCTTGGCTGCAGGTTTAGGCGCGGCAGCCTGCTTCTCTTTCTCGGCTGCAGCCTGTTTTTCCTTCTCCGCTTCTTTTTCCTGCTGGGCCTGATTGATCGGCGGCGTCACCTTGAAGATATCGGGCATCACGGGCAGCAGTTGCGGCGCCTGGTTGGGCGCGGCAAATCCGACCTGGTTCTGCGCGATGTTTAGGGTGCCCTGCGGCGTCGCAATAAATGCAACGCCCACGTTCACCTTGTCGTAGGTGCCGGGCGGGGTCGGCGGTTGCGGTGCGCCGGGCGGCACCGTAGGCACGAAATGCGGCTCGTGGTCGGTGCCGCGAATACCGATCGTCGCGGTCGGCGTGCTGACCTTGTAATTGTCCTTGTTGGCGCGGCCGATGATGCCGGTGATCGTGCGGAAGCCGCCTTTCAACAGCGACATGAAGGCGCTCTCGGTGCCGTCTTCCTTGCCTGTATACGTGTACTGCGTGATCTTCAGTTCGGTTTCCTGGCGCACGGCAAGTATCCCGCCGTCGGACATTTTCAATTGCGCGGAAGCCTGGCCACCTGTAAGAATTGTGTCGCCCTCGTTGATCAGATCGCCTTTCCTGGCGTCGCGAATTTTGCCGGACACATCACGGATCTTCACGTCGCCCGAGGAAAACTGTACCGTGCCGACGGAGGCGTGAACCCAACCGGTCGCAAGGAACAATGCAAGGATGATCCAAATGCCGCGAGTTACATGGGAAGACATGATGGTAGCCTCCAGTTTCGTGCAGCCGGGATTAAACTCTGCAGCACCCGACACGTTAAATACCTTTAAACCCGCCATTCCGGCCGCCAGACAGCGGCCGGTACCCGATTACTTAAAGTCGCGCCGGATCGTCACCGAGTAATCCATGCGGCTGTACCCGTAGATTTCTATGTTGGAATCGTTGCGGATGCGCAAGATCTGCGGCCGCACGGTCCAGTCCTTGTCGTAACGCCAGGTGAGCCCGATTACGCCGTCGGACTGCTTGTCTTCGCGCAGCGTCTGGAACGCGACGTTCTCCTTGTCGTACTTGCCTTTCTGGAAGCCAAATGACGCGAACAGGTCGAGGTCATCGCGCAGCCGGTACTGCCCGCCCAGGCGTATGCCGGTGATGTCCTTGTTGCCGTCCGCACGGCCGCTGTCGGCCTTTTCCGTGCCGACAAACGCATTTGCAGTAATCGCGCCCGCACCATCCGCAAACAGCCGCAGGTAGCCACCGCCTAGCAGCGATTGGTCGAAATTGTTGATGGTCAGCGCCGACTGCTCGAAACGGAAGCGGTTGTGCTGCGCAAAGGCCAAAAAGACATTGGCCGGATTCAGCATATAGCGCGCATCGCCGTTAATTCCGGTGCTGTTGCGATTGACCGCATGATCGAGGTAAAACCGCTCGCCCGTGATCCCGAGGCGGAACAACGCGGACTGCGTGGCATAGGAAACCCCGCCGTGGCCCTCGAAATTGTTGTAATCGAACGTGTCCTCGGTGCTGTTGACGCGATAGCGCGTTGAAGCGCCGGCGGACACGGCGAAACCCTGCCCCAGGTTATGGTTGACATCAGCGCCGAGCGCATAGCTTGTGTAATTGTCTTTCTTCTGCACGTTCCGGGGATCGAGCGTGAAAATGATGTTGCCGAGGGCCGGCACGGCGATGGACGTCGCCGAGGACGAGTTGTTGACGTTCGTGTCATGGCCGAAGCCGAACTCCGCAAAACCGGAGATCTGTGTCTGCTGGATTTTCGAGCGTTCTTCGATGGCCTTGAGGTAACGCTCCACGGTCTGGCGCGCGGCAGGCGGCGGATTCTGCTGCAGGACAGTTTCGAATTCGGTTTTCGCGCGCGCCAGATCGCCCAGATGAAAATAGGCCCGCGCCATATCGAGACGGGCGCCGGCGAAATTCGGATTCACGGCCAGCACACGTTCGAAAGCGAGAGTCGCCTTGTCCGCCTTGCCGCTGTCGAGCGCCGCAATCCCCAGCAGATAGTCAAAGCGCGCGTCGCCGGCGTACTTCTCGTCGAGCGGTTCGAGCAGCGTGTACGCCGCTGCAGGATTCCCGGCCTTCAGCAACGCTTCTGCCTTTTCCATCTCGGCTTGTTGCGCCCAGGCTGCCGACGCCAGACCGGAACAGATCAAAGAAAAGGCCGATGCTGCGGCCCAAAGCTTGAATTGCGCTGCCCGTTTTGTGCTGTGTGAAGCTGATGCCACGAATTACCCCCCCTTGTTCCGACTCCCTGATGCTTAGCAACCCGTTTTCATGCAAATTCCGAGCCTGACGTATGGCCCACCAACCTTTCCCGCATCGTGAATGACGGTATCATGCACCAAACTATGCAAAAAAAATATCAAGACTTAGACTAAGTATAACTATATGATTATATTAATTAATAAATGTACGTTTGAGTGCTTTTTCGCGGCAGCGGCAACACCTGAAACGACTCATACACAATACCGTTCAGATCAGGGCCGAACTCCCGCGACCGCAACGACGCGATCTCGTCAAGGTGTTGAAGACGGGTTCAGGGGGACTTCCGAAATAAAGTCTTCATACTTGGAATTCGCCGCGCGAGGAATCGCATCCACGCGATTTACGACGATGTTGAACGGATAACCCAGCGAGTCCTGCAACGCAAGAATGAAGCTGTTTTCCTCTTGCGGCGTCAAGGCGCGCGAGGCCACGATGCGCGCATCGATCTGTTGCAGCGTGCGCTGCACGAGCTGGATTTGCCGGATCGGCGCAATGTCCATCCACGTTTCCGACGGGAAACTCGGCCAGTGCCGGGTGCCGTCGGGCAGACTCACCATGTTGCGCTGCCGTCCCATGATCCGCTTCAGCACCGTCAGGCCGCGGCCGCACGGACAGGGCTCGCCCACCTCGGCATAGTCGCCGTTCTCATAGCGCACCAGCGGCATGGCGAAGTTATGCAGCGTGGTGATGACCACTCTTCCTGTTTCACCGGGCCGGCAGGGCCGGCCCTGTTCATCGAGTATTTCCACCAGGAGATTTTCCGCCTGCACGTGGTAATGCTCATGCCCGGGACACTGCAGCGCGATGGCTCCCACCTCCTCGGCGCTGTAGATATCGGTCACGGGCACGCCCCACGCCTTGCGGCAGGTCATGCGCAAATCCTGCGGCAGGGTCTCGCCAAATGTCCTTACCTCCCGCAGATTCACCGGCCTCACCCCTGTGGCGATGCTCAGGCGCGCCAATTCCAGGGCGTTGGGAGGGGAAGTCAGCAGATAAACGGGATCCTGTTGCACCAGCCACTGCAACTGAGCTTCCACGTCGGTTACGATGTCCAATGCCGCCAGCGGCCCGGTGTCGAATGCCACATCGGTGGCCATGCCCCAGCCCGGATGCGTTTGGGCGGTCACTTTGGAGCGGATCGCCGCGATCTTGGCACTCAAATTCCGATCATGCCAGAGATGATCGCGCAGGTTGAGGGCATTGATGAAAAACAGCGTGAGTTCGCTGCCATAGCTCTTGATGGGCTCGCCCGTGGATCCTGATGATTGATAGGCAAGCCTGCGTCCATGCGCGGGCGGCAGCGCATTGCTGAGCAAGGTATCACCCGCAGCCTGTATATCAGCCCGTCGCAACATGGGGATTTGCCGCCACTCATCCGAGTCGATGCCGGCAAACTCGTCCGCGCCCTTTCCCAGCAGTTTCCCGTAGTAAGGAACTGTGGTTACAGCATGGTCGAGCAACAGCCTGATCTGGCGGGTTTGATTATTTCGGATGACATCGGGCGGCCACCACTGGCTTTGCTCGAACTGGAACTGCATCGCCAGCATGGACGCGCCCACAGGCTCCGGAATCACCGGCCACAGGTTGCCGGGCACGACACTACGGGGAATCAGCAATGCATCATCCTGCCGTAAACCAGTTTGCGCTACTGAGGGGGCGAGCCCATAGTGAGAGACGTTTGCTTGAATGTCGCCGCGCCACTGACGGTACCGATCGGATTGGCTGCGTAATAGGTGTCGAACTGATAAACCAGACCGGCACGCGATGCATTGGCACCGGCAAACAGGCCACTTATTTCGGCGTAGCCGTAGGACATGCCGCTTACCGATCCATAGCCAATGAACGCTGCAGGATGAGCGGTATTGGGGCCGCTAACGGCTGTCGGATTGAAGTAAGCATACCCATCGATGCTGAAGTTGTTCCCGCCTATGGGAACACCCAGCGTCACGCCCAGATTTCCGGATCCAAAATAAGCGGTCAGGGACCCAGTCACCGGCTGAGTACCGACCGTGCGATTGCCGTAACCGTCCAGCGCAGTCGGATAAGTGAACCCGAGCAGGGAATAGGTTCCAACCATGTTGGCGTTATACAGCGCCATCATGTCCGCCGCCGGCGTAGGCTGGCCGACGACGTAATGCACATCCTTGAGCGGGCCCGAGCCTTCGCAGGCAAAAACACACGTGTAAGGTATTGTCGTGGTCCCGGTGCCACTGTCCCAGCGGCCCCAACCTATGATCCCATCATTGAAACCGCCTGAAATAACGCCTGCCGTGGCTGAAACGGATCCGCCAAAACCCTCAGCGCCATCCGCGGAGAACGAGGTGAGAACGCCTGCGCCATCGAAGACCGCATTGCCCGGCTGCATAAAAACAGAATGCACGACAAACGGAGAATACCAATCGTAACTAAAAAAAACTTGCCCTGCCGCAGCGCCGAGGTAGCCCGGCCCAGATAGCAGGGTCGGTGCCAGGGTCAAGCCGCCGGTCGCATCGCGATTTTCCGCCACCCTGAACTCTTCAGGTTTGGCCTCCTGGGGCGGAGCGGGTGGCGCCTCGGTTTTTTGCTGGGTGAACGTGGGCTGAGTCGATGCGTCTTTGACAAAGGCCGACTCTCCATCGGCCACCACCAGGCAGCCCGCGGCGTTGCACACTTCGATCTGGCCCTCGCCGACGCTGACACTCAGGCTGTTGCCCTCCCGCGCCAGGTACTCGGTGCCGCGTATGCCTATGGTCGCGGTGGGCGTGGCCACCTGGTAGCTCTTTTTGTTGACATGGCCGATCGCGCCGGTAACGGTGCGCAGCGCGCCTTTGAGCAGGCTGAAAAAGCCTTTCTCGCTGCCGTCGGTCTTGCCCTCATACTGATATTGATCGACCCGGAAGCGGGTCTCGGGTTGAAACGATGAGAATGCACCATCGGTAAAGCGGACCTGGGCGCGCCCATTGCCGCCGGTGACGATGGTGTCGCCTACGGCAATTTCAGTACCCTTCAGCAGGGGGCGCACCTTGCCATCGGCCGCGGTCGCGCTGACATCACCCACCGCGAACACCACCGTGCCCGCAGGCGCCGCATTCGCAGTCTGGGAAAACGCCGCGGAAACGAGCAGCGCAAACACCGCCTGGCGGGTTAATTTGAATTCATCTTGGGGAAACATGGCCGCACCTCCGGGATCTATTCACACTGCTTCTCATATCACGCCCTCATCAAGAGGTTACAGGCACTATGTCACGAAGACCGATAACCGAGTTTTCCTGGCGGCTTGACGCGTTCCGATCAGAACGACCGCCGTACCGTTACGGAAAAAACATTGCGCCTGAACGTATTGATCTGGATGTTGGAATCAACATGGGTGAAGCTCACCAACGGCGTGACCGTCCAATACTTTTCGGGCGCATAATTTACGCCTATCCTCAGATCGTACTGGGTATCTTTGCGGGTGGTCAGGAAGAAGGGCTCATTCCCGCCATAACGCCGGCTTTCGATACTGGCATTGGCAAAAACAGTCGTCTTGTCGTTGTACGTAACCTGCCCGCCCAGCCGCGAGCCGAAAAGTTCATGGCCCAGCCAGGGGACCCCGGCAGCATTCTCCCGCTCTTCGCCAAAATAGAAGCCTGCATAGGCAACGGGGCTCATTTTCGCGGCGAAGGCGTGAGCGGAGGCCATCCCGCCCACATAACGGCGGGCGTCGCGTATCTCCTGTCCAGGATAGTGCAACTCGGTGTACTGCAGGTAGGCCGAGGCCTGGTTGCGGGCGTCGTAATTGTGCTGCCATTGCCCGGTTACGCCGTAAGCGTCGCGGAAACGGCTGTTGTCGACGTAAAAGTTATTGGCCTGGAACGCCGCGGTAAACACGTTTTTCTGCCGGGTCAGGGAAATGCCGGCGTTGCCGTCCCACGAACCCGTATCAAACCTGTCCTGGGTGTCGTTGATCTTCTTGTTGAGATTCAGACCGCCGAACAGCGCCAGTTCTTTCGAAAGCGGATGCCTGACGCTGATGCCGGCGCCGGCCGAACCGAAGTTGTCCTCCTGCTTGACCCCTGCATCAGCAAGCGTGAAGATCGCGCCGCCAAATGCCGGAATCGCCACTTGCGAACCCGAGGTCGCGCTGTTGACGTTGGTATCGTGGCCCAGGGTCAGCTCGACATAGCCCCTGACCTGGGTACGTTCGGAGGCGGCGAGCTGCTCGATCGCATCGAGAAATTTCTGGATCATGGGCTCTGCCCCCGCGGGGACGCCCATTTTCTGCACCGATTCGAATTCCTGTTTCGCCGTCTGGCGCTCGCCGAGCACAAAATAAGCCCGGGCGATCTCCGCCCGTGCCTGGGTGTGATTGGGATTGACCGCCAGCACCCGCTCCAGCGCGAACACCGCCTCGGATGCTTTGCCGCTATCCAGCGCCGCAAGTCCCAGCAGGAAATCGTAGTCCGGGTCGCCCGCGCGCGCAGACTGCAGCGGCACCAGCAGTTCGTAAGCCGCTTTGGGGTTCTTTTGCGCCATGAAGCGCTTGGCGTTTTCCAGGACCGGATCAGCCGCCAGGGCATTGCCCACAAACGCGAAAACGAGGAAGAAAAACAGCGTAGATTTAGCGCAAATAGCCGAACGCATGGCGGTTTTCCTTTTCTTTTACTTTACTCTTATTTTTACTTTTTACCTTACAAGCCTCAGAGGATATGCTTGCGTTCCATCGCTGTCAAAAATGGACGCGTTGTGGCGGATGCAATGAGGCAAACCTGCAACATAGGGGTGCCGATTCTGACGTTGCCATTCCCGCACCATCAGCGTGAGACAATATAATATTATTAATAATCAAATAGTTAAATCATGATATGCTGCAGCCGCGCGCAGCGACCCTTTTACTTTGCCGGTGAGCCATGCCCGATATTAAAGAACCATTGACGCTCAGTGCACCGCTTGCGCGACTAACTGCATCGCGCCTATGCCGGAAAGACCCGGTGTCTGGCGAAGATTGCGCCTGGTACCACGGGCTGTGGCAGGATCTGCGCCTGATGGGGCTGGCCGCCACGCCCGAACATCAGGCTGATTTTTTCTTTGGTGCCTTCGAAACCTTGTCGCAACGATACGACCGCCTGCGATTACTGATCTCCGGCGCGGCGGATTATTCTATCCTCGCCCACGTGATCTGGGCCTGTAAAGCGCACAACCTTCACGCCGACATCACCGTTCTCGACGCTTGCGACACGCCTCTCTTTCTCAATAACTGGTACGCAGACAGAGTCGGGCATAAGATCAATACCATACGGGTAAATATATTCGATTACCGCGCCCCGATCCCTTTCGACGTGGTCTGCGGCCATTCCTTCCTGGGCCAGTTCGCGCCGCACGGCAGGATCGAGGTGGTCGAAAAGTGGAGGCAAATCCTCAACCCGGGGGGGTCGGTATTAATCGTCAATCGTATCCGGGAGACCAGCGCGCAACACAAAGTCGGTTTCTCGCAAAGCCAGGCGGCCACATTCCGCGCAAGCGTCATGCAACAGTCAGCGGAATTACCGGCGGGATTGCAGCCCGAACCGCAGGAATTCGCCCGGCGGGTCGAGAACTACATCCAGCGACTACACGTCTACGCCCTTTCAGCCGACGACATCATGAGCCTGTTCAGGACAAATAACTTCCGCATCGACGACTTCTCGCTCGTTAGCTCCGGAAATATTCCGGACCGCAACATCAGTGGATTGGCAATTCCGAATAACGCTGAACATGCGTGCGTCATCGCAACCAAAATATCCTGAACATCATGCAGTCCCGGCCCGGCGGCGAACGACCTTCCCGGTTCACGACATTTCCGAGACAAAGTCCTCGAACTTCCCGCTCTTGCCGCGGGAAATTTCACCGCAATAAACAAAATTCAGCTGCATCGGCACCGGCAACCGTGACTCAATGTGTTTGCGCAGATTGTCCTCTTCCCGTGGCGACAGAGTGCGCGCCGTCACCAGGCGCAGTTCAAGACAGGCCGGACTTTTTTGCACGAACTGATGCTGCAATATCGGCGCTAATTCAGGGAAGCTTTGGGTGCCCAGCATCGGCCAGTAACTTTCGCCATTGGCAAGTATCAGCATATTGCGCACTCTGCCCATGATGCGCTTGAGCACCGGCAAGCCTCTCCCGCACGCACAAGGCGCGCCGACTTCCGCATAATCGCCGATGGCATAACGCACTAATGGCATGGCGAAGTTATGCAGCGCGGTGACCACCACCCGGCCGACAGCTCCGGGCGCGCAGGCTGCGCCCTGCTCATCGATGACCTCGACCAGCAGTCCTTCGGACTGGACATGGTAATGCTCGTGCACCGGGCATTGCAGCGCGATATAACCGACCTCGTCGGCGGAGTACGCGTCCGTCACGGGCACGTCCCACGCCTGCCGGCACAGCGCGCGCGTCTCCGGCGTCAGAACTTCGCCTATCGTCCTCACTTCGCGCAACCCGGGAAACCGGATGCCGCGGGCAAGCGACTGCCGCGCCAGCCCGGCAATATTCGACGGATAACTCAGGAGATAAGCGGGTTGCTGCTGCGCCAGCCAGCGCAACTGCGTATCAATGCTGGCTCTGATATCCAGCGTGGAGGAACGACCTGTTGCGAGCACACCGTTGGTCACCTGCCCCCAGCTCTCGGCTTCAGCGTCCGGCGCACCCTGGCGTATGGCCGCCAGCTTGCCGCCAAGATCGCGGCCATGCCAACGATGATCACGCAGGGCGAATGCCCGCCAAAACAGGCTCGTCAATCCATTTTTGAGCGAGCGCACCGGGCTGCCGGTTGAGCCCGACGTTCTGCCCTCTACCGCCGGCCCGTGCTCGGTCGGGGCAGCCGTGCTTTTCAGTGAGTAGGAGTTGTCCTGAAGGTCACGGCGTGCGAGCAGAGGCAATTGCGCCAACAGCTCCGCTGTCAGCGGCACCCCGGGATCGTAGAGTTTCTGCCAGCGTTGCCGGTAATACGGCACAGTCTGAAAAGCGTGTCGCGCCAGCGCACCGAGCTGACCCAGTTGCAATTCATGGATCTGACCGGCACCCAGCCATTGCGACCGCTCGAATTGAAATTGCAACGCCAAGAGCTGGGCGGCGCCCGGCGCGGCGATTGCGGGCCAGGCGATTCCCGGTATTGACGATATATATTCCCAGCTAACGGAGTTTTCGCGTTCAGTCATCACAAATTATGCGCCACGCATGACGGACGAACGAATTACGGAGACTTGATTGCGCGGCGTTAGAATCCGCTCAGCTCTGCGCCACGCAGTCGACAAAATAGCGCAGCTTGCCGTTACCCGGCTCCACCGCCAGGCCGTGAATATCGGTTTCGAACCCGGGAAACTGCTGGTTGAAGGTGCGCGCAAACTGCAGGTAATGGACGATGGTCGCATTGAAGCGCTCGCCGGGAATCAGTAACGGGATGCCTGGCGGGTACGGCGTGAGCAGTACGCAGGTCACACGGCCTTCGAGGTTGTCGATCTCGACACGGTCGATTTCGCGGTGCGCCATGCGCGCCCACGCATCCGCCGGCCGCATCGCCGGCAGCATGTCCGAAAGGTACATTTCCGTGGTGAGCCGAGCCACATCGTTGGCCTTGTAGACGCCGTGGATCTGGTCGCACAGATCGCGCAGCCCGATCTTTTCGTATTGCGGATGCTTGAGAAGGAATTCAGGCAGCACGCGCCACAACGGACGATTGTTGTCGTAATCGTCCTTGAACTGCTGCAGCTCAGTCACCATCGTGTTCCAGCGGCCCTTGGTGATGCCGATGGTGAACATGATGAAGAACGAATAAAGCCCGGTCTTCTCGACGATGATGCCGTGCTCCGCCAGGTACTTGGTGACCACGGCCGCCGGAATGCCGGTCTTGGCGAATTTCCCGGTGACGTCGAGGCCCGGGGTGATCACCGTCGCCTTGATCGGATCGAGCATGTTGAATCCGGGGGCAAGGTTGCCGAAACCATGCCAGCGTTCGTTGGCGCGCAGCATCCAGTCGTCGCGATTGCCCACACCTTCGGCCGCCAGCCGCTCCGGCCCCCACACCTTGAACCACCAGTCTTTGCCGAACTCGGCGTCCACTTTGCGCATCGCGCGCCGGAAATCGAGCGCCTCGAGTATGGACTCCTCCACCAGCGCCTTGCCGCCCGGCGGCTCCATCATCGCCGCCGCCACGTCGCATGAGGCGATGATCGCGTACTGCGGGCTGGTCGAAGTGTGCATCAGGTAGGCTTCGTTGAACGTATCCAGGTTGAGCTTGCGGTTTTCGCTCTCCTGCACCAGGATCTGCGAAGCCTGCGACAGCCCTGCCAGCAGTTTGTGGGTGGACTGCGTGGAAAAAACCATCGTATCCTTGCAGCGCGGCCGGTCGCGGCCCACCGCATGCATGCCCTGGTAGAACTTGTGAAATGTCGCGTGCGGCAGCCACGCCTCGTCGAAATGCAGCGTGTCTATCCTGCCATCCAGCATTTCCTTGAGGGTATCGACGTTATACAGGATGCCGTCATAGGTGCTCTGGGTCAGCGTCAGCACGCGCGGCTTGGCCTTCACATCGCGCGCGAACGGATTGGCCTGGATTTTTTTCTCGATGTTCTCCCAGCGGAATTCCTCGAGCGGGATCGGCCCGATGATGCCGAAATGATTGCGCGTTGGCATCAGGAATACCGGCACCGCGCCGGTCATGGTGATTGCGTGCAGGATGGACACGTGGCAGTTGCGGTCGACTATCACCACGTCGCCCGGCGCCACCGTTGAATGCCACACCATCTTGTTCGAAGTTGAAGTGCCATTAGTGACGAAGAACAGGTGGTCGCAATTGAAGATGCGCGCCGCGTTGCGTTCCGAGGCGCCCACCGGACCGGAGTGGTCGAGCAGCTGCCCCAGTTCGTCAACCGCATTGCAGACGTCGGCGCGCAGCATGTTCTCGCCAAAGAACTGGTGGAACATCCGGCCGACCGGGCTTTTCAGGAAAGCCACGCCACCCGAATGGCCGGGGCAATGCCAGGAATAGGCGCCGTCCTGCGCGTAATGGGTGAGCGCGCGGAAAAACGGCGGCGTCAGGCTGTCCAGATAGGTCTTGGTCTCACGAATGATGTAACGCGCCACGAACTCCGGCGTGTCCTCGAACATATGAATGAAGCCGTGCAACTCGCGCAGCACATCGTTCGGGATATGCCGCGAGGTGCCGGTTTCACCATACAGAAAGATCGGGATTTCACCGTTGCGGAAGCGGATCTCCTTGACGAAGGCCCGCAGTTCCTTGATCGTTGACTCGGCTTCCTCGGGCGAGCCCACGATCTGCTCGTCGTCGATCGACATGATGAAGGCCGAGGCCCGGCTTTGCTGCTGGGCGAAACTCGCCAGATCGACGTAGCTGGTCACGCCCACGACCTCCAGCCCCTCGTCCTCTATCGCCTTGGCCAGCGCGCGGATGCCGAGCCCGCTCGCGTTCTCGGAGCGAAAATCCTCGTCGATAATGATGACTGGAAATCGAAACTTCACGGCATGCTCCTATAGATTCCGTGCGGGGACTGAATTATCCGCCGGACCGGCAGCGAACCGCACCGGCCGGCTAGATCTTGGGCAGCGTGACACCGACCTGGCCCTGGTACTTCCCGCCACGGTCCTTGTAGGACGTCTCGCAGACGTCATCCGGCGCCGCCTCGAGAAAAATGACCTGCGCCACGCCTTCATTGGCGTAAATCTTGGCAGGCAGCGGCGTGGTGTTGGAAAACTCCAGCGTCACGTAACCCTCCCATTCCGGCTCCAGCGGCGTGACATTGACGATGATACCGCAGCGGGCGTAGGTCGATTTGCCCAGGCAGATCGTCAGCACATTGCGCGGGATGCGGAAATACTCGACGGTGCGTGCCAGCGCGAAGGAATTGGGGGGGATGATGCAAACGTCGCCCTTGAAATCGACGAAGGAGCGCTCGTCGAATTCTTTGGGATCGACGATGGTGCTGTTGATGTTGGTGAAAATCTTGAACTCGCTGGAGCAGCGAATATCGTAGCCGTAGCTGGACGTACCGTAGGAGACCAGCTTGTGGCCGTTGGCCTGCTTGATCTGATTGGGCTCGAAAGGTTCGATCATGCGCTGGCTTTCCACCATGCGGCGGATCCAGCGGTCGGATTTTATAGTCATTGGAAAGCGTTAGGCGTAAGAAGTCAGGGGTGAAGGATTATCCGGGTTCATCGGGAATATTACACCTCCCGCCTCACTCATTACATCTCACGTATTCTCGACCACAATCTTGGGAAACACCGCCGAATGGTCCTGCTGCCGCTCGGCGATCTTGACCGCCACCCGCCGGGCGATTTCCAGGTAGATCTGCGCCACCCGGCCGTCAGGATCGGAGACCACCGTCGGCTTGCCGGAATCGCCGTGTTCGCGGATTTTGATGTCCAGGGGGAGCGCGCCGAGAAACTCGACGTCGTAATCCTTGCCCATGCGCTCGCCGCCGCCCTCGCCAAAAATGCGCTCTTCGTGGCCGCACTTGGAGCAGATATGGATGCTCATGTTCTCGACGACGCCAAGGATGGGAATGCCGACTTTCTCGAACATCTTGAGCCCCTTGCGCGCGTCGATCAGCGCGATGTCCTGGGGGGTGGTGACGATCACCGCGCCGGTGACCGGCACGCGCTGCGCCAGCGTCAGCTGGATATCGCCGGTGCCCGGCGGCAGGTCGACCACCAGATAATCGATGTCGCGCCACTTGGTCTCGTTCAGAAGCTGTTCCAGCGCCTGGGTCACCATCGGCCCGCGCCATACCATGGGCGTTTCGACATCGATCAGAAAACCGATCGACATCGCCTGCAGGCCGTGGCCTTCCATCGGCTCCAGGCTCTTGCCATCTTTGGATTCCGGCCGGCCGGACATGCCCAGCATCATCGGCTGCGACGGGCCGTAGATGTCGGCATCGAGCACACCGACGCTCGCGCCTTCGGCCGCCAGCGCCAGCGCCAGATTGACGGCGGTCGTGCTCTTGCCCACCCCGCCCTTGCCGGACGCAATGGCGATGATGTTCTTGACGCCGGGAACGAGCTTCACGCCGCGCTGCACCGCATGCGAGACGATTTTCATCGAGACATTGACGGTGACATTGCCGACGCCGGGTATGCTTTTCAGCTTGGCGGCGATTTCCTTGCGGATCGGCTCGAGCTGGCTCTTGGCGGGGTAGCCCAGAAGGATGTCCACCGCGACCTTGTCACCGTCGATTTTTATATTGCGCGCGGACTTGGTGGAAACGTAATCTTTCTTGGTATTGGGATCGATCAGCGCCTTGAGCGCGTCCTGTACTTGCTGTTCGGTAACGGCCATTTCTCTTTCCTTGGGGATAAGGGCGCGATTGTAATCAGATTTGCGCGCGACGACTACCCACAACCCTTTAAGAACCAAGGTTTTTCCATTCCCCGGGAGGGCATTTCAGCAGATCTTGCCGCTATGCAGGGGATAAGCATGCCTATTTGTTACAATTCAACTCTTTAGATCAGACCACTCATGCAAAAACGCCGCATTTTCGTCACCTCCGCCCTGCCCTACGCCAACGGCGCGATCCATCTTGGCCATCTGGTAGAGTACATCCAGACCGATATCTGGGTGCGCTTCCAGCGCATGCAGGGGCATGAAATCCATTACGTCGGCGCCGACGACACCCACGGCACGCCCGTCATGCTGCGCGCCGACGCCGAGGGCATCACGCCGGCACAACTGATCGAGCGCGTCTGGCACGAGCACAAGCGCGACTTCGATGCCTTCATGGTCGGCTTTGACAACTACTACACCACCGACTCGCCGGAAAACCGCGCCTTCTGCGAGGATATCTATACCCACCTGAAGAGCAAGGATCTTATTGCGGTGCGCTCGGTCGAGCAGTTCTATGACCCGGTCAAGCAGATGTTCCTGCCCGACCGCTACATCAAGGGCGAGTGCCCGAAGTGCGACGCCAAAGACCAGTACGGCGACTCGTGCGAGATGTGCGGCGCGACCTATGGTCCGACCGATCTCAAGAATGCTTACTCGACGGTATCGGGGGCGGCGCCGGTGCGCAAGGCCTCCGAGCACTACTTCTTCAAGCTCTCCGATCCGCGCTGCGAGCAGTTTCTGCGCGCATTCACCCAGGCGTCTGACAGGCTGCAGCCCGAAGCAGCAAACAAAATGAAGGAATGGCTGGGCGGGCCAGGGGATGCCCGGCTCTCGGACTGGGACATCTCACGTGATGCTCCCTACTTCGGCTTCCCGATCCCGGGCACGGACAACCAGAAGTTTTTCTATGTCTGGCTCGATGCCCCGGTCGGCTATTTTGCCAGCCTCCGCAACTATGCCGAGCGCAAGGCAAAGGACGGCGAGAAGATCGACCTCGACGCCTTCCTCCGTCCCGGCAGCGACACCGAGATGGTGCATTTCATCGGCAAGGACATCCTCTACTTTCACGCGCTGTTCTGGCCGGCAATGCTCGAACACGCCGGCTACCGCACGCCATCCAAGGTCTACGCCCACGGCTTTCTCACCGTCAACGGTGAGAAAATGTCCAAGTCGCGCGGCACCTTCATCACCGCCGAGAGCTATATCCAGCAGGGACTGAATCCCGAGTGGCTGCGTTATTACTATGCCGCCAAGCTCAACTCGACCATGGAGGACATCGACATGAATCTCGATGACTTTGTGGCGCGAGTAAATAGTGATCTGGTTGGGAAATATGTGAATATCGCTAGTCGCGCAGCAACATTTCTTACAAAATATTTTAACGGCCGATTATCAGCATGGGAACAACTCTCCAGGATCGACCCGGTTTCCATAGCGGAGCGCTCACATTCCGCTAAAGAAATCGCTGATGCTTATGAATCCCGCGAATATGGAAAAGCGCTTCGCGAGATTATGAGAGTCGCTGATAGTATTAACCAGTATGTCGACCTGAAGAAGCCGTGGGAACTTGCGAAAGATGAATCGAAGCACGAAATGTTGCAAGTCATCTGCAGCAAATGTATTTTTGATTTTAAGATGTTGAGCATATTCCTCGCACCTGTTATTCCAGCTGTCGCCCATCGTGTCGCGCACGAGTTCTTCGGCCTTGAAAAAGATTTCGCATGGGCCGACTACAACGTATACCCCACTAAAATCAGACCTTATGACCATCTGATAACCCGCATCGACCGAAAGCAAATCACCTCGCTCGTCGAAGCCAACAAGGAAAGCCTGAAACCCGCCCCACCGCCGCCGCATTCACAGCAGCGCCATGCCCAACACCAGGAGAACGTCGTGGAAACCGCAGCCCAACCCTCTACCATCAGCATCGATGATTTCTCGAAAGTCGATCTGCGGATCGCCAGAATTGTGATGGCGGAGCACGTCGAAGGCGCGGACAAGCTGCTGAAACTCACGCTCGACGTCGGCCCACTCGGCACGCGCCAGGTGTTCGCAGGCATCAAGTCGGCCTACGATCCTGCTGCGCTCGCCGGCAGGCTCACGGTCGTCGTCGCCAATCTCGCGCCGCGCAAAATGAAATTCGGGATGTCAGAAGGGATGGTGCTGGCGGCCTCAGGCGAGGCTCCCGGCCTCTATCTGCTCTCCCCCGACACCGGCGCGCAGCCCGGGATGCGCGTCAAGTAGTCCGCCGGCCGCGACCTGAACCGAGTTACAGATGATATCCATGACAGCCCGCAGCAACCGCACCTTCATCTGCAGCGTGCTGTTTCTGGACATCATCGGGTATTCCAAGAAACCCGTTTCCGAACAGCTCTGGCTCAAGGACCGTTTCAATTCCCTGCTTTCGGAAGCGCTGGGCGCCATCGCACCCGGTGACCGCATCATCCTCGACACCGGCGATGGGGCCGCGGTCAGTTTCCTGGGCGATCCCGAGGAAGCGCTGTTCTCCGCACTGTCGCTGCGCGATGCGCTTGAAGCACCCCAGCCCGCGGATGGCCCGCAGATCAGAATGCGCATCGGCATCAATCTCGGCCCGGTCAAGCTCGTCAAGGACATCAACGGCCAGCCCAATATCATAGGTGACGGCATCAATGTCGCTCAGCGCGTGATGAGTTTTTCGGAGCCGTGCCAGATCCTGGTATCGCGCTCCTACTACGAGGTCGTCTCATGCCTTTCCGACGACTATGCGGAGCTGTTCCGCTTTGAAGGCTCGCGCACCGACAAACATGTGCGCGAACATGAAGTCTATGCCGTCGGCACTACGGCCGCGCGGCGGCCTGCAATCCGCGCCGAGCGATCAGCCCCGGCCGGCGGCCCGGTGATCGATCAATTGTCACAAACCGTGACACGGTTCAAAGACAATCTGCGGCGCAAGCCGAGGCTGGGCACCGCGCTCGCTGTCATTGCCATACTCGTCATCGCGCTCGTCGTTCGCAGCACCCGCGACGAACCGCAGCAGGTGATCGCTACCGAAGCGGCGCCTGGCAAAGCAACCCCAGCGCAATCCGAAAAGATGACGCCGCCTCCCGCCGAGCAGGAGCGCGCCATGGCCAGCCTTTCGATTTTGCCCTGGGGCGAAATCTATGTGGATGGCAGGAAAGCGGGCGTCAGCCCGCCGCTGCGCGAAATCGAGGTCAAGCCCGGCAAGCGGCACATCGAAATCAGGAACACCACTTTTCCGCCCTACGTCGAGACCATCGACGTGGCGCCCGGAAGCCGGATTAAAATAAGACATAAATTCCGCTGAGAGGAAATGAAGTGAACATTCTGCGACTGTTGTGTGTGGCCATGCTCGGGGCCGTGCTGTACGGCTGCGAGTCGGCGCCAATCAAGGGAATACAGGACGAGATCAAGGTCCTGTTCCAGTCCGGCAAGGCCGAACAGGATCTGGCGACGGGCATCCGGCAATACGAAAACCACAATTACACCGAGGCATCGCGCAACCTGCAGGCGAGCCTCGATGCCGGGCTCGCGAGCAAGTCGGACCAGGTCAAGGCGCACAAGTATCTCGCCTTCATTCATTGCGTGTCGGCACGCGAGCGGCAGTGCCGTGACGAATTCCGCAAGGCGCTGAAGATCGATCCGGCGTTCGAACTCGAACCTGCCGAGGCCGGGCATCCCAACTGGGGGCCGGTGTTCCGCAGCACCAAAGGGCGCCGTTAATATCGCGGCTGCAACTATCGTGGAAATCAGAAAACTCGGACGTTACGAACTCATAGCCGAACTGGGCAAAGGGGCCATGGGGGTCATCTATAAAGCGACCGATCCGCTGCTCAGCCGCACCGTCGCCATCAAGACCATCAACATGGCCGTCGATGCGGGCGAGATGGCGGATTACGAAAGCCGTTTTTATCAGGAAGCCAGGGCCGCGGGCGGTCTGAATCATCCCAACATCGTCACCATCTACGATATAGGCAAAAGCGGCACCGTCGCCTACATGGCCATGGAACTGCTCGACGGCAAGGAGTTGCGCTCGCTGATGACACCGGGCAAGCCGCAGTCCGTCGCACGCGCCATCGACATCGCCGCCCAGGTTGCCGAGGGGTTGAATTACGCCCACCAGCACGAGGTGGTTCACCGCGACATCAAGCCGGCCAACATCATGATCGTGCGCGACGGGCTGGTGAAGATTGCTGATTTCGGTATCGCGCGCATGCGAACGGCCGAAGTCCAGACCCACGCCGGCGTAATGATGGGTTCGCCGCGCTACATGTCGCCCGAGCAGGTGGCCGGAAACCGTGCTGAGCCGCGCTCGGATATTTTTTCGCTGGGCGTGATCCTCTACGAAATGCTGACGGGAAAACCGCCTTTCACCGGCGAAGACATCAATTCGATGATGTTCCAGATTCTCAACCTGACTCCGCCGGCGCCAAGCTCGTTGAATCCAAAAGTGCCTGCCATGCTGGACCTGATCGTGACCAGGGCGCTGGCCAAGACACCGGATGAACGCTATCAGGACGCGCGCAGATTTGCCGTCGAACTCAGGGAATGCGGGAGGATGCTCGATGCCGCGGCGTCTCAATCTCCGGCAGCGACCACGACCGGTCAGCCGGCATTCTCGGTCATGGATGACGAACCGGCAAAACAACTCATGGCGAACGAGCCGCCCAGCACCCGCAGTTCGGACTCCGAGACCGACACCCACGAAATGGCGCCGGCGGTGGGCCTGTCCCAGGCCTTTGATTCACTTGATGCCACCATGCGGCTTGCCGCCCAGACCGGAGTCACCGAGGAACTCCGGGATTACGCGATCACACAGAAAATGAAAATCCTGGAAAGAACCGATGTGCGCGGCACGGTGGTGGGCACCTCGACTTTCGATCACCGCTCTCCGCTGCAGCATCTGCAGCGGGAAGGCTGGAGCCTTCACGACAAGCAGATTTTCGCCGCCAGCGTGATTGCAGCGATCATCATCGCCGTGTCGATAGTGATGGCCTGATTCAGAAACGGGATTCGGGATTCGGGATTCGACTTCTTGTATTTCCTCTGTGTACCCGTCGAGCGCACCCGTCGAGCGGGTGTTGAAAAGAAGGTATTAAAAAGAATTCTCTGTGCTCTCTGTGGCTATAAAAACCGTGACTCGTGACTGGTTATTGGTGATAGGTTCAAATCCCGTAAATCCTGTTAATCCTGTCTATTCCTTGTTGTGTTGTTATCAGCGGTTTCAAAAGCAGGATTCAGGAGTCGGGATTCAGGATTCAGGATTCAGGATTCAGAATAACAGGATCTTCCTCCGTGTCCTCTGCGTCCTCCGCGGTTAAGCTTTTTTTGAACTGATCGCCGTCAATATCCCCTGCATGATCGCAACCGGCGTCGGCGGGCATCCCGGCACCGCGACGTCCACCGGAATCACGTTCGATACCTTGCCGCAACTCGCATAACTTTCGCCGAAAATACCGCCAGTGCAACCGCAGTCGCCGGTCGCCACCACCAGTTTCGGTTCCGGCGTCGCATCATAGGTACGCCTGAGCGCCGTTTCCATGTGGCGGGACACCGGCCCCGTCACCAACAGCATGTCAGCGTGGCGTGGACTTGCGACAAACTTGATGCCCAGCCCTTCGAGATTGTAATAAGGGTTGTTGAGCGCGTTGATCTCCAGCTCGCAGCCGTTGCACGAGCCGGCGTCAACGTGCCGTATCGTCAGCGCGCCGGCGAAATTCTCAAGAATCCCGGATTGCAGCCGCTGCGCCGCCACGCGCAACGCCTCATCCGCATCTGGCCAAGCCTCGGTCTTGATGCCGGTCTTTACGATTTGTTTGAGTAACTGGAACATAAAATCCTTAAGCCACAGAGGACACAGAGATCACAGAGATCACAGAGATCACAGAGATCACAGAGATCACAGAGAGAAAATCACCAACAACCCGAGATCACAAGAAATTATAATTTAATTCATAAAAAACAATTAGTTACATTAATATTTTGTAGAGAAAACCTGTCTTTCTCTGTGTCCTCTGTGCTCTCTGTGGCTAATGCTTTAAAGATCCTGCCCGCTGTATGAGAGGTTGAACGATTTATTGATCAGCGGAAAATCCGGCACGATATTGCCCAGCACTGCGTGCTCCAGCACTGGCCAGTTCTGCCACGACGGGTCGTGTGGATGCAGCCTCCGGATACTGCTGCCACCCGCAGCTTCGAGCGCAATCAACACTTCGCCACGCCAGCCCTCGATCCAGCCGACGCCGAATGCGCCTGCCGCAGCGGCAGGCACCGGCAGCGCCAGGTCACCCGATGGCATGCGGGCGAGCATCTCGCGTATCAGGCGCAACGACTCGGACACTTCCTCGAAACGCACCGTGACGCGTGCGGCCACATCGCCATTGCGATGCGTGGCCATTCGCACATCGAGCTCGCCGTAGGGCACGCATGGATACTCGACGCGCAGATCCCACGCCTGGCCGCTGGCGCGGCCGGCCAACCCGGTCAATCCGAGGCGGGCCGCAAGCTCGGGCGTCACCCGCCCGCAGGTGATAAAACGGTCCTGCAGACCGGGATGCTCGTCGTAAATGCCCTTAAGCCGCGCCACGGTCCGCTCGGGCGCATCGCACTCGCGCTGCATGCGCGCAAGCCCATCGGCGCTCAAGTCGCGCGCAACGCCACCCGGAATTACGACATCCATCAGGTAGCGGTGCCCGAACAGTTCGTAATTCAGGCGCAGCATATCCTCCTTGAGACTTGAGAACTGCGTCAGGCCGAAAGCGAGGCCGGCATCGTTGCCGAGAAAACCGAGATCACCGAGATGGTTGGCGATACGCTCGCGCTCGAGCAGTATTGCGCGCAGCCAGGCCGCCCGCGGCGGCGGGGTCAGGCCGGCCGCGGATTCGACCGCCATCGCATAGGCCCAGGCGTAGGCCACGGTCGAATCGCCGGAAATCCGCCCCGCAAGCTGCGCCCCTTCCATGAAATCCATCTGCTCGAAACGCTTTTCGATGCCCTTGTGCTTGTAACCCAGACGTTCTTCGAGCCGCAGAATGCGCTCGCCGACGACGCTGAAGCGGAAGTGGCCGGGTTCGATGGTGCCGGCATGCACCGGGCCCACTGCGATCTCGTGCACGCCGTCGCCGGCGACCTGGACAAACGGATAGTCGTCGGCTGCGCCTGACTGACTGGTGACTGGTGACTGGTGATTGGAAAAATCCTTTCTAAGCGGAAAGATGTCAGCCGGCCACGCAGCGTGACGCAGCCACGGACGCTCGTCCGCGGCACCCTCCGCCACCAGGCCGAAAAGATCCCGGACGGCGCGCTGCATGCGGCCGGCCGCGGGAAAAATATCGCTGATGTCCGGGTAGCGCTCGTCCGCAAGCGGCAGCGTGATGACGATCAGGCCGACGCCGATCACCAGCGCCACGTGAACCACAAAGCCGGCACCGGCATCGGATCCGTCGCTTCCCCACAGCGCAACCAGGCGGCCGCCGTCGAACGCGGCACGGCGGCAAGTCTCGCGCCATTGCGTAGCGTCTACGGTGGCGCGCAGCGCTGTAACGGCGCCGGAAATCCCGGAGAATTCGAAGTTGTAGCCGTCGACCCGCATGCCGTGATTCATCCTATCAGCCGCGCCGCCTGGCGGTACCATTCGGCCAGGTACGGGGGAATATACAGCCCGAGCATCAGCACGATCGCCAGATGCACGAACACCGGAATCAGCGCCGGCGGATGCGGCAGGCGCTTCGCCGTGGTCTCACCGAACACCATTGCCTGCACACGGGAAAAAATCGCCGCAAAAGCCACACCCAGGGCGAGCAGCAGGATCGGCGTCGCCCACGGCTGCTCGCGCATGGCCGTGGTCAGGATCAGGAATTCGCTGGCGAACACGCCGAACGGCGGCATGCCGAGAATCGCGAGACTGCCCAGCATCAGGCCCCAGCCTATGGTGGGATTGGTGTCCGCCAGGCCGCGGATCTGGTCCATCATCTGCGTGCCGGTCTTCTGCGCCGCGTGGCCGACGGTAAAGAAAATCGCCGATTTGGTCAGGCTGTGCACTGTCATGTGCAGCAGCCCGGCGAAGGTCGCCACCGGCCCGCCCATGCCGAAAGCGAAGGTCATCAGCCCCATATGCTCTATCGATGAATAGGCGAACATGCGCTTGACGTCCTTCTGGCGCGACAGGAAGAACGCGCCCACCACCACCGACAGCAGGCCGAATCCCATCATCAGATCGCCGGCGAAGCGTGTCTCGAGCGCGCCGTCGACCAGCACTTTGCTGCGCACCACAGCGTAAAGCGCGACGTTGAGCAGCAGCCCCGACAGTACTGCCGACACCGGCGTCGGGCCCTCGGCGTGCGCATCAGGCAGCCAGTTATGCAACGGCACCAAGCCGACCTTGGTACCGTAGCCGACCAGCAGGAACACAAACGCCAGAGACAGCACCGTGGGTTCGAGCTCGCCCTTGACTTCATTGAGATGCGTCCACAGCAGCGCGGTGCCGCCGGCGCCCAGCACCTTTTCCGCCGCGAAATACAACAGGATGGTGCCGAACAGCGCCTGCGCGATGCCGACACCGCACAGAATGAAATATTTCCATGCCGCTTCCACGCTGGCCGGCGTGCGATAAAGGCTCACCAGCAGTACCGTGGTGAGCGTGGCGGCTTCCATCGCCACCCACAGGATGCCCATGTTGTTGGTCAGCAGCGCCAGCAACATCGTGAAGATGAACATCTGATACATGCTGTGGTAGAGCCGCAGCATCCCGGCGCTCAACTTGCCGTGATGAAGCTCGTTCAGCATGTAGGGCCGGCTGAACAAGGCGGTGGTGAAAGCGACGAATGCCGTCAACGCGACCAAAAACACGTTGAACGAATCGACGAAAAACATTTCATCGTAAGCCAGAATCGAACCCTCGCCGACCACCCGCAGCGCGAGCAGAGCCCCTGCGATAAACGTAAGCAGGCTGAACAGCACGTTCAGCATGGCCGCACCCGGGCGCCCGCCCAGGAAAGCCAGCACCAGGCCGCCGAAAAGGGGCATGCCGAGCACAAACAGGATTTCGTTCATCTCGGCCATTACTCTTCTCTGAGCTTTTCCATGTGCTTCAGATCGAGACTGTCGAACGCCTCGCGCACCTGGAAAAAGAAAATGCCCAGAATCACCATGCCGATCAGCACATCGAGCGCGATGCCGAGCTCAACCACCATCGGCATGCCGTAAGTGGTGCTGGTTGCGGCGAAAAACAGGCCGTTCTCCATCGCCAGAAAACCAATGACCTGGGGCACGGCCTTGCGCCGCGTGATCATCATCAGGAACGACAGCAGCACGATGGCGATCGCAATGCCGAGCGTGCCGCGCGTGATGGTGCCGGCAAGCTGGCTGATCGGCAGCGCCAGATTGAAGGAAATGATCACCAGCGCGATACCGGCCAGCATGGTCGTCGGAATGTTGATGAGCGTCTCGACGTCCCACTTGATGTTGAGCCGGATGATGAGCCGATGCAGGATCCACGGCAGCACGACCACCTTGAGCGCGAACGTGACCAGCGCGGAATAGTAAAGGTGGGTTTGCCCGGTAGACCAGGCGACAATCACGCTATTGGCCGCAAGCACCGCACCCTGCCACGCGAACAGATAGATCAGCGACAGTATGCGCCGCTGCGACAGCATGGCGAATGCGATCAGCAGCAGCAGCGCCGCCATCAGGTTGATCAGTTGCAGGCTAATCGGCATTGACTAAAAAATCCAAAGATGAACCACAAAGGACACGAAGGAAACAAAGGTTTCATTCAAAATCCATTCACAACCCGTTTTAACCCGTCTTTCATATGCGCCACATTGAAATTAAGCAAAAAACCGAGTCTGCGTTTACTTAGCCTGAGATAAGTTAACAACTGTGCGGTATGTATAGGCAATAACTTTTCAGCAGCCTTGATCTCCACTATTACTCTATCGCCAACGAAGATATCTAATCGATAGCCAATATCCAGCTCAATGCCGTCGTATTTCAACGGCATGACAACCTGTCTTTTGACTTCGAGGCCACATTTCATAAGTTCGTACGCCACACAAGCCTCATATGCACTCTCAAGCAATCCTGGGCCAAGAACAGTATGAATCTTCATCGCCGAGTTTAGAATCAGTTTTCCAATTTCCTCGTCGTCCAAGTTATTTCCTTTGTGTACCCGTCAAGCGGGTATTGAAAAGAATCCCTTGTGTCCTTCGTGTTTCAAGGTTTTTAAGCTTTCATGCTCCAAGCAAAAGGCGGATCAGCAAACCCAGCACCGCGAACAGGAACGCCATGCCGAGAAACTCGGGCGCGCGAAATATGCGCATCTTCGCCGACACCGTCTCCATCACCGCCAACCCGGCTCCCGCCAGCGCCAGCTTGGCAACCAATATGCCCACGGCAACCGGGAACATTGGCCAGTCTCCCGCTTCGACCATGCCCCACGGCAGGAACAGCGCAATGCCGATGGCACAGTAAACGGTAAGCTTGATGGCGGTCGCCCACTCGATCAGCGCCAGATGGCGCGCCGAATATTCCAGAATCAGCGCCTCGTGGATCATGGTCAGTTCGAGGTGCGTTGACGGATTGTCGATGGGAATGCGTGCATTTTCAGCCAGCAGCACCATGACGAACGCGACCGCCGCGAACGCGAGGCTCGGATAAATCGCGAACTCGCGGTGCGCCAGCGTGTCGACGATCACGGTAAGCGAGCTTGACTGCGCGATCAGCAGCGGCGTGAAAAACACCATCAGCAGCGCCGGCTCCGACAGGCTCGCCACCAGCATCTCGCGGCGCGCGCCGAGGCTGCCGAACGATGTGCCGATATCCATCGCGGCGAGCGACGAGAACACGCGCGCCAGCGCGAATATGCCCACCAGCGCGATGACATCGGCGGCGGGCGAAAACGCAAGATTGGTCTCGACCACCGGCACGATGCTCGCCGCCAGCGCCATGCAGCCGAACTGGATATAGGGTGCGGAACGGAAAATAGCGGATGCATTATGAGCGATCAATGCGTCCTTGTGAAAGAGCTTGTGCAACACCCGGTACGGCTGCAGCACGCCCGGCCCGCTCCTGTTCTGCAGCCAGGCGCGGCACTGATTGACCCAGCCCAGCATCAGGGGCGCGAACACCACCACCAGCATGGTCTGGGCCAGTTGCGAGAGCAAAGCTTCGATGAATTTAATCATGATCAGCGCACTATGATCAGCAGCACGAGCAACGTGACGAAGCTGTAGAGCAGATAAAGATAAATTCGACCATGCTGCAGGATGCCAATCCACGCCGCCAGACGCTCGTTCACGCGCGCGATCGGCAGATACAGCCAGTGCCACAGGCGGTCTTCGGTGGCGGCGGAGTAGAACGGCTGCGCATCGAAAGGACTGGGCAGGTGGCGCCGGATGCGGAAGAACGGTTCGAAAATCTGCTTGATCGGCTGACCGAAACCTTCAGCAGTATCCTGCATGCGCGCATTCTGCGCCGGAAAGCCGCAGTCCCAGGCATCCCCGCGCCGCACCCGGCCATGATAGAGCCACCGCACCAGCGCAAACGTGAACAGCACGGTGCCCAGGATGCCGAGCAAAAACAACAGCGGACCGTAGCTCGCCCGTTCCGGCGAAACCGGCGCGATCAGCAGCCAGCCCGCGCGGGCAGCGTCGGCGCCAATGGCAAAATTGACCAGTGGCAGCGTCACGTGATCGAGCAACCGGATGATGACGATGGGCAGCAGGCCCAGAAGTACGCAAGCCGCCGCCAGCCACACCAGGCCGGCGCGCGCCCATGGTCCCTCATCGCGCGCCTCGGCGAGCCGTGCTTCGCGGTGCTGCCCGAGAAAGACCACACCGTAGAACTTGACCATCACGTAGCCCGACAGCGCAGCGGCCAGCACCAGCGCGGCGGCGGCGACCGGCACCAGCATGTTCAGATAATTGTTGGCGAGCCCCGGTGAAAACAGGAACGCCTGCAGCAACAGCCATTCCGACACGAAGCCGTTGAGCGGGGGCAGCCCCGCAATCGCCAGCGAACCGATGAGCGCGGTCGCGGCGACCCACGGCATGTTGTGGATCAGGCCGCCGAGCTTGCCGAGGCTTCTTTCGTGCGTCGCGTGCAATACCGAGCCGGTGACGAGGAACAGCAGGCTTTTGAAACAGGCGTGGTTGAGGCTGTGATAAAGCGTAGCCACCAGCGCCAGCGCCGCAAGATGCGGATTGCCGTAAACGTGAAAAATGATGGTCAGGCCGATGCCCGCCACGATGATGCCGATATTCTCGATCGAGGAATAGGCGAGCAGGCGCTTCATGTCGCTCTGGACCGCCGCGAACATCACCCCGAACAGCGCGGTCAGCAGCCCCAATCCCAGCGCCAGCGCCCCCCACCACCAGATCTGCACCTGCAGCAGATCGAAGGTCACGCGCAGGATGCCGTAGATCGCAATCTTGAGCATGACCCCGCTCATCAGCGCTGAGACCGGCGACGGCGCCGCGGGATGCGCTTCCGGCAGCCATACGTGCAGCGGCAATATGCCCGCCTTGGCGCCAAAGCCGAACAATGCGAGCAGGAAAGCAACGCTGCCCCAGAACGGCGCAAGTTCGATGCCGCGCATCGCCGCGAAAGTATAGTCGCCCTGGCCGCCCTGCAGCACGCCGAAGCACAGCAGGATGGCGATCGCGCCCAGATGCGCGATCAGCAGATAAAGGAAACCGGCGCTGCGGATTTCCGGAATCTTGTGGCTGCTGGTGACGAGAAAATAGGACGCGATCGCCATGGTTTCCCACGCCACCATGAACAGGTAGGCATCGTCCGCCAGCAATACCGTGACCATGGACGCCAGGAACAGGTGATACTGCAGACACAGCACGCCCGGCGCCGACCCCTGGCCGCGCCGGAAGTACCCGCTGGAGAACAACGAAATCCCGACCACGGCCACGCCCAGCAGGCCGACGAAAATTGCCGACAGCGCATCGAGCCGGATATGAAACGGCAGATCGGGCAGCCCCAATGGCAGCACCAGCGTAGCGGGTGCCGCTGGAATTCCGAAGAATGCGGCAGCCATCAGCACCAGGCCGCCGGCCGCGCCCAGCGGGAACAGCACCCGGCTGACAAAGCGCAGGCTGAGCGGGCGCGCGAGCCCGACAAGGCCGATTGCGAGCCAGCTCACTATCACGCCGAGTATCAGGTTAAGCGGTGAGGCCACCGATGGAAGCATTATTAATGGTCTAAGCGTTGCGGCAACGTTACTTTTTATTATTGCGTTGCAATGAAGTAACCATCGGATTGTATGCGCTTAGCGGTCCAGACGGCAATTCGCCGCCAAAAAAAAGGGCGGCACAAGCCGCCCTCATTTCTGAAGAAAGCGAATTTATGGCCGCAGATAGGCGTAGCCCTCGCGCTGTTGCAGGCGGGTGATCTCGGCAACCCCTGACGGCACGAAAGTCGCCTCAGGCAGGAACTTGCTCTTGTCGAGTTTCCGGTTGCGCAGCGTGATCTGGCACACGTCGAACTGCACGCCCTGCGCCTTGAGTTCCTCTACCTTGACGTTATACGGATTGCCGCCTTTGTCCTTGGCGCCGTCGAACAGGAAATCCACGCCGCGCGCGTGGGTCACCACCACGATCCTGGCCTTGGGATTGACCTCGAGGTGGTTGCCGATATTGCGCAGCGCGCCGACGGCCTGGTCATCGGTATCGTTGACGTGATAGACCACTTTGTCCCCGGCCACGTTGGCTTTCGGGTCCATGCCGCCGTTGGTCGCACAGCCCGAAAGCACTATCGCTCCCGCCACCACCGAGCCCAGCACAGCCTTTTTTAATCTTGTCATCGCGTTCCTCCAGTTAAGAATATGTATCGTTTGATCAAGTTATACCATAATGGGTAACCCGGCATGCCGTAACCGCGCCAGCCTGGCCGATATCCCTTTCCGGGCTTACATAACGTACTACCGCTACCCGGCAAAAAATATTCCCGGAGTCGCAACATAGTGCGGTGCGGAATAAAATTCACGGCAACGCGGTATATATCTGAGGAACATGTGACAAACGCAGAGCAGCGATCGAGGTTCGAAGCGGCCATCATGCCGCATCTTGACGCCGCCTATAACCTTGCGCGCTGGCTGCTGCGCAACGATGCCGATGCCGAGGAGGCGGTGCAGGAGGCATATCTGCGCGCCTACCGGTTTTTCGGCGGCTTCCGCGGCGGGGATGGCAGAGCCTGGTTGCTGGCGATTGTGCGCAACACCTGCTACACCCAGCACGGCCGGCTGCCCGGCCCGGGAGACAGCGAGGAGTTTGATGAACTGGTGCACACGATGGACGCCGACAGCGCCGGCGGCAATGGGCGCATCAGCCGTAATCCGGAGGCGCTTGCCATCGCCCAGGCGGACTGCGACTGGGTCAACCGCGCCATCGAAAGCCTGCCGCTGGCTTTTCGCGAGGTGCTGGTGATGCGCGAGATCGAGGGGCTCTCATACAAAGAGATCGCGAGAGTTATAGACATTCCGCTGGGCACCGTGATGTCGCGACTGGCGCGGGGACGTCAACAGCTGCAGGCATCGCTGACGGCAACAGCAGACAAAAAGGAGTGATTGAAATGAATTGCCAGGACACGCAAACGCTGGTTCATGCCTATCTGGATTACGAGCTTGATCTGATGACCAGCCTCGATCTGGAACGCCACCTTCAGGATTGCGGCAACTGCCGTGCGCTGCACGCCGGGTTAAAGACGCTGCGCGACTCGGAATCCGCCAAACTGCAGTTCCACGCCGCCCCCGCGGCGCTCAGGCAGCGCATAGCCAAAAACCTGCACGTCGGGGAAAAACCGGCGGCCACAAAACGGCTGCGGGCATGGCAGGCTGCCACGGCCGCCTCAGTGCTGGTGGCGGCCCTCGCGGCATGGGTGGCGTTGCCCAGCCTAACGTACGCCCCCTCGCAGACGGTGGCCCTGGGCAAGGAAAAAATGGTGTACCACATTGCAAGCGGCACCGATGTGGAAACCGCGTTGCGCAATGTCACCAATCATCTGGCGACCTCGCCCCGCGCCAAGGTCGTGGTGGTTGCGCACAACCTGGGCGTGGATTTCCTGCTGCGCGGCGCCAAGAACAGCGATGGCGCGCCCTTTGAACCGGAAGTGGCGCAACTGGCGGTGCGCGGCGTCGACTTTCGCGTGTGCCAGAACACCCTCACCCGGCGCGATATCGGCGCCGATGCCGTGATACCTGAAGCGCGGCTCGTGCCCTCCGGGATCGCGGAGATCAGCCGGCTGCAGACGCAGGAAGGTTACGCCTACATGCGGCTGTGAGCCGCGCCTCATGATGAGCATCGTCCGCCATCTGCAGATCACCGGCCGGGTGCAGGGCGTGGGGTTTCGCTACGCCATGCAGCGCAAAGCGAGTGAGCTGGATATCACCGGCTGGGTCCGCAACCGCCACGATGGCAGTGTGGAAGCCATGATCCAGGGCCGGCCGGCAGCCGTGGAAACGATGACCGCCTGGGCAAAACACGGACCTTCAGGTGCGGCGGTAGGTGATGTGCGCACTGCGGAAGCCAGTGGTGAATTTTCGGTGTTCCTGGCGCTGCCCACGGCATAACAGGAAACTGGACGCCGCGCGTCCACCTCAGGAAACGTTATATATTATTAAATATAATCAAGTAGTTACTTAATTTCCACGCTGGCGCGCGAGATCCCCCCCGATCAATACCCTGCGTGCTGCTCGCGATAGACAATCCTGACGTTGTCCGCGCTCAGGCAGTCGGCGAGCGACTGGATCAGATCGTCGTGCAGGCTCACGCGCCAGGCATCGCCGAGATCGATTTCACAGGTGGCGCCGCGGTTCGAATACACGATGGACACCGGGCAGGTGCCGCTGCGGTATGGCGTGAGCAGCTCGCGCAGCTTGTCGCCCGAGGATGCGCCATTGCAGGTCAGGCGCATCGCTCGTGCGTAACGGTTGCGCGCGGCCTGCAGATCGAAGAGTTTCTCGGCCGAGATGCGCAGGCCGCCCGAGAAATCATCATTTGCAACCTTACCCTCGACGATCAGCAACTGGTCTTCCTTCAACCAGTGACGGTGCTGCTCGAACAACTCGTTGAATACTGTGAGTTCGATGCGTGCATGGCCGTCGTCGAGCAGGATCACCGCCATGCGTCCGCGGCGCGTCATCTGGATGCGCTGGCTGTGGATGATGCCGGCAAGCAGCACCGGATGCTGCTGGGGTGAAAGCTGGTCGAGCCGCGTGGAGATGAACCCGCGCAACTCCTGCGCATAGCTTTTGAACGGATGGCCGGAGAAATAAAAGCCCAGCGCCAGCTTTTCATTCTGCAGGCGCTCGCGGTCGGCCCAGCGTGGCACGTCGGCAAGCGGAATCGCAGACGCGGTCTCGGTCAGATCGCCGAACAGGCTGACCTGGTGCGCTGCGCGGCTTGCCTGCTCGGCACTTTCCAGCGCCAGTCCGACCGAGGCCAGCAGACTGGCACGGTGATCATTGATCGCATCGAAGGCCCCGGCGCGGATCAGGGACTCCACGACACGGCGGTTGACGATGCGTTTGTCGAGCCGGTGGCAGAAATCGAACAGATCCCTGAACGGTCCGCCGCTTTCCCGCGCGGCGACGATATTGCGGATCGCCGCCTCGCCTGTGCCCTTGATCGCCCCCAGCCCGTAGCGGACGGCCTTGTCGCTGACCGGCACGAACCGGTACTCGCTAGCGTGTATGTCCGGGGGCAACACGCCAAGGCCGCCGGCAATCGCATCATCGACCAGCAGCTGGACCTTGTCGGTATTGTCCATGTCGGCCGAGAGTGTGGCCGCCATGAATTCCGAGGGGAAATACGCTTTGAGGTAGGCGGTCTGGTAGGCGAGTACGGCATAGGCCGCGGCATGCGACTTGTTGAAGCCGTAGCCCGCGAACTTCTCCATCAGGTCGAACAACTCGCTCGCCTTGCGATCTGAAACGCCGTTCTTTGCGGCGCCGGCAACGAAACTGTCGCGTTGCCGCGCCATTTCCCCGGCATCCTTCTTGCCCATCGCGCGCCGCAGCAAGTCGGCCGAACCCAGGCTGTAGCCGCCTATCACCTGGGCGATCTGCATCACCTGCTCCTGGTAAATCATGATGCCGTAGGTCGGCTTGAGTATGGGCTCGACGCGCGGATCGGGATAGTCGACGCGCCCGCCAAGCTTGCGGCGTATGAAATCCGGGATCAGGTCCATCGGCCCCGGGCGATAGAGCGCCACCAATGCCACGATGTCCTCGAAACGGTCGGGCCGCGCTTGCTTCATCAGTTCGCGCATACCGCGCGATTCGCACTGAAAAATCGCGGTGGTGTTGCCGCTGGAAAAAATCGCATAAGCCGCGGCGTCGTCGTGGGGTATCGTGTCGAGCGAGAATGCGGCATGCTCGCCGCCGCGGCGCCGGATGTAGCGCACCGCCCAGTCGAGGATGGTGAGCGTGGTCAGCCCCAGGAAGTCGAACTTGACCAGCCCGACGGATTCCACGTCGTCCTTGTCGTATTGGCTCACGGCCGCATCCGAGGCATCGGCGACATACAGCGGGCAGAAATCGGTGAGTTTTCCCGGCGCAATCAGCACGCCGCCGGCATGCATGCCGACGTTGCGGGTCAACCCCTCAAGTTTTTCCGCCAGTTCCAGCAACCCGCGCACTTCCTCTTCGTTTTTCTCGCGTTCCTTTAACTGCGGCTCCATTTCACGCGCATCGGCGAGCGTAATATGCTTGCCGGGCTGGAACGGGATCAGCTTGGCGAGCTGATCGCAGAAGTTATAGGGCAGGTCGAGCACGCGGCCGACGTCGCGTACCACGGCCTTGGCCGCCATGGTGCCGAAGGTGGCGATCTGCGACACGCAATCGGCGCCATATTTGCTCTTGACGTAATCGATCACGCGATCGCGCCCGTCCTGGCAGAAGTCGATGTCGAAATCCGGCATCGACACCCGCTCGGGATTCAGAAAACGCTCGAACAGCAGGTCGTAGCGCAGCGGATCGAGATCGGTGATATTCAGGCTGTACGCGACCAGCGAGCCGGCGCCCGAGCCGCGTCCGGGCCCGACCGGCACGCCGTTCTCCTTCGCCCAGTTGATGAAATCGGCGACGATCAGGAAATAGCCCGGAAAACCCATCTGGATGATGGTGTTGATCTCGAAGTCGAGGCGATCGTGGTAGCGCGCGTGCTCGCGGCTGCGCGCCGCTTCGTCCGGATACAGCTGCCGCATGCGGCGCGCCAGCCCTTCCAGCGCGCGGCTGCGCAGATATTCATCGAGACCGAGATTGTCGGGCGTCGGAAATTTCGGCAGCTGGCTTTTGCCCAGAGTCAGCGCCAGATTGCAGCGCTTGGCGATTTCGACGCTGTTGGCAAGCGCCTCCGGGATGTCCGCGAACAGCGCGTTCATCTCAGCCTGCGTCTTGAAATACTGCTCGGGGCTGAATTTGCGCGGGCGGCGCTGATCGGACAGGATGTAGCCTTCGGAAATGCACACGCGCCCTTCGTGCGCGCGGAAATCCTCCGCCTTGATGAACTGCACCGGGTGTGTGGCCACCACCGGCAGTCCGAGGCCGGACGCAAGACCCAGCGCGCCCTGGACGTAATTTTCCAGCGGCACCGCCGCCGCCCCGGCGGTCATCGCCCCCGGCCCCAGGCGCTGCACCTCGATATAGTAGCGGTCAGGAAACAGCGCCTGCCACTCGCGCGCCAGTTGTTGCGCCAGCGGGAAGTTGCCGGTCGCCAGCGCCTGACCGACATCGCCATGATGCGCACCCGAGAGCAGGATCAGCCCCGTGGTGCCGCCTTCCGCAAACCAGCTTTTGCTGATTTCAGCGCGCCCACGGTACTGGTTGGTGCGATAAGCGCGGGTCAGCAGGTCGCAAAGATGCAGATAACCCGCGTGTGAAGCGCAGAGCAGCAGGATGCGATGCGGCTTGTCGCGGTCGGCCTCGTTGCTGATCCAGACATCACAGCCGATGATGGGTTTCACGCCGCCGCTGCGCGCCGCCTTGTAGAACTTGATCGCGCCAAACAGGTTGGCCAGGTCGGTCAGCGCCAGCGCAGGCATGCCGTCCCTGGCCGCGGACCCGATCGCTTCGTCGAGGCGCACGATGCCGTCAACGATCGAATACTCGCTGTGCAATCTGAGATGGACGAAGGAAGGCTGCATGTCAGGTCTATTTTACGTTGCCGGGCGTTTTTTTATAACCGGCATTTTTTTACATTAGACATCCGTGACTTGCGTTGCACTTGTACGGAACTTGCCTTGCTTGCGGCATAATGCATGTGTCGCCCAAACCGCGCGACACACATTGCATAACTAAACCGCATTCATGTCCAACACTTCCGCCAAAGGCGGTGTCGCCGCCCTCATCTGCCTGTGCCTGATCTGGGGATACAACTGGGTGGTCACGAAAGAAGGCCTGCGCTTTGCCGGCCCCTTTGATTACGCGGCGCTGCGCACCCTGCCCGGCGCGTTGCTCATCTTCGCCGTGCTCATCCTGCGCCGCCAGCCGCTGACGCTGCAATCACCAGGCAAACTGTTCGTTTTCGGTCTGTTCCAGACCACGGCGTTCAACGCCCTGGTGTCCTGGGCGCTGGTTTCCGGGGCCGCCGGAAAAACCGCGGTGCTGTGCTATACGATGCCGTTCTGGACCCTGCTCTTTGCGTGGCTGGTGCTGAGCGAGCGCATAAGCAAAATGCAATGGATCGCGGTGCTGCTGTCCGCGACCGGACTGGTGCTGGTGGTGGAACCCTGGCAATTGAGCGGCAGTCCGGCCAGCAAACTGCTGGCGGTGCTCACCGGCATGGGGTGGGCAGTGAGCGTGGTACTGGCCAAGAAGTGGCGCCGGGAACTCGGACCGGGACTGCTGCGCGTCACCGCCTGGCAAATGCTGTTCGGTGGGCTGGTTCTGGTCGGCATAGCCTGGGCCGTTCCCTCGCCGCCGGTGCAATGGACGCCCTACTTCTGGTTCCTGCTGATATACGCCACGCTGCTCGGCTCGGTTGCGGGCTGGCTGCTATGGCTGTATGTGCTGCAGCGCCTGTCGGCCGGGGTCGCCGGATTGTCGATCATGGCAGTGCCGGCGGTGGGCGTGCTGTCCTCGCGCCTGCAACTGGGCGAGACGCCGGGCACGGTGGAAGCCCTGGGCATGTTGCTGATCGTCGCCAGCCTGGCGCTGCTGTCATGGCACGCGCTGCGCCAGCCCCCCACGCCTCCCCTCGCGTAAACGCATGAAACCCAGCCGCTCGCATTTTCACGACATCCGCGGCCTGCGTTATCACGTGCGCACCTGGGGTGAAGCGCATCACCCGAAACTCATACTGCTGCACGGCTGGATGGACGTGTCGGCATCGTTCCAGTTCGTGGTCGATGCATTGCGTAACGACTGGCATGTGATCGCACCCGACTGGCGCGGCTTCGGGCTCAGCGCCTGGGCCCGCGAAGGCTACTGGTTTCCGGATTACTATGCCGACCTCGATGCCCTGCTCGCGCTCTACACGGCCGGGCAACCGGCACAACTGGTCGGCCACAGCATGGGCGGCATCATCGCCAGCGCCTATGCCGGTATTCGTCCCGATCGCGTGGCACGGGTGGTCTCGCTGGAAGGCTTCGGCCTCGCACGCACCCAACCCGCCGATGCGCCGGGACGCTACCAGCGCTGGCTGGACGAACTGGCCGCCGAACCGCGCTTTCGCATTTACGATTCCTACGCCACACTGGCCGCGCGATTGCGCCGCGACAATCCGCGGTTAAGCGATGACAAAGCGCAGTTCATCGCCCGCGCCTGGGCGCATGAAGCCGCGCCCGACCAGGTAGAGATGTTGAGCGACCCCCGCCACAAAAACGCGAACCCGGTGCTGTTCCGGATAGAAGAATTACTCGCCTGCTGGCGCAAGGTCACTGCGCCGGTGCTGTGGGTGTTTGCGCGCGAATCCGCGGGCACCGGCTATCTGAAAGACACGCCGGAACAACTGGCGGAACGCAAGGGGGCGTTCCGCGACTATCACGAAGCCTGGGTGGACGATGCGGGGCACATGCTACACCACGACCAACCGCAGCGGCTGGCCCGGATCATCGAGGAGTTTATCGGACTTAGTTCCGACAAACTCCTAAAATAAAAAACCCAAAGAACGGAACGAGAGGAACGCCATGCAAGTGACGTTTGATCAAGTGGGCACTGGGTTTCGACGCGCAAAGCTTCTTCATTAAGCAGCCTGTCGCCGACAGCATCGATTAATTCTTTTTAATACCCGCTTGACGGGTACAACCATCCATTCACGCTACGCGTTCCGGCGAATGGAGCCAGGGCCGACAGGCTGCTAGTCGAGCAGAATATTCGGATAAGCAAAGCCAAAGGACAGCAGGAAAACGCAGATTTTGCCGATATGGACCAGCTTTTGCAGAATATTCATTTTTTTGAACTTGAGATCTTCGGATTTGGACACGGATGTCTCCTTGCGAACCGGATTCCACACGACACGCCGGCGCATGCCAGATGCCGAGAATCCCAAGAGGAGCCTATTCCTGCGGCCTGAAGTGAAACTTGTTCAAGCTTGCGCGAAGCTTAAGCAGTTGGGCGGCCGCTCCGGGCCAGCCGCACGATATTCCGACCCGCCAAGCGCGATGCGGAGCATACTCCGGTCGTGGTCTATTCGGTCCCGCAGATCCCGCTGGCATTCGAACACCGGAGTAGTGACATCGCGGCCATCTGCGTGGATCCGACGCGCGCGCTGGCGCAGGAATGCGTCAGGTGGTGGCGCTCAACTCCAGATTGAATCAACCTTTCTGTCGCGACAGGCCGCACGGTTGTATCTGCAGCTTAGCCGCAATACGATCACATAAGTTACGCAACCCAATGATAATAAATATAATATCCACACCTTCTCGACGGTGGGAAACTGGACAATGGCCACTTGTTAGGCTAGATTGGCAGACGTATCCGGGTTGTTTTCCGGAATTTTTTGTCCCGCACAAATACCACAGGAGGATGCTATGAGCCGTATTTACAAGGCGTTGTTTACCTTGCTGACGATCACCCTGATGACGGCGCCAGTCGCCGCGCAGGAGCTGACCGGCACGCTGAAGAAAATCAAGGACACCGGGGTGGTGAAAATCGGCCACCGCGACGCCTCGATTCCGTTTTCCTATCTGGACGATCAACAAAAGCCCATCGGTTATGGCGTGGACATCTGCCTGAAAATTGTGGATGCCATCAAGGCCGAGCTCAAGATGCCCGGCGTGAAAGTCGAGTTCGTGCCGGTCACCTCCCAGACGCGCATCCCGATTCTCTCCGGCGGCAACATCGATATGGAGTGCGGCTCCACCACCAACAGCGTCGAGCGCCAGAAACAGGTCGCTTTCGCGCCCACCTATTTCATGACCGGCACCAAGCTGATCGTCAAGAAGTCCTCGGGCATCAAAGGCTATGACGGCCTCAAGGGCAAGACCGTGGTCTACACGCAGGGCACCACGAACGAGCGGGCGATGAAGGCCTATAACGACGAGAAGAAACTGGGCATCAACTTCATACCCGCCAAGGATCACGCCGAATCGTTCCTCGCCGTTGATACGGGCCGCGCGGCCGGGTTCCCGATGGACGACATCCTGCTCTATAGCCTGCGCGCGAGCGCCAAGAACCCCGCCGATTTCGAGGTCGTCGGCGAGTTCCTGTCGGATGACCCATACGGAATCATGATGCGCAAAGACGACCCCGCGTTCAAGAAACTGGTGGACAACACGGTGACCGGACTTTACAAGAGCGGCGAAATCAACAAGATCTACACCAAGTGGTTCCAGTCGGCGATCCCGCCCAAAGGGATCAATCTCGGCTTCCCGATGTCGGATGCGCTCAAGGCACTGGTGAAGAATCCGAGCGATCAGGGCGTCGAGGCCTGCGGCAAGATGAAATGCTAGGAACTTGTCGGACTATCCGACAAGTTCCTTAGGCAAAACGCCACGGAAAAAAGCGCGAAAGTGCCATTAAAGTCCGACAGGCTGCTCAAGACAAAACTTTGCGTGTCGAAACTCATGCTGACCTGATCAAACGTCACTTACATTGCGTTCATTTCGCCTCATTCTCTGGTTTTTCCATTTTAGGAGTTTGCCGGGCTAAGTCCGGCAAACTCCTACGTTCATGGATTTTTCCGTCTTTTTCCAGCCGGCGTTTTCGGGCGGCGGCATCTATCTCGACTGGGTGCTGTCGGGCATCAAATGGACGCTGCTGGTGTCCATCCTGGCCTGGATCATCGCCTTCTCTGTGGGTTCGGTGCTGGGGGTGCTGCGCACCTCCCACCTGACCGTCCTGCGCGCACCCGCGACCGTCTATGTGGAAATCTTCCGCAACGTGCCGCTGCTGGTGCAAATGTTCATCTGGTATTTCGTGCTGCCGGAGATCGTCCCCAAAAGCGTGGGCATGTGGATGAAACAGGGCATGCCGCTGCCGGAATTCTGGAGCGCCGTGCTGTGTCTCGGTTTCTACACCGCGTCGCGCGTGGCCGAGCAGGTGCGCTCCGGCATCCAGTCGATTCCCAAGGGCCAGACCGAAGCCGGCCTCGCCATGGGCCTCACGCGAGTGCAGGTTTACCGGCATGTCCTGCTGCCGATGGGTTATCGCATCGTGATTCCGCCGCTCACCTCCGAGTTCCTGACCATATTCAAGAACTCCTCGGTGGCGCTGACCATAGGCGTGCTGGAACTCACCGCGCAGGCGCGGCAGATTTCCGAGTACACCTTCCGCACCTTCGAAGTTTTCACCGTCGCCACCGTGGTCTACCTGCTGATTACGCTGACGGTGACAGTGGCAATGCGCGCTCTGGAGAAAAAAGTGCGGGTGCCCGGCTACATCGGCAGCGCGGGGAAATAACGCCATGTTCACCGGCCATCCCTATTTCGCGCATCCGCGCCACGAATCTCCCCCTCTCATTCCCTCATCCCCGACCCTTCTCCCAGGGGGAGAAGGGAGGCATATGCTTCCTCTCTCCCTTTGGGAGAGAGGCCAGGAGAGAGGGATGGAGGGGCCGGGGGAGAGGGAAAGCCATGTTCACCGGCTTTGACTTCGATGTCATCCAGCGCTCGCTGCCCTACCTGTGGCAGGGCATGGTGTTCACCCTCGGGCTGACCATGCTCTCGATGGCCGGCGGCATCTTTCTTGGCACCCTGCTCGCGCTGATGCGCCTGTCCTCCTCCCGCATACTCAATCTGCCCGCAGGCGGCTATGTCAATCTGCTGCGCTCGACGCCGCTGATCCTGGTGATTTTCTGGTTCTACTTTTTGGTGCCGATCGCGATCAAGAAAATCTCGGGCGACGCTTACGCCCAGGGCATAGGACCGTTCTACTCGGCGCTGATCGCGTTTACGATGTTCGAAGCCGCCTACTACTGCGAAATCATCCGCGCCGGCATCCAGAGCGTGCCGCGCGGGCAGGTCCAGGCCGCCTATGCGCTCGGACTCAACTACCGTCTGGCGATGATGAAAGTGGTCCTGCCGCAGGCGTTCCGCAACATGATCCCCATCCTGCTCACGCAGGGCATCATCCTGTTTCAGGACACCTCGCTGGTCTACGTGGTCGGGCTCACCGACTTCATGGGTGCGGCGGGCAAGGTGGCACAACGCGACGGGCGGCTCGTCGAGATGTACCTGTTCGCGGCGCTGGTCTACTTTCTGCTTTGTTTCACGGCTTCTCATATCGTCAAACGGCTGCAGGTGCGCTACAGCGTCGGTCGTTAAGAGCGCATATCAAAACCCGAAGAACATTAGCCACAGAGAGCACAGAGATCACAGAGAATTCTTTTCAATACCCCTCCTTGAGAGGTAAGCAGAGGAAAACAAACAACGAAACATGATTTATATCTGATTATTTTAAATATTTTATGGATTCTCTCTGTGAACTCTGTGTTCTCTGTGGCTTACAGTTTTTGATTTTGTTAGGGCGCTAAGGAACCGCGATGATCGAAATGAAAAACATCAGCAAGTGGTACGGCAGTTTCCAGGTTCTCAATGACTGCACCACCAAAGTTGAAAAAGGCGAAGTGGTCGTGGTGTGCGGGCCGTCGGGTTCCGGCAAGTCCACGCTCATCAAATGCGTCAATGGACTTGAGCCGTTCCAGAAAGGCGAAATAACCGTCAATGGCGTGTCGGTAGGTGACCCCGCCACCGATCTGCCCAAGCTGCGCTCTCACATCGGCATGGTGTTCCAGAATTTTGAACTGTTCCCGCACATGACGGTTACGGAGAACATCAACCTGGCGCAGATCAAGGTGCTGGGCCGCTCACCGGCCGAGGCGACCGAGCGCTCGCTGGCCCTGCTTAACCGGGTGGGGCTCTCCGAACAGGCCCCCAAGCATCCGGGTCAACTCTCCGGCGGCCAGCAGCAGCGGGTTGCGATCGCGCGCGCGCTGGCGATGGACCCTATTGCCATGCTGTTCGACGAACCGACGTCGGCGCTCGACCCCGAAATGATCAACGAAGTGCTCGACGTCATGGTGGAACTCGCCACCGAGGGCATGACCATGATGGTGGTCACGCACGAAATGGGATTCGCGCGCAAGGTCGCGCATCGCGTGATATTCATGGACGAGGGCAGAATCGAGGAAGACGCTGCCAAGGAAGAGTTCTTCGGCAGCCCGCGCTCCGAGCGCTCGCAGCTGTTTCTTTCAAAAATCCTGCATCACTAACCTGCTGCCCGTGGCCACCACGGCGGCAATCTGGCGTAGAATACGCGCCTGTCTAAATGCACGCGCGTCACAGATCGCGCTTCACACGAAATGTCCGGCACCCGCAAAATCATACCGATCAAAAAAATCACCCAACCCCGCCCGCAATACGACTGCACCAAGTGTCCAGGTTACTGCTGCAGCTACGCCCTGATCGAAATCACCAAGCGTGACATCGCGCGGCTGGCCAAGCACTTCGGCCTCACCGAACGCCAGGCCCGGCAGCGCTTCACCAAATACGACCGCGGCACAAAAGTCTGGGTGCTGCGCCATCAGAAGGACGAGCATTTCGTCACCATCTGCCGTTTTTTCGACACCAAGAAACGGTGCTGCACCATTTACGATGTGAGGCCCGGCGTCTGCCGCGACTATCCGGACGTTCCGCGCTGCGGCTATTACGAATTCCTGAAGTTCGAGCGCGCGCAGCAGGGCGATGAGGAATTCGTCGCCACCACGAGCTGACCGCCCTGGCCAGCCCACCGCCGGCCACACATCCGTTCCATAAGCCGCCAGGCCCAGCCCTGCTCCCGGTTGATCTATGTCAATGCGCATACACGCGATCCCGGTAATCCTGTACAAGTACAGGATTCCGGCCGCGACCGTTGCGCACGGCTGGTCACTTTTCCTGACCAGCGGCGAAGAGTACGCTGCTGTCAGCGCAGCGGTTGTACAGGAGAGAATGTCATGAAAAAGCTGCTGATAGCTTTGTTCGTATTGTGCGCGACGTCCGCACAGGCGCAAGACAAGTCGCTGCTGGACCGTGCCAGAACCGAAGGCAAGGCGTCGTTCTACGCCAACATCACCGCAATAGAACCGATCATGAAGGCGTTCACCGCCGATACCGGGGTGAAGGGCGAATACACGCGGATATCAACGTCGAAATTCGTTGCCACGGCAATCACCGAGTTCGAGGCCGGCAAGCTGCTGGCCGACGTCGTGCAGGCGCCGCTGCCGGTGCTCGACCTGCTGAAGGACAAAGGCGTGCTGGCTGCGTACCGCTCGCCGGCCGCCGCCGGTTATCCGGAGTGGACGCGCAAGGACGACCGCATCCAGCTCTTCGGCATCGAGTATGTGGCTCTGATTTACAACAAAGAGCGCGTGAAAAAAGAAGATGTGCCGAAGCGTTACGAGGATCTGACGCTGCCCAAGTGGAAGAACCAGATCGTCATGGCCAATCCGGCCAACCATGCCACGACCATTTCCTGGCTGATCGGGCTCAAGGAAAATGTGTTCAAGTCCGAGGCCGAGTGGATGAAGTTCTTGAACGGACTGGCCGCCAACAAGCCGATGTTCGTGGCGTCTTTCGGGCCGACCCCGGCACCGGTCGAAAGCGGCGAGAAACTGATCGCCATCTCGATGCCCAAATATATCGTCACCAAGGCGCCGGCTCCGCTCGCCTGGGCCCAGGTCAGCCAGCCGATGCTGGGCACGCCGCGGGCGATAGCCGTGACCTCCAAGGCGCCGCACCCGGCCGCGGCGCGGGCATTCGTCGACTACTGGCTGTCGAAGAAATCCATGGAAATGCTGGCCAAGGAAGTCGGCGAGTACGTGCTTGCACCCGGCATTTATCCGCCGATCGAGGGCATCAGCAAGGCCAAGGTCATTGCCATTCGCGAACTGTCGGACGACGAGATCCAGAAGTGGGGCGCCGAGTTCAAGAAAATCTTCGATGTGAAATAGCGGATACCCGCGATACGCAACAGACTGCCAGCCGCCCGGGACCACAATGCCGGGCGGCTGCATGGCGATTGATGCAAGTGGCTGATATGGCCGTTTCCCCGCGCGCGCCGCGCTGCCGCCGGGCCCATGCCTGCCATCGCGTAAAAGATCGACACGGGAAAAACCATGGAAATCCGCATAAAGGGCGTCAGCAAGTACTACTACGCTGAAGGCAAGACCATCAAGGCCCTGGATGACGTGAACCTGGTCATCCCGGCCAACCATATTTTCACGCTGCTCGGGCCCAGCGGTTGCGGCAAGACCACGCTGCTGCGCTGCATCGTCGGCCTGGAGATGCCGGACACCGGCGAAATCAGCATCGGCGGGGATGTCGTCTGGTCGAAGGCAAAAAACATCTCCGTGCCGCCGGAAAAACGGGGCCTGGGCATGGTATTCCAGACTTACGCCATCTGGCCTCACATGAACGTCTTCGACAACGTGGCTTATCCGCTGCAGGTGCGCAACGTGCCTAGGGATGTCATCCGGCAGAGGGTGGAAAAGACACTGCATTTCGTGCAGCTTGAAGGCTTCGAGAAGCGCCCCGCGACCAAGCTCTCCGGCGGCCAGCAGCAGCGCGTTGCGCTGGCGCGCGCGCTGGTGGCCGAGCCCAAGGTCATCCTGTTCGACGAACCGCTGAGCAACCTCGACGCGAAGCTGCGCGAAGAGACGCGCAAGGAACTGCGGGCTTTTCTCGGCAAGCTGCAGATCACCGCGGTGTACGTGACCCACGATCGCGTCGAGGCCCTGGCACTCTCGGACTCCATTGCGGTCATGCGCGCCGGGAAGATCATCGAAGTCGGCACGCCGAAGAAAATCTACTTCGATGCAGACCATCGCTTCGTCGCGGATTTCATCGGCCGCGCCAATCTGGTCAAAGCCACGGTTCGCGCCGAGGAAGGCGGTTTTACCATCGTCGATTCCGGGCTGGGTGCGATCACCTGCCAGCATCGCGATGTCGCCATAGGCAGTGAAGCGACGTTGTGCATCCGGCCGGAATTCATCCGCATCGTCAGAGGCGAGGCAGCGGCCGCCAGCAACCTGGTCAACGGCCGCATCGAGACGCTGGTGTTTGTCGGCGAGGCCTACGAGGCGGAAATCCGCGTCGGTGATGAGCTGCTGCTCGCCAAGATCGATCCCGAAGCGCAGCTTAACGAGGGAGATGCCGTCAGCTTCACGCTGGATCCCGCGCACTGCCTGCTGGTTGCCATCTGACGGCGGCCGGCGATGACCAACGCACGCTCCAGGCTGACCTACCTGCTGATCGCGATCGTCGGCGCGCTGACCGTGTGTCCGGTGCTGATGCTCGTGCTGGGCAGTTTTTCCGAAGGGCTGACCGCGTTCGGGGTGTTCACGACCGACAAGTACGTCGAAGCCTATACCGACCCGGAATTCTTCAAAGTCATGATCAACACGACCATTTTTGTTCTGGGTTCGTCGATGCTGTCCACCGTGCTGGCGATTTTCCTCGCCTACCTGAATACGCGCACCGACATTCCCTTCAAGTTCCTGTTCGGCATCATCTCGATCATCCCGATGATGATTCCGCATCTGTTGTTCTCGGTGAGCTGGGCGTTGTTGCTCAATCCCTCGAACGGGCTGCTCAACCTCGCACTGATGGAAACCTTCGGGCTGGATAACGCGCCGTTCAATATCTACACGATCTGGGGCATGATCCTGGTGGAGGGTCTGCTCGACCTGCCGATTGCCTACCTGATCATCGCGCCGGCGATGGCCTCGTTCGATGTGGCCCTGGAAGAATCGTCGCGGGTGTTCGGCGCGGGCTCCTGGCGCACGCTGGTCCGGGTGACGCTGCCGGTGCTGAGGCCGGCGATCCTCGCGGCCTTCATCCTGGGGGTCGTGCGCAGCCTGGCGTCTTTCGCCGTACCGTCCGTGATCGGCATGCCGGGCCGCGTGCAGGTGCTGGCTACGCATCTCTACGAAATGATCGCGACAGGGTTTGCCACCGATTACGGCAAGGCCGCCGCCGTGGGGATGAGCGTGCTGGCGGCTTCGGTGACGCTGATCGTCATCTATCGCACGCTGACGGCGGAGAGCGAGAAATACGTGACCATCTCCAGCCGCGGTTTCCGTCCGACGGTAGTCGAGCTGGGCAAGGCAAGGATGCCTCTGTTCGGCGTGGTGGGCGTGCTGTCTTTCGTCCTGATCGTGCTGCCGGTGGCGGTGCTGCTGTACACCTCGTTTGTGCCGTATTCGATGGTGCCCAGTGCCCGCGCGTTTTCGATGATGAGCCTGAAACACTGGACCGATGTGCTTAACGATCCGATATCCCTGCTGTCGCTGAAGAACAGCCTGTTCCTGGCGGTGGTCGGGGCCACGCTCGGCGTGATCCTGTCGGTCTTCGTCGCCTATGTCATCGTCAAGGTGAAGACCAGGGCCTCCGGGGTGCTCGAATCCCTGAGCTATCTGTCGTTTTCGTTCCCCGGCATCGTCATCGGCGTCGGTTTCATGTGGTTTTTCGTGCAGACCCCGTTGTACGCAACCATCTGGGCGCTGCTGCTCGGTTACATCGCTACCTACCTGCCTTATGGCATACGCCCGATGTCCAGCGCGTTTATCCAAATCCACAGCCACCTGGAGGAATCTTCTCTGGTGTGCGGGGCGAGCCCGATGACGACGATGCGCCGCATCATCGTGCCGCTGCTGATTCCAGGCATCGTATCGGGCTGGATCTTGATGGCGTCGATGTTCGTGCGCGAACTGACGCTATCGGTCGTGCTGTCGCGGCCCGGCACCGAAGTGCTTGCGGTACAGATTCTGCGTTTCGCCGAGGATGGCCTGTGGGGCCGGCTCTCGGCGCTGGGCATGATCATGATCCTGATCTCGACCGCGCTGGTGGTTGTCGCCACGCTGGTCGGCGGCAGATTCAAGACAGCTTAAGGCGCGCGCGGTGCCGTCTCCGCAATCGCAGGCCGCGCTGCGTACTGCTCGTGCCACTTCGCCAGCCGCTGCCGGCCGCTGCGCCACTGGTCCGCGCCAAACCGGAAATCCAGGTAACTCAACGCAATCGCGATGCAAAGATTGCCCAGGCCGGGCCCCTGGCCCAGCTTGTCCGCCTCCGCCTCGATGCAATCGAGCCCGCGGCCTATGATCGTGATTTGACGCGCAATATTCTTCTCGCGGTCGGGATCCTTGCCGCGCAGGCTCTCGACGCGCCTGAGCACTGCGGCTTCCATGACCCCGTTTCCCAGCATGTGCTTGTGCAATACCGCCCGGCGGTCCTGCCCTTGCTTGGGCAGCACTACGCCGCCCCCGGCGATACTGTCGAGGTATTCGCAGATAAAGTAGCTCTCGAACAGTGCGGCGCCATCGTCCAGCACCAGAACGGGAATCTTGCTGAACGGGTTGATCGCAACAAAATCGGGCTGCGACTCGTGCGGATTGGTGGCCACCAGGCTTACCTGCTCCTGTAACCCGCACTCGATCACGGTTGCACGCACCTTGGATGCAAACGGAGAGGCCGGCGAGTAATACAGTTTCATAATGTCATCCTTTCTCTGATACGAATCGTCTTCCCGACGCAAACCGGGATCCAGGCTACGCTGGACTCCGGCATGCGCCGGAGTGACGAGCGCTTTGTCGTAAATTACTCCGGCACGTAGCGCTTGCCGATGGCAGGCTTGCTTTGGCCCATGCTGGGCAGTTCCCACACGCCTGCGCCGCCCGGATTCAGATCGCCACCGATGTTGGCATCGATCACATAGGGGCGCCCGGTGGCGATGCCTGCGCGCACGGCCTCGGCCAGATCAGCGGCCCGGTCTACGCTCACGCCTTCGACGCCCGCCGAGCGGGCCAGTGCAGCGAAGTCCGGGTTATAGGGCGCATTCGTCTTCGGATCCCGAAAATCGGTCGCCAACTCGCGCCCGCCGAGATACCCGCGCTGCAATCCGCGAATCGACGCATAGGCATAATTGTTCCAAACCACATACACCACTGGAATGGTGTACTCGTAGGCGGTGGCCAGCACATTGGCATGCATCCAGAATGCGCCGTCACCGACGACCGCAACACATGGCCGGTCGGGTGCGGCGAGTTTCGCGCCCAACGCCCCCGCCACGCCAAACCCCATCGGACCGAACCCCATCGAGCCGATCAGCGAATCGGGCCGTTTGGGCTGGCAGAACTGGTTGAGCCAGTTGTGGTGCACCCCGATGTCGCTCACCATGATCGCGTCTTCGGGGAGGATGCGATCTATCTCGTAGGCCGCGCGCTGGGGATTGATCGGCGTCGTATCGAGCTTGAATCCGGGCGCGATGAATTCATTCCATTCCTTGCGATAACTGTCGATCGCATCGAGCCACGCTGCCCGCTCGGCCGGCACTTCACCGCGCGACTTGCGCCGTTCGAGCTCGGCCAGCACCTGGCGCAGGAAGGTGCGCACATCGGCCATCAGTCCCAGCGCCACGGGATAGTTGCGGGCGATCTCGTCAGGATCGATGTCTACGTGAATCAGCTTCGTCGGCGGAATCGTGAACGAGTAGCCCTGCAACCACGAACTCGACGTGCGATCGTCGAACCGCACACCAAGCGCGAGCAGCACATCTGCCTGCCGCGCAGCATGATTGGCCTGATAGGTGCCGTTGCGCGCCACCAGCCCCAGCGCCAGCGGGTGCGTAGAGTCGATGGCGCCCAGCCCGCTTGCGGAACAGGCGACCGGGATGCGCAGTTGCTCCGCCAGCGCCAGCAGTTCCTTGGTTGCCCCGCCATAGCGCACGCCCTGGCCCACCAGGATCACCGGCCTGTGCGCCGATAGCAGCATATCGACTGCCTTGGACACGCCTTCGGGATCGGCGCCGCAGCGGCAGGAAATGTTGGCGTTCCAGTCCTCGGGACGCGGCGTGTCCTCGGGAATCGGTTCCTTGAATATATCGAACGGCACGTCGAGCACCACGGGACCAGGCCGTCCCGTGACCATCGTTTTCCAGGCCTGGCGCACCGCGATTGGCAATTGCGCGGCTGTAGTCGGCTGGAACACGCGTTTGCAGTACGCTTTGACCGTCGAGGGGAAATCAGCCTGGTAATGGCGATAGACTTCCTGGAAAGCACCACGGTTGAACTGGCTGGTGGGTACGTTGCCGGTAATCGCAAGAAACGGCACCGAATCGAAAAAAGCATTCGCAAGGGAAATCGGCAGATTCGCCGAGCCGGGTCCGCAAGAGGTGAATGTTGCCGTCGGCTTGCCCGAGACGCGGTAATAGACATCGGCCATGAAGCCGGCGACGCTCTCGTGGCGAACGGAAATGGTCTTGATTTCACTCGAGCGATCATGCAACGCATCCAGGAATCCAATATTGCCGTGCCCGCACAGCCCGAAGGCATACGGCACTTTCTCCCGGATCAGGTAATCTACGATCACGCCCGCGCCATCCCGCATCTTGGCGGGTGCGCTGGATCCCTTGCTGTTACCCACCGCTGGCTTTGCTGTATCCATCAACTTTCTCCTGCTAGAAACACTGTGGTAGCGCACCGGCGGTGCGCCTGTTTAAGGCTCTGTGACGTTTGTTGAAACACGTCGAGGCCGAGGCAATTTCCCATGCTGATATATCTTTGTCAAGACGCGCAGCACTATGGGAAATGTAGAGAAACAACAGGAGTCCGCATTCAGGACTCTTGAAATAAACCAGCCGCAGCGGATGCGCGCGCAACTGATTTTTACATTACAGAAGCGCGTCACCCCCGGCGATGCGGGGGGGGGGGGGGTGACGAACAGATTTAAAACAAACCTCTAGCGCAGTTTGGCCAGCACCTCGAGCAGTTCGTCGTTGGGCATGATGCCGCGCGGGTCTCCGATGTTGACGTAACGAATGATGCCTGCCTTGTCGATGATGACCCAGGAGCGCTTCGGTCGCAGATAGCCGGCGATGCGTTTCTCGTCGTTGGCGGCGGCCGGATCGTCATTAAGCACGCCATAGGCCCGCGACATCACGCGGCGCGTGTCGCTCAACAGCGGGAACTTCAGGCCGAGCCGTTCGGCGAACGCGATATTGGCGGCGTTGAAATCGACACTGACGCCCAGGACCTGGGCGTTTGCGGCCTCGAACTTGGGAAGATCAAGCTGGAAGGCCACGACTTCGGTCGTTCACGTGTCGGTGAACGCGGCGATGTAGAAGAACAGCACCACATGCGACTTGCCCAGGTAATCGGCGAGCGCCACCGGCTTGCCGGTGGTGGACGGAATCGAAAACGCGGGCGCCTTGTCGCCGGCCTTCAGGCTTTGCGCGTGCGCGGCGGAGGCCAGCAGCGCGGCCCCGCCCAGCAGTCCGAATGCGATCCAGCGTTTGAGCAGCGACATTCTGTACATAGACACCCCCTTTGGCTGTGATGAACTATTTTTTTACAAGACTGCGCGCGTAATTGCGCAGCACCGGGCCGTCGAAATCGAGATGGCCGAGGGTGCGCGATGTGATCATGCCTTTGCCGTCGACGACGACCGTGGTGGGCACGCCGCGCACGCCGAAACCGCGTGATACCTCCATGCTCTGGTCGAGCAGCGCGGGCAGCGTGTAGCCACCCTTGGCGAAAATCGGTTTGACGGCGGCCTCCCCCGTGCCATCGATGGAAATCGTGATGACGTGAACGCCGTCTTTTTTCAGCTCGTTATGTGCCTTCTGCACGGAAGGCATTTCGCGGACGCAGCTACTTCACCACGAGGCCCAGAAGCGGATGATGGTGACCTTGTTGCGCAGGTCGGCGTCGCTGCCGCTGGTGCCGCTGATGCCGGGGATCTTGAAGGCGGGCATGGGCACTGCCGGTGACAACGGGGTAAGTGTGTCCGCCGCTGCGGGCGGCGTTAAACCGAAAGCAAGCATCAGTCCGGCGGCGGCCAGCAGGGCGCGGGGTCTTGCAGTCAAACGCATCGAAAATCTCCGTCGATCAGGGGATAGCAGGTTAACACGGGATTGTCCGGGCGTTCCAGCACGGTTGTGCCGGTCTTTACGGCATCTTCCACTCCAGCCACTCGCAAATCCCGCGCCCCAGTATCCATTCCTTGTCGGCTTCTTTAACCCAAGGCGCGTCCCTGAGCCACATGTCGACGTGCTGGCGATAGGATACCGGGGAGCGCGACAGGTCGCTACCCCAGAACAGGCGTTGAGGACCGAAGGCCTCGTAGGCTCGCTGCGCGTAGGTTTGAAGTTTCGGGAACGGATAAGGCTCCTTGAGATAACAGGGCAGCGCGCTGGCCTTTACCGCGACGTTGGGACGCCTGGCGATAGTCAGCAGCTTGTCGAAATCGCGGAAGGTCTCCTCCTCCGCCTTGCCGCTGGAAAGCGCCATGTGGTCCATGACGATCCTGAGCCCCGGATGCCGTGCGGCAATGACGTCGATGGTCTGCACCATGTGCTGCGGCACGAGGATCATCAGGCGGATGCCCAGTTTTTCCGCTTCGCTCCACACCCAGTCGAACTTGCCGTCGATCAGCGGCTGCTGCAGCACCGGGATGTGGAACGAAAACCGCATGCCGAGCATGCCGGGCTGTTGCAGCCAGCTCTTGATCGCGGTGCGCGCATCCGGTGCTTCGGGATTGAAGCGGCCCATGATGGCGAAGCGGTCGGGATGCGCCTGCACGGCAGCGATGGCCAGGTCATTGCGATCGCCTTCCCATGATGGCGGCACGATCACCGCGCGATCAACGCCGGCGGCATCCATCTCGCGCAGCAATTCTTCGTGCCCGAGCGGAATGTCGCGCTGCGCATGCGCGCGCCCGGGCCAGGGCCGCGCCGTTGTGTTGGCGCCCCAGATATGTACTTGTGAATCGACAATCAGCATGGTGTTGTTCTCCGGCAGGTCCCCAGATTGCTTTACCGGATCACGCGCAGCTATGAGCCGTCGCGTGCATCCGGCTTGTTAGGTAGTCTCTTTCATTTCTGGCGCTGCGAAGATGATGGACAGCACCCGGGACTCCCTTGTGGTGATTCCGCGGGTTGACAGCATGCGGTACCGGACTCGGCTAGAAGCAACTGGGCACCCGCAAGGAGCCCCGCCCTGATGATCAGTTCGGCAGGAATGGCTTCATAGGTCTTGCCATCAACCGTTATAGTTCGGCAGTCCGAATCTCCGCAAGCGGAACAACACTTGCTCTGGCCGCTCGTAGCCGAGAGCCACTTTTCCAGCGGCTCTCCGGCAATCCAGATGCGATTTGACTCGCGCGGGTCCTTGAGAAATGTGGATGGATTGAGAACCCCTTTCTCCAGAACAACGTCTATACCCAGTTCTCCGAGGGAACGCTTGATTTTCGCGACTGCTTCCCCCACCGCTGCTCCGGTGGTGCCACAGCGGTCACAGGTCTGCCCGCGTTCGTCCAAGAGGCGTTGCCAACGAATCTTCAGGGTCTTCATCTGTCTTCTTCCGGTCGCGTTGTTCTCCGGGAGCTTGGTGCAACCCGCCGCAAGCGGCGGGGAATCAGACCCGATGAGATTAAACATAGTCTGCATGACTGGATGACAGCGTCAACCTCAAAAGAAATAAATGCATTACGGACTCTTGTCATTTTTTGCACTCAGAATAGAATGCGGAGAATTTTATAACTTATTGTTATTAATCATATTTATAACAGCATAATCCAGCAAGCCCCAGTTGTCGTAGCCAAACCCCACAAATCCTGACAGCGAACTTTGCACTCCGGGATCGGATTATGTTTGATTCCTTCTCTTCCTTTGCGAACCTTTGCGCCCTTCGCGTTAATGCTTTTTTTGCTAACCATATGCAACAGTTTCTAAACCAACGGCCCAAACCCCGGCGGCGGCACGCGCCGCTTCGACGCCGCCTCGTACGCGGACGCGATCCTGAGCACGATATCTTCCCTGCCCGGCTCGGCACGGAACACCAGCGAGAACGGCAGTCCCGGCGCGGCCAGCGCGGTCGGCTTGTCGCTAGCCACAGCGATGTATTTCTTGCGATCCGGGCTCAGCGCGAATACCGCATCGTAGGCAGTCGTCACGTAACCGGCCGGGACCAGCACCTCGGTCAGCCCCGCGTTCGGCCCGTATTGCGATTCGTTGCGCAGGCGCGCGATCAGCCCCGGCTCGTCCGCGCCGCCGATTTTCGCGGGCGGCAACGGCGTGTGCAGCCGCACCAGTGCATCGAGCCGGTTTTCGAGGATCACCATCATGTCCACGCGGCGCAGCAGTTCGCGCAGCATGATGCGCTCGTCGACACCCTGGCGCCCGCCCAGCGGATTGCGCGGATCGTTCGTTTCCTCCCAGTTCTTGAACGCCGAACGCTGATCGTCGCCCCAGAACTTGGAGCGCGCGTTGAGCGCCGGCCAGTCGACCAGCGTTTCGGCAAAGCCGCGCGCCTGCCAGTCCTCCGCGCGGCGCGACAGATATTGCCGGATGTGAAAGCGGAACGTATTGGCGAGGATCTGGTCCTGCACGGTCGACACGTCGAGGTTCGCCGGCGGCGCGATGCGCAGGTCGGCGAGCTCGACCATATAGTCGATCGGCTGCAGCTTGCCGCTGCCGAACACCTTGCCCGGCGCAAACTCGGTCGGCACGATCGCCGCGGCAAAATCCGGAAACACCGGCTCACCCTGCGCATTCAGGCGAAACAGCAGGTCGGGCATGAACACCGGCGTGAGGCGCGCGAGCGCCTTGCGAAAGTCGATCGTCATCTGCTCGATCTCACGGTCGGGCGTCCATAGCGGATCAGACGATTCGACGAGCGTTGCGTCAAGATGCGTGCCCAGAGCGTACTTGATTTCTTTCGCCGCGGCAGTGGTGATCGGTTCGACGGCCTTGCTGCCCGGATTCAGCATCGATTCGCGCACGATGCCGATGCGCACGCCTTTCAGCGCGCCGGGGCCGCCAGGCGCTTTGGCGTGTGCGAGGTAGCCCGATGACAACACCGATGAGCGCGGCACCGTGGTATAGGGATCGCGCGGATCGTAATAGCCATGTTCCGGGTCTTTCAGCGCGTCGAGCACTTTCGCGCAATCGGCGATCGTGCGGCACAGGACGCCGGTGCGGTCGCAGTAAATGTCGGCGCCGATCGCGCCGCCGTCGAAGCCGAGCATCGCCTTGTGCGGCAGGATCAGCGCCACTGCGTTGTGATTGGCGGGGCCGCGGGTCGAGGCGCGCGTCTCTTCACCCAGGCTCGCCATCACCAAGTTGGCGCTGACCGACACGCCCGAGCCGGAACTGGAGCCGAGCGAGGCCGCGCGCGTGGTGTCGTACGGATTCGACGGATTGCCGCCCCAGCTGCTGCGCTGGTAACCGAGCACCGACGGCAGCACCTTGGCGGGATGATTGCGCCCGCCCGGATCGCCGGCGCGCCCGTTGTATTCGGTCATCAGCGCCTTGGCGTAAATGATCGCGCCTTTCTTGCGCAGTTGATCGACCAGAATGTGGTCGCGCGCCGGGAAATCGATGTCGTAGCGCGCATCGGCGCCGCCGGTCGAGCGCATGTCCCTGGTATCGAAGGCATCCTTGAACGAAAACACCACGCCGTAGAGCGGCATCTTTTCCAGATCGGGATTGCGTCCGTACTGGGCGTCGAGTTCTGCGGCCTGCTCGAGCGCATCGGGCTGGCGGCGAAAGAGTTCGCAGACCGCGGGTGCGCCCTCGGGCAGCGGGCCTTCGGACGGATGGCGGTCGTAGTCGCCGCGGCAGGTCACGGAACGCTCGCCGCGGATGTTCAGCGTTGCCAGCGCGTTGAGCTGGCCGGCATCCGGCTTGCCGACGATCATCCCGTACTGCTGCTGCACCGACGGGTCCGACGCGGTGGGTGCCATGCGCCCGAATTCGAGCGGCGGCCCCTGGTATCGGTCGAGATCGGGCAGCAGTTTCGAGGCCTTGACCGTCTCTTTCGGGAACTTGAGCGGCGACTGAGCGCGCACCGTGCCTGTGGCTTCAGGCACCGCCGCGCCGCTTTCGGTCACCAACAGACTCGACGGCCCGTTGTAGGCGCGCGCACGCGCGATGTACTGCTGGACGACCTCGACGCAGGTCGTGTGCCCGTCACGGATCGCCTGGTGCAGCTCGGCGATGGTCGCTTCTTCGACGCGGAAAGGTTTGTTGTTTTCGTTATTTTTCATGAGAAGGTGATTGGTGGTTCGTGGTTCGTGATTATAGACCTCGAGACCTCGGGGTCAGACTCCCAAGACCGCAGGCTGCATACGGGCTTGCGTGTCTGACCCTTACAATTTTCGAGTCCGACCCTTACGGTTCGATGGTGTTGCCTGGATAAATCTTTTTCCAGACCGAGCGCAGCTTCCCCCCTTCCATACGATTGTAAGTGCCGTCGCCATTGTCAATAACCTGTCCGCAGCGATCTTCTGCAGGAGGCCAATGGTTGCACCACTCTCCCGAATCGGTGAGGCGCCAGATACCTTTGTATTTCTTGCCGTCGCTTTCATTGTGGCTAATGGCTGTTCCATCGGCGGCATAATAGATCTTGAAGTTTATGCCCCTGGCAATGGAGTGGAGAGCCACCGTATTGCCTGAAATGAGCTGTTTTATCCGTTCGCCGCCAAGCGGTGTGCCCGCCACAGCAGACGCGGACAGAGCTATGAGAAAAAGCATGGAAAACAGCTTGTGCATCGGTTTCTCCCTTCAGGTTAGTTAAAAACAACGGGGTTGCGGGCCCAACGTAAAAGTAAGGGGTTGCACGCTTTTGCGCAGTCCCGCTGGATTGCAAGGTTAGAGCATCATTGGGGCCACATCAATGGGTTCAGGCCTTGCCATGCGACAGCCCGCATTTCGGGAACTGGAAAAAATGTGCGATTGGGAGAGTAGCAGCGAGCATCCCGGATAGCCGGAACCTCGCCGCCCTCGCAGAACCGGACTTGGAGAGTTACACCATCCGGCTCCCAGCTTGAGTCATCCACAATGGTTTGGGG
>JAUXMZ010000053.1 GCA_030683105.1 Burkholderiales bacterium | reverse complement strand
GATCAAGATGAGGCACCACGGGAGCATGCGCAACCGCGGGCTCGGCTGGCGGAGGCGGCGGGCGCGGGGGCGGGGGCGGGGGAGGCACAGGGGTAATGTTCCCGGTCGTTGTCCCGGAACCGCCTCCACAGCAACCCGCCGTGGCCGGATCGGCAAGGGGGAGCGGTATCACGGTATTCGGGAGCGCAAAGAGCCCGGCGTTTGGACCGGCAAGAATAAAGCCGCTGAAGGTGATGGGTTTGTTCAATCCTGGCAGCGCGTCATTGTAATTGGCAGTACCCGCACCCGCCAGCGTGATGCCGCCAGGAACCAAACCGTTAATGTCTGGTTGAAACGAAGTGAATGTTGCCGTGGTTGTGCCGTCGGCGACCTTGTCCGCCCCTCCGGGGAACACCATCGTGCGCACGATCGGCGCGGTGCCGATGATGTTGGGCACGTAATTAATCAGGGGGGCTGAATACGAAACCGCGTTGTAAGTAATGTTGGTGGGAGCTGCCGTGACGGTAGCGGGAAAGCCGGCAGCAAATATTACTGAGCCGCCACCTCCCGCGGCTCCCGGTCCCGTTGCCGCGTTACCGGCACTGAGCACCAGGCCCTGCAGCAGACCGAGGCTTTCTCCGGCAGTAACGCTGCCATTGGTCACCGTGATCGTATCATTCACGAGCACATCGCGTCCGGCGCACATCGTAATGTTGCCATCGACCGCCGTTACGGCCGCGCCCACCGTGATCGTGCCTGCGCCGCTCAACAAAATGCTGCCATTGGTCGCTGAGATGGCTGCATTCACGTTGACATTCTGTCCGCAGCACACCACCAGGTTTCCGCGAACGAGTGTAATGGCTGAATTCACGTTCACGTCCTGACCGGCTCTCAGCGTCAGGTTGCCCTCGGTGGGACTGATGGCCGCATTTATGTTTATGCTGGCAACGGCGTTCAACGTCAGGGTGTTCACCGTTCCCCAGGTAATCGGGTTGAGCACGGTGATATTGCCGGCCCCGCCGCCGCTTATGCCGTTATTTACCGTATTGATAGTGACGTCGCCGCTGGTAAGACCGAGAATGATGTCGGCAACCGACACGCTGGCCGCCGCCACGCCGGTGGATGGTGTAAAGACGCCGCCGGCGCTGTCTTCGTTGGCCGTCACGGCCGCGATCGTCACGTCGGCCGGGTCGAGCAGCCACATGCCGTTTCTGCCATTCGGCGCGCCAGTATTGACCTTGATGCCGACCACGTCCAGCCAGTGGGCGGAGGTTTCGATCAGGCCGCCGTCGCCGCCCTGAGCGCCGCCGCGCGCCGTAATAGTGCCTCGGGCGCGCGTCGAATCGTTTGCCCACAGCACTACCGTGCCGCCGTTGCCGTTGGTGATGGCGTCGGCGCTGATGGTGGAATCCGTGCTCATGTAAGTCGCGGACGCGTTCTGTACGGTCGGATCGTTGCCCTGGTAGCCGCCGCCGACGAGTACTGTTCCGCCGCCGGCATCGCCGGAGGCATTGATGTGCGCGCCGAACAGGCCGACGTGCTGGGCGGTGGCCGTGACGCTGCCGCCGGTCTGCCCCGGACCCCTGCCGGAAACATCCAGCGCACCGCTGATGTTCACGGTGCCGCTTTGCATGTCGCCCAGGAGTCGGATCGTGCCGTTGCGGTTCTCGATCGTTTGCGCCTGGATCACGCCGGTGTTGTTGACTGCGCTTTGCAACAGGTTTCCCGCCGATAGCGCGGTGAGCAACACCTGTCCGCCGTCTGCCTGGATCAGGCCGCCGTTTTGTGCCAGCGCGTTCACCGCGCCCGAGTTCACCGTGACATTGAGCAGGCCGTCTCCCGCGACGTCGAGCGTCATGGCATTGCCCGCGGCAAGCGCCACCGTGCCCAGCCTGGCCGTGATCAAGCCTTCATTGCTGACGTTCGCGCCCAGCAGGGCGACATAGCCGCCGTCGGCGTTGATCGTTCCCCGGTTGATGACGGCGTTGCTGCTGCTGCCGGCAAAAACGTATTTGCCCGCCATGAAGTCGCTGTCGGTAATGTTCAAGGTGGATGCGACCAGCCCGCCCACGTTCACTTGCGCTCCCTGACCGAACAAGACGCCGCTCGGATTCACCAGGAACACTTTGCCATTGGCCGACAGACTGCCCAGGATGCTCGACGGATCCGAGCCCAGCACCCGGTTCAGAGCCACCGAACTGCTGTTGGGCTGCACAAACTGGACCGCTTCTCCCTGTCCGATACTGAAGCTCTGCCAGTTGATCGCCACATTCTGGCTGGTCTGGTTGATGGTCGTCGTGCCAGCGCCGGCCGCAATGTTCGCGCTGCCCGCAGACACTACGCCGCCCGTGGGCGAGGCGAATCCGTTTGATCCGAACGCGAGCATCAGGCAGACCGCAAGCCCTTTCAGGGCAAAGCGCGCGCCCCTTGGCGCTGCGCTCGTGCCCGGCGGGGATTTCTTGCCGCCGCTTTTGGCGTGTTCGGAGACGGCAACGAAAGTGCCTGTCTTCTCGTTCCAGATTGATCGATAGATTTGGTTCATGGTGTGATTCCGTTATGCTTGAAGGGGGTGTCCAGGAAAGAGTTGTTGCGCATACCCTGTTAAAAGTATTTCACAAGCTGGATCCAGAACCGGTTGCTCTTGTCAGGAGCCGAGGTCGCCGTCTCATTGCCGAGCTTGTGCGCCCAATACGCTTTCACCAGGAAATTGTTGTAATCCGCCCAGGTGAGCCCGATTCCTGCGCCACTCAGCGTTCTGCGGTTCTGTTCGGCAGTCCAGGGATTTTTGTGAAAGGTCACCGTGCCGGTATCGGCGAAACCCACCAGATGCATCTGACCCGGCATGCTGTCGGAGAACTTCGGTAACAGCAGTCGAGCTTCCAGGGTCGCCACATAGCCTTCGTCCGCATAGGATTCACCTACCGGATAGGCCCGCACCGCGTATGGACCGCCCAGTCCCATTTTTTCAGAGATGTCCAGGTTCTTCGAGGCGAACTGGCCGTTGACCGCGCCGTAAAGCGAGATTCTGTCGGTGACGCGTTGTAGCCGCGCGACATTGAACGCCAGTTTTCTGAAATCCCCGTTGCTACGAGCCGTCGCTGCATCCGCGGCCAGCGCCGCCGGCGTCTCGATGTCGAGATTGCCAAAACTCTGGGTGAGCGAATAGCTGCTCGATCCGCCGCCGCCAAAACTGTCGAGGTGGTTGCCGTGAAGGCCCGCCCACCAGACTTGAGCTTTCTTGTCGGTGACCGACGAGGTCAGGTCCACCTTGTCCTGGAAGGTCTTGTCGTCAAAGCCCCCCAGCACGTAAAGGCTGGTATTGCGCGAGCGGATCAGAGGATAGCTGCCGTAAACGCTCGCGATCTCGACTGTGCCGTGGGCGTTTAGCGGTGCGAACTCCTTGCCCAGGCGGTATTCCAGGGCGGTATAAGCGACGCCCACCGTTGCCTTGCCGAACGGCATTTGGTAAGACGCACGCCCGTACTTCAGCCCTTCGCCCGAAGTCAGCACCCGGAGGCTCGCCACATCCCCGCGCCCGGTCGGATTATTGAGGTTCACCGTCGCCCCCACGCGGTACTCGCCGGTATAGTAGTTGCCTGCGTTGTCGGCCTCGACGTTCCCCGATATGAGCCGCCCCGGTGTGACGTCGACGATCAGGTCGGATGTGCCGACTTCGACGCCGGGCGCCAGCGTGGATCTCACATTTACGCCGGGTGTGTCCGAGAGCAGCAGCAGGCGGTTTTCCAGCGGGGCAATCGTGATCGGGTCGCCGGCGTTGAGTCCGTCGAGCAGTCCGTTTGCCTGTGCATCCGAGAGTTTTGACTGATTGCGCAAAGTGACGCTGCCGTAGCGTCCCTCGAGCACCGTCATGGTTACGACCCCGTCCTTGATGTCCTGGGCGGGCAGATAGGCTTGCGCGACAAAATACCCATTGCGGCGGTAATAGCCCGCAATCTTTGCAGCCATCGCGCGCAACTCGGAAAGCGTCAGCTCGCTGCCGGGACTGAACCCCGTGATCGTGATCAGTTCGGCTTCGGAGTAGACCGTCTGTCCGGTCACGCGCAGCGATTTGACCAGGATTTTGACCTGATCCGAAACCGGGGCGACCAGCGGCTTGGCCGGTTCGATCCGGATTTCAGGAACGGCTTTTTCCAGGACCGGTGGGGGCGGAATCTGCTGGATCTGGCCGCCGGCGCCAGGCACCTCGGCGGCAAAAGCGCTTTGACTCATTGCCAGCAAGGCAACAGTGAATACTTTTGTTTTCGACATGACTTGTTCTTCCGCTTTCGTTGCAAGATAGGGGTTTTAATCCGGCTAATTTAAGTGCAGTCTCGAATCGATTCTGTGCGGCACCGTACATATGTGGGCGCATTCGTGTGATTGTATGCCTTACGCCGCGTCAGGGTGAGCGCCTCAGGGCGGCTGCACCACGGCAGCTGTATGCGCTGGTCACGATGAAATAAATTTAAATACAAATGGTTATAATTTTCGATCTTAGATAAAAACGTTCCCGAGGGGGGCGTTCCTGCAACTGCCCGGCACGCAAACGCGCTCACTGTGTAATGCCCCGTGAAATGGTCGGTATCACCGCGTACAGAAAAAGAGAAGACCGTGCGTTGCTCTTTTCAGACCTGAGCCCGGAGTTGGGCTCCCGGTTCTTGGCAGAAAGGGATAGTATCAATCCGTCCACGCCGCTATCGCTGACAGTCCGGGCAAAAGTCGACCGATAGGTCGTAATCAGGCTGATGCCACCGATCTTGATGTCGTAGACCTTCCATCCAGCGGCCGTCTTTTCCATGTCGTAGTCGATGCTCATCCGCACGGCTCCCGGTTGCTTCACGGTGGACTTGACCGTGACCCCGGTATCGCCAGGCGCCATCCGCAGCGGCCTGTACTCGATCGCCTGGTCGCGGTAATTCGCCAGCGCCGTCGAGTAGGTGCGCACCAGCAGCGTCCTGAACTCGGAGACGATCGCATCCTGTTGTTCGGGCGAGGCGAGGCGCCAGTTGCGCGCCACGGCGAGCTGGGTCATGTGGCGAAAATTGAACAGCGGCAGTATCGTCGATTCAACCAGTTCAGCGATCTTCTCCGGGCTATTGATCTGGAGGTTCAGGTCCTCTTTGAGCCGGGCGGTCACCACCAAAGTGGCGGCACTCAGCAGCACGTCCGGTGCGATCTCCAGCGCAGGCGCAATGGAAACCTTCGCCGGGATGATCGGCGCCTCTGGTTGCCTGATGTCCACTAGCATCAGATCCTGTCCGACCAGCCTGAGTGATTTGTCCACAGGCAGCTTCAGGTAAGGTTCGGATTCAATTGCGGTAAGCCCGTAGGTGAAGCTCATCGGGCCCCGGCTGTAGCTGCCTGTGCCGTGTCCGCGCCTGAGGCTCAAGCGCTGAAACTTGATCGTCGCAGTTGCCCCATCACTACATTGCAAATTTCCCGCGCCGCCAAGTTCTGCGCTGGAAGTAAAACGCCCATAACACGTCACATCGGGTTTGGGACGTGACCGGATGCTGATCGTTCCGGCGCCGTCGAGATTACCTTCGGCTTCGCCTGTGAACAGGTTGCCCGCGAGAATTGCGATGACCGGGCCCGTCGATGAAAATACTCCTGCGACCGCCGGACTTGCACACGCGGCAAAACTGGCGAACGCTGCGAAACTTATGACTAGTATTTTGCGCATAGTAGACACCCTCGTTCACCCTTGCTGTTCGACGGGGAAAGCTGCGGCCCCCGCCGGCCGTTGTGTATCGTAGCTTCGATTATCGGCATTCACGCGCAATGTGCTGTGCGCTGGCGTACATAGGCGGTGCAGAATGAACGCATACAGGAACGCATACAGGAACGCAGGCGCGCCATCCAGGAGCGGAGCAGGCCATTAACGGTCGCGCTTGTCGCCTTTACCGCGATTGCCGGAATTGCCGCGCCCATGCTCGTTATTGTCGCCGTCGTTGTCGCGGTGCTTGAGCTTCTTTTCTTTTTTCACTTTGACGGCCTTATAGCCCGACTCGTGTTTCCAGTAGCCTGGATGCCGGTAATAGGCGTTTCCCCGCTGCTCCCAGCGATCAGGCTCCCAGCGATAGCCGGCGCCATGACTGGCACGGTTTCATATTGCGGCGCGGGCGGTGCGATGATGATGTTGAAGCTGATTTGAGCGAAAGCCGGCGCTGCCGCAGCACCGGCGGCAAGCATCGCTGACAGCACTAGACTTCGAACCAAGTTGGCACGTTCCATGATCCATCCCATTTTCCGTTGACTGCCGAATGCTCACACGTTGAGCATTCATGTTCTGTGCGCTGGCGCACGGAACATGCCACGGCAAAGGGAATATGTTATGAAACGCTTTACTTTCTGCTAACGGAGAATACTGATATGAATATCACCTTGAGTATGGCGCCTTTGGTATCGCTGCTCGCCGGTGTGTTGATTCTGATCGTGCCCCGGCTGCTGAATTATATCGTGGCGGGCTATCTGATCGTCGTCGGATTGCTGGGGCTGTTCGGCGATATACGCCTGAGATAAACAGGAGCGGCTGGCGTGAGTGCGCCGGGAGTTGCCCTAACGCGCGACTTCGGCTTGCCGATATTCAGGGAGCAAGCGGTCATATTCCCGTTTGATGGCTGCGTAGCACCCGCAGGCCCGCGCTTCCAGCCGAAGGCGATCCAATACGGTAATGTGTCCGCGGTTGTGATGGATCAGTCTTGCCTGTTGCAGCCTTCCAATGGCCTCCGTGACGCCTTCGCGGCGCACGCCCAGCATCTCGGCGATCAGTTCATGCGTAATCGTCAATTCGGTCGAGGGCAACCGGTCCAGGCTGGACAAGAGCCAGCGGCATAGTTGCTGATCCAGCGTATGGTGCCGGTTACACGCCGCGATCTGCGCAGTTTGCGAGATCAGCGCCTGAACGTAGTGCAGCAGTAGATGCGATAGTTCACGGTCGTGATCGAATTCTTTTTTCACCAGGTTCGCTGCGAGCCGATAAGCGTAGCCGGCGCTCACCACCATCGCACTGTTAGGCGTGCTTTCGCCTCCCAGGAACGACGCGATGCCGATCGCGCCTTCGCTGCCCGCGGCCGCAAATTCTGCCGTCGCCCCGCTCTCCGTCTCGTAGAGCCGGGAAACGAGGCCCTCGGTGAGAAAATACAGATGCTTTTCCAGCGTGCCGGCACCATAAACGGTCCAACCCAGCGGTAAAGGAATGGGCTCCAGCGCGGGCAGCAGGCGCTCATAATCCGCCAGGGGCAGCGCTGCAAGAATATGGTTTTGCCTGGGCGTGTGCTGTGAGGATGCGGCACGCCTGCTCTGCATGAAGGCGAAGCGCGCTTCCGGGTAATCCCGAAACGAGTGTTGTCTTAACATTGGAGGCTCCACAAGATTAAGAAACAGGCTACGAATTCACGCCTTCGTTACATATACCACCTCATTCAATACGGCTATTGATTTGGGTCAACCATTTATGTTCGCTAGCGTACGGAATGCGCCGGGCAGGTGGTATCTAATACCAAAAACATCGATATGGGCAGGGCGCGGCAGATTCCTGTCGCCGGCCGGTAGCGATGCGGATTGCAAAGCGATTTCCGGAGCTTTTTCTTGTCGCGGAACAATCATAACTGTTGTTTTATAAGGAGTATTACCATGAGACTCGCCAATAGATTCAGTACTTTTATTTTCGCCGTTCTGCTGGCTTCCTTGCTCGGATGCGCAGGGTCGCCCACGAAAGAAGGGACCGGGGAGTATTTCGACGATACCGTCATTACCACCAAGGTAAAAGCGGCGATTTTCGATGAGTCGTCGCTGAAATCGGCCGAAATCAATGTCGAGACCTTCAAGGGCACGGTTCAGTTGAGCGGCTTTGTCAGTTCCCGTGCCGATATCAACAAGGCGGTCGAACTGGCGCGCGGCGTCAAGGGCGTGACATCCGTCAGGAACGACATGCGGGTGAAGTGACGCCGGCACAGCTCACCTGACACCTCGGGCATGGCCTTCGCATAAATAAGGTAAGGAGCGCGCAATGAACTGGGATCGCGAGAGCGTATGCCCTTCGGATCGGAGGCTGTATCCGTCATCCAATGTTTGAGATCAGGTCTTAAAGAAGAAACCCATGACTCCTAAACTGACAGCTGTTGCCGCAGCGATTGCGTGTGTCTTTGCCGCAGGCCAAGCCCAGGCGAATGGCACGAATCCCACCGTGGTTGCGGGTCAGGCCGGCTTTTCCACTCAGGGTAGTACGCTCAGCATCACCAACAGCCCCGGGGCCATTATCAACTGGCAGGGGTTCTCGATCGGTGCGGGCGAAACCACGCGCTTCCTCCAGCAAAGCACCGCCTCGAGCGTCCTCAATCGCGTTATCGGCCCCGATCCGTCAAGCATTCTCGGGACGCTCACTTCGAACGGCCGGGTTTTCCTGATCAATCCAAGCGGCATTTTGTTCGGGCAGGGCGCGCGCATCGACGTGGCCGGACTGGTGGCCTCAACGCTCAATCTGAGCAACCAGGACTTTCTTGCGGGCCGGCTCAACTTCACGCCCAATCCGCTGGCCGGCAAGGTGGAAAACCAGGGCAGTATCACCACGCCTTCGGGTGGCAGCGTCTATCTGGTCGGATCCAACGTCACCAACAGTGGCATCATCAACAGCCCGCAGGGCGACGTGATCCTCGCCGCCGGCCAGTCGGTGAAGATCTTCGACACCAGCACGCCGGGGGTGAGGGTCGAACTCACGGCAAGCGATAACGCCGCCGTCAACTTAGGCGAGATCCTTGCGCAAAGCGGGCAAGTCGGCATATACGGCGCGGCGCTGCGTAACGCGGGCATCATCGATGCCAACCAGGTGGTGCGCGACGTAAGCGGCAAAATCGTCCTGCGTGCAAAGCAGGACGCGACCCTGGAAGCCGGCAGTCGCTTGAGCGCCAGCGGCGAGCAGGGCGGCGAGATCACGGTGCAGTCCGAAACCGGCACCACGCTGGTGTCGGGCACGATCGAAGCTAAAGGTACGGGCGCGGGACAGACCGGCGGCACGGTGCAGGTGCTTGGCGAGAAGGTCGGCCTGTTCGATCACGCCAGCATAAATGTGTCCGGCGACGCCGGCGGCGGGACGGTGCTGGTCGGCGGCGACTATCAGGGCAAGAACCTGTCAGTGCAGAACGCGTCGGCGACCTATGTTAGTCCTGACGCGAGCATTAAGGCCGACGCCATCACTAACGGCGATGGTGGCAAGATCGTTGTGTGGGCGGATGACGTCACCAGATTCGGCGGCAACATCAGCGCGCGCGGTGGCGCGAACTCCGGTGACGGCGGCTTTGTAGAGGTTTCTGGGAAGCGCTACCTGGATTTCCGCGGCATGGCTGATACCCGTGCGCCGATGGGCCAAGACGGGACCTTGCTCCTCGACCCAGATGAAATCCATATCATCAATGCTGCCGGCGGTGCGACCCTTGCAATGACATGCCTTGGTGGTGGTGACTGTACAACGCCTACGGGGACCGGCCCCTACGTTGACTTTGCCCCTTCTGCCACTGTTGGGACCTTGCCCGACCACACGATTAATCAGCAGTTGGCGCTTGGTAATGTCACGGTTCAGACCTCGAGTGGCGGCATATTTATTTCGAACGTTAACAGCACAGTTACATTTGGCCCGACGACCGGTGCGACGGATGTAGCAGGCGGCAATGCCGCGTCGAATGCCAATACGCTGACTTTAAACTCCGCCACAGATATTTCGTGGGACGCAGCTTGGTCCTACAGGAATTTCGGACTGCTCACGCTGAACGCCAATGCCGGCAGTATCGCGGGTACTGGCGCGCTGACGCTCGTGGACACCTCACCGGTTCTGATACAAGCCGGGACCAGTGTCGGCTTACCAGTGACGCCGATAGCCATTACCGGCAATGGCGGTAACGTGACGATAAGTGCCGGGACCACGGCCACCCTTGGCGGCATCAGCACCGGCGCAGGTACGATTTTAGCAACGGCTGCCGGAGATATCACGATCAGTGGCTCCCTCACAAATACGGAATCCGGCACCTCGGCGGTGGTCCTCAAAGCCGGCGATGGCATGGCTGCAGGTAACCCAGCAGGCGGCGATGTCATCATCAACGGCGGTTCAATTACAACTCCCGGACGTGCAACGCTTTTCACCGGCGGAGTATTGACCAGCACCGGTGTAGGTACGCTGGTAGGCGGCGGTAACTCCCGCTACAACAGCTCACCGACTTGGCAAGGCTACAGCCTTGCTTTGGGTAGCACTGGAACATATGCGATCTACCGCGAGCAACCCACGCTTACCGTCACCGCGAACAACGATAGCAAGGTTTATGGCGCGAACGATCCGGCACAGAGCTATGCGTCTGTAACGGGGTATGTCAACGGCGATACAGATGGTCTGACCGGGTCTTATGCGCGAACTGCCGGGGAATCGGTAGGGATCAAATCAATCACGCAAGGTACGGTTGCGTCGGATGTTGGCTATGGCATCACATTCTCCGGTGGTCAAACGCTGACGATCAACCAGGCGTTGCTGACGGCGGCGATTCCGAACCAGACGAAAACCTACGGTGCGGATGATCCGTTGGTGGGTACGATCACGCCGACCCTGACGGGGCTGATAAACGACAGTGCGA
>JAUXMZ010000037.1 GCA_030683105.1 Burkholderiales bacterium | reverse complement strand
CACAACACTGACTTACAGCATCAGCGGCGGCGCGGACGCAGCCAAGTTCGCGATCAATGCGACCACCGGCGCGCTGACCTTCGTGGCGGCGCCGAACTTCGAGGCGCCGACGGACGTGGGCGCCAACAACGTCTATGACGTGACGGTGCAGGTGAGCGACGGCGCCACGACCGACACCCAGGCGATCGCGGTAACGGTGACCAACGTCAACGATAATACGCCGGTGATCACCAGCAATGGTGGCGGTGCGACGGCTGCGGCGAGTGTGGCGGAGAACACCACGGCGGTGACCACGGTGACTGCGACCGACGCCGATGCGGGCACAACACTGACTTACAGCATCAGCGGCGGCGCGGACGCAGCCAAGTTCGCGATCAATGCGACCAGCGGCGTGCTGACCTTCGTGGCGGCGCCGGACTTTGAGGCGCCGACGGACGTGGGCGCCAACAACATCTACGACGTGACGGTGCAGGTAAGCGACGGCGCCACGACCGACACCCAGGCAATCGCGGTGACGGTGACCGATGTTGGAGCCTTGGCGATCACCAGCAATGGTGGTGGCGCGGCGGCGACTCCGATAAGCGTAGCGGAGAACACCACGGCGGTGACCACGGTGACGGCGGTCTCGGAGAACCCGATCACCTACTCAATTGTTGCAGGTGGCGATGGTGCCAAGTTCGCGATCAACGCGACCACGGGTGCGCTGACCTTCGTGGCGGCGCCGAACTTCGAGGCGCCGACAGACGTGGGCGCCAACAACGTTTATGACCTGACGGTCCAGGCAAGCGACGGCGCCACCACCGACACCCAGACCATCGCGGTGACGGTGACCAATGTCAACGAAGCCCCGGTGATCACCAGCAACGGTGGCGGCGCGACGGCGGCGGCGAGCGTGGCGGAAAACGCCACGGCGGTGACCACGGTGACGGCGACCGATGCCGACGCGGGCGCAACACTGACTTACAGTATCTCGGGCGGTGCGGACGCGGCCAAGTTCGCGATCAATTCGGGCACGGGTGCGCTGACCTTCCTGGTGGCGCCGGACTTCGAGACCCCGACCGATGTAGGCGGCGATAACGTTTATGACGTGACGGTGCAGGTGAGCGATGGCGTCACGACCGATACCCAGGCGATTGCGGTGACGGTGACCGATGTTGGCGCCTTGGCCATCACCAGCAATGGCGGTGGTGCTGCAGCTGCGCTGAACGTGGCGGAAAATGCAACGGCGGTGACCACTGTGACGGCGGTATCGGAGAATCCGATCACCTACTCGATCGTTGTCGGTGGCGATGGCGCCAAGTTCGCGATCAACCCAACCACGGGCGTGCTGACCTTCGTAGCGCCGCCGGACTTCGAGGCGCCGACGGATGGGGGCCTCAACAACGTCTATGACGTGACGGTGCAGGCAGACGACGGCGCCACTACAGACACCCAGACCATCGCGGTGACAGTGACCGATCTCGATGAAATTGCACTGGCGCCAAGCGCACCGGATCTTGCCGCCGCCTCGGATTCTGGTTCCAGCTCCACGGACAACATTACCAATGACACGACGCCGACGGTGACGGGGACTGGGGCGGAGGCGGGCGCTACCGTAACGCTATATGACACGGACGGCACCACGGTGCTGGGCACGGGTGTAGCGGATGGCGCCGGGGCGTGGAGCATCACGAGCACGGCACTGGCTCAAGGCGCGCACACGCTGACAGCCAAGCAGACCGATCTTGCGGGCAACGTATCGGTAGCATCAGCCGGGTTGGCGATTACCGTTGACACCACTGCGCCCTTCAACCTCGGCGCCAGCTTTGTCGGTCAAGCTGTCTTGACCACCACTGACCTCACCATGAGCTTTAGCGAGAGTGTCACGGCGGGTATCGGCGACGTGACCCTGATCAGGAATCCCAGCTGGATCAACAATGGGACGGAGAACACGGTGACGGTTAACAGTGTCGTCGGCAGCGGCACCAGCACGCTTACCCTGAACATCACGAAATCCGGCAGCGCCAACTTTGGCGGCGGCGGAGTCGTACTGGTACGTTTCGACGCTACTGGCAACGATGTCATAGATCTGGCCGGCAACAAGGTCGCATCGCGCGAAGTCTATGTCGGCGGCAATGGGGACAACATCATCGACCTCAGCGGTTACAGCAGCGCCTTCTTGCAGCAACTGCGCGGCAATGGCGGCAATGACCTCCTCATCGGCACCAACGCTGCAGACTCGCTCGTCGATGGCGGCGGCGCCGATATCCTCACTGGTGGTTTTGGCGGTGACACCCTTACTTTGACTGAAGTCAGGTCGGGTACGCCGTTATCGGACATCATCAAAATCGGTCTGGGCGAGAGCACGGCGAGCGCCATGGACGTGATCCGCGGTTCGTCCACCGACCTCATCAACACCGGTTTCGACATGACTTCCGGGACCGTCGCCAATCACGACAAGCTGGACTTGCCGTCGAATGTCATCGCTGGAGACGTCACCAACGCTAACGGCACGGATGTCAACGCGCTGGCCACCCACAGCATCACGAGCGGCATCATTACTTTCCAGGACGCTGGCAACACGCCTATCTTGATCAATCCGGGCAACCTTACCGATGCCCTCGCTTATCTCGCGGCCAACATCACCACCCCCGGCACCACGGTGGCGTTCAAGGTGGATACCGACAACAGCGGCACCATCGTGGATAGCGTTGACGCACTCTACGTGTTCCAGGACAACGGCGCGACGGACACCGTGCTGAGGATCGAATCGCTCGCGGGTGTTGCCAGCGCAACGCTCGGCACCGCAGCCGGCGCGAATGTGGTCCAGCTGGTAAGCTCGGTACCGACGGTAGACAATGTAACGTCCAGTACCGGCAATGCCAGCTACACCGTGGGTGCGACCATCAGCATTCTGGTGACGTTCAGCGAGGCAGTGACGGTAACCGGCACCCCCCAGCTCACGCTGGAAACGGGCACCACCGACCGGACCGTGAACTACATCAGCGGCAGCGGCACCGCTACGCTGGTCTTTAATTACACGGTGCAGGCGGGCGACACCAGTGCCGACCTGGATTACCTGGGCACTACCGCGCTGTCGCTCAACGGCGGCACCATCATGGATGCTGCAGGCGTTGATGTCGCTAATCTGACACTCCCGGCGCCCGGCGCGGCCGGCTCGCTGAGCTTTAACAAGGCGCTAGTAGTAGACGCGGTGGCTGCACCGCCGAGCACGCCGGATCTCGCCGCCGCCTCGGATTCCGGCTCCAGCAACACGGACAACATCACCAATGACACGACGCCGACGCTGACCGGTACTGCGGAAGCGGGCGCCACCGTGACGCTGTATGACACAGACGGCACCACGGTGCTGGGAACGAACGTGGCGGATGGGGGGGGGGCGTGGACCATCACGAGTTCGGTGCTGGCGGCCGGCCCGCACACGCTGACGGCGAAGCAGACCGATCTTTCGGGCAACGTCTCGGTTGCATCGGTCGGGCTTGCTATCACCATCGACACCACAGCGCCGGGCATCACTGGCGCCACCTTCACCGAGGCAAACAATTCCAGCATCACTTTGTCGTTCAGTGAGGCGGTAACCGCGCTGGACAACAGCGGGCTGACCCTGCACAAGAATCCCGATCTGAACGATGGACAGGGCGGCTGGGCCAGCCCCACCGTGATAACGCCCACCGGCGCCAGCGGTTTTGGCACGTCCACGGTCGTTCTTACGACCGCCACTACGCTAGGTGCTACAGATGTTGTACGGGCATATTACAACGCCAGTGGTGGCAACCTCACCGACCTGGCCGGCAACGCGGTAACCTCGCGCGAAACCTGGTTCGGCGGCAATGGGGCCAGCATCATCGATCTGAGCGACTACGGATCCAGCTTCCCGATCCAATTGCGCGGCAATGGCGGCGCGGACATCCTGACCGGCACCAATGCCTCCGACACTCTCATCGATGGCGGCGGCACCGATACACTCACCGGCGGCCGCGGTGCGGACATTGTTGTGCTGACGGAAGTCATAACCAGCGGCACCTCGCAATTCTCGGATACCATCGTCATCGGTCTGGGAGATAGCTCTACGGTCGCCATGGATGTGATCCAGGGTTCGTCCACCAACCCGACCAATACCGGTTTCGACATCAGTTCCACCACCAGCGTCGCCAATCATGACAAGCTGTCTTTGCAATCGAACGTCATCGCCGCCGACACGGGCGCGCGGGTCAACGGCGCGGATGCGGGAACGATCAAGAGCCACACTATCAGCAGCGGGATCGTCACCTTCTACGATGCCGACACGGGCGGTAACGCCGTGCTGATCAACCTGGCCAACTCGACCACCGCTGGCGCCTACCTCTCGGCGAACCTCAACAGCCCAGGCACGACAGTGGCTTTCCGGGTCGATGGCAACAGCGATGGCACGGTGGATAGCCTCGTCGTATTCCAGGACAACGGCACGATACCCTTATCCGGCGGCTACGTGGTGCCGGACACCCTGGTGAGACTCTCAGGGCTCGTCGGTGTTGCCAGCGCAACGCTCGGCACCGCAGCGGGCGCAAATGTGGTTCAGTTGCAGGATCTCACGCCGCCCCAGCCGATAGGCTTTGGCCTCACCAGCAACGGCGTCGCGATCAACTTCGCGGAGAATGCCTTCGCCACCCCCGCCAGCATAGCGTTATCGCTGAAGCAAAACGGCATCACCGACATGGCCATCACCGGCGGCACCGGCAGTGGCACCACTGCCCTGACCCTCACCACCGGCACGACCTTGGCGGCGACTGACTGGGTGCTGCTGAACTACACCGGCACTACTGTGAGCAATGGCCTCAGCGATGCGGCGGGTAATGTCTTGATAGACGATCCCGACCCCACGTATGGTGGCTCGGCTGAAGGGTCGAGCGGCAACAACACCATCGACCTGAGCAACGCCATCACTTTTGCTGCTACTGGCGGCTACGACCTGAACGGCGCAGGGGGCAACGATACCCTCATCGCTACCGCCGGCGATGACTATCTGGATGGCGGCACCGGGGCGGACACGATGACGGGCGGGTTGGGCAATGACTATTTCGGTTTCGAACAGGGCGACTCGCCGGCAGGGGGTGTCAATCTTGGCGGCAACGGCATCCTCGACAACGGCGACACCTTCACGTTTGCCGGCGGGGTCGACCGCATCACCGATTTTGCCAGCGGCGAAGGTTTCAACCTGAATGCCCTGCACCAGGATCTTTCCGGCCTGCCGGGCGTGGGCTGGATGGGCACGCAGTTCGAGAACCCCGCCAACAGTGTGCTGCCCGCCAACGGTCTGGCGACCAACCAGGGTTTCTTCCTGGTGCAGGGCAACTCACCCGGCATCCTCCCCGCCGTCGGCGCGTCGTTTACGTTCACCGTCAACAACGCCGGAGCCGATACCCTGGTGGTCTGGGACGGTGATTCGACCGGCGGCGTGACGCAAACTGGCATCGTGCTCTCCGGGGTGACGCTGGCGCAGCTCAACGCCTACACCGGCAACAACTGGATCTCGCACATGTAACAACGGCGTCCGGCGCCGGGTCGTTGCATGGGGCCGTCCGCAGTAAACGGACGGCCCCGGTGCTTTATCTCGCGGCTTGCGGCTCTTTCGTGAATAGACTAAGCTAACGCAACTTAGTCTAACCGAATCGAGACCATCATGCAGACCATCAACATCCACGAAGCCAAGACACATTTGTCACGCCTGGTCGAACAGGCCGCCAAGGGCGAGCCGTTCATCATTGCCAAGGCCGGCAAGCCGCTGGTCAAGGTCATGCCGTTGAACGCGCCGGAAGGCGGGCAGGTGAGGCGCTTGGGTTTTATGGCCGGACAGATCGCCGTTCCAGATGACTTCGACCGGATGGGTGGCGCCGAGATCGAGCAGCTTTTCGGCGGTGACGCATGAAACTGCTGCTGGACACGCATCTACTGCTGTGGGCGGCAGGGGCGCCGGATCGGCTATCCGGGGACGCCCGCGCCCTGATCGAGGCGCCGGAGAATGAGTTGTTTTTTAGCGCGGCCAGCCTGTGGGAGATCGCGATCAAACGCGGGCTGGGCCGCGGCGATTTTCAGGTAGATGCACGACTGCTGCGCCGAGGGTTGCTGGACAACGGCTATAGCGAGCTTCCCATTGGCAGCGAACATGCCGTCGCTGTCGACGGCTTGCCGTCCATCCACAAGGATCCCTTTGACCGCATGCTGGTTGCTCAGGCGATGGTAGAGGGCATCACCCTGCTGACCGCCGATTCCTTTGTGGCGCAGTATCCCGGCCCGGTGCGGAAGGTTTGACCCGCTTCAATATAAAAGGCTTCTCATGCTGCGGCAGCAGGCGCGGCAACGCTTTGCTCTCAGGGCGAACGGTCTCCCACCAAAATGGGGGCCACCCCGTTCGTGCTGAGTGTCGTTTCCTTTTGTTGTGTTCGGTTTCTTTTTATCGCCTATTGCGCTATTATGAAACTTCTTAACGTGTAATGGAGTCTCTCATGGCGACCACATTGAAGCTGTCTGATGCGCTGGTGGAGGCGGCCAAGCCTTATGCCGCCGCTATGCAACGCTCGGTACCCAAGCAAATCGAGTATTGGGCGCGGATTGGGCGGGCGGCGGAGGAAAACCCCGACCTGTCGATAGGGTTCATCGTCGATACCCTGGTGGGCATCGAGGAAGACCGCGCCGGCATGGGCAGTGAATACAAATTCGGATGAAGCTGATCGCCACGCCGCGTTTTTCGCGGGCGGCGAAGAAGTTGCATCCAAGTGAGAAGGAGTCCTTGGATACGGCGGCACGCGTTATTGTTGCCGATCCAGATGCCGGCGAAATGAAGAAGGGCGACTTGGCGGGGGTGCGGGTCTACAAGTACCGGGTCAAGGCCCAGCTTGTCCTGGTCGCCTACCGCGTAGCCCAGGACGAGGATGCGATCAAGCTCCTGTCCTTGGGTTCGCATGAAAACTTCTATCGGGATTTGAAGCGGGACTGATGGCGGATAAGAGCAGGCTCGAGTTCAACAGGAAAATTGCAATGAAATTCAGAATCCTGGCCATCGCCGCCCTGAGCTTTGTGGCAGCAACTGCCCAGGCTCAACAGCCTTGGACCTTTGGGAAGGTTTTGCAGGAGGCCCTGGCCAACCATCCGCTGGTGCTGGGTAAGCGCTCCGCCCAGGATGCCGCCCAGGCGGAGCGGGAAGGCGCCGAATGGCAGCGCTACCCTACGCCCACTCTGGAGGCGAGCACGCAAAGCGGCGGAGCTGGCCTGCTGCGCCTCGATCAACCCCTGTGGACCGGCGGGCGCATCACTGCCGGCATCGATGCAGCGGGCAGCCGGCTCGATGCCGCCGGCGCGGCTTTGGATGAGGCCAGGCAGGAACTGGCCATCAAGGTTATCGCCGCGACCACCGAGGCGCTGCGCCAGCAGGCGCGGCAGCAACACGGTGTGGCCGGCGTGAAGGAACACGAGAAATTGCTCGCGATGATCCGGCGGCGCGTCACGCAGGAGGTCAGCCCGCTGGCGGACCAGCGTCTGGCGGCATCGCGTTTGTATGCGAGTGCCAATGAGCTGTCTGTGACCACCCAGGCGCTCAACAATGCCCTGGCGCAACTGACGCAATTGGCCGGTCAGCCGGTGACGGCAATCACCGAGCAGGGCTTGAGCGAAGCCGGCGCCCCCGCAGGCCTGGATGCCGCCCTGACCCAGATGCTGGCACATTCGCCGACGCTGCGGCGACTGACCCGCGAAGAGGAGGTCGCCGACGCCGATATCGCCTCCAAACGCGCGGCCTACATGCCGCAACTGGTTTTGCGCCTGGAAAGCAGCGCGGGGCAGACGACGGACAATCGCGCCATGCTGGTGCTGTCGGCACAGCCCGGCGCGGGCCTGTCCGCAAAATCCGGCGTGGATGCGGCCGTTGCCCGGCGCGAGGCCGCGCGCCTGGCGCGCGAGGCGGCCGAACGCGATGCGCGCGAGCGCATCACGTTCGACTGGAACGAGTGGGTGGCGGCCCGCCTGCGCCTGGAAAACGCCAATCAGGCGCGCGCCATGTCCATCGAGGTGTCCGAGTCCTACGCCCGCCAGTACACCACCGGCCGCAAGACCTGGATCGACGTGCTGAACGCGGTGCGCGAGGCCACGCAATCGGAGCTGGCGGCGGACGATGCGCGCGCCCAGATGCTGGCCTCCAGTCTGCGGCTGCGCGCGCTGACCGGGACGTTGACCATCGCCTCGGGAGCCGTTCAACCTTGAAAAAAAACAGTTCAAGCCACAGAGGCCACAGAGAACACAGAGAAACCATTGTCTTGTCCACATTTGCAAGGATCACCCGCCGGGTGAATGACAAACCCGATGTAACGTACTGTTTTTTCTCTGTGAACTCTGTGAACTCTGTGTTCTCTGTGGCTAGTCGATATTTTTTAGTTTCAATGACACGGCGTATTACCTCTTCGACGGCTGCACCCACAGGAACCCGATAATGAACGACGACATTGCCACGCTGATCGACAAGACCGCGCGCCTGGCGGGCCAGCGTGTTTCAGGCGGGCGCCTCGGCGACCTCGCCAATCTGCCCGAGGGGTTGAGCGCGGCAGCGCTGTTCGCCGAGGCCTGGCGCGCCGCGGGGCTCGATGGCGACCCCGCGCGGTTGCGCGGCCCGACGCCGGCCAACCTGCCGCTGGCCGGCTGGCGCGCCGATCTGGGCTGGCTTCTGGTTCAGAGCCGGGGCGCGGATGGTCTGTGGCGCGCCCAACGGCTGGACGGTTCCGCCTTGTCTCTGGAACGGCTCGACGACGTGGAATGCCTTTCCCTGCCCCGCCGTTCGGAGATCTCCGTCTCCGCGCCCCGTGCCATGCGCCTGGTCTGGCGGGCACTGATGGCGCGCAAGAGCGTGTTCCTGGAGGCGGTGCTGGCGACAGGGCTGATCAACCTGCTGACCCTGGCGACTTCCCTTTACGCCATGCAAATCTTCGACCGCGTGATTCCCAACCAGGGCTTTCAGACCCTGTGGGTGCTGAGTGTGGGCGTGGCGCTGGCCGTGGGCCTGGAATTTTTGCTCAAGCAGGTGCGCAGCCACACAGTGGACCGGACCTGCAACGCCATCGATCAGCAGCTGTCCGAATGGTTTTTCAGCCGCATGATGGGCATCCGCATGGAAGCCCGCCCCGCCTCGGTAGGTACGCTGGCCTCGCAGGTCAAGGGCTTCGAGATGGTGCGCGGGGTGCTCGCGTCGACCTCTTTGTTCGTGCTCGCCGATATCCCTTTCGCGGTGTTCTTCATTTTTGTGATCGCGCTGGTGGGGGGCTGGGTGGTGGCCGTGCCGATCATCGCGCTGCCGATCGCCCTGGTGGCGGGGCTGATGTTCCAGCGCGCCATACAACGGCACACCCGGCTTAACCTGGCCGGCAACAACCGCAAGGCCGGGCTGCTGGTGGAGGCGGTGGACGGCGCAGAATCACTCAAGGCAAACAGCGCGGAATGGAAAGTGCAGGCGCGCTGGAATCGCCTGGTTGCTGAAACGGCCGAGTCGGATCAGAGCATCCGCACCTATTCGGCCCTGGCGCAAAACCTCACGGTCGCGCTCCAGCAGTTCAGCTATGTCGCCCTGGTGGCGCTGGGCGCCTATTTCGTCACCATAAACGAGTTGACCATGGGCGGCCTGCTGGCATGCACCATCATCAGCAACCGGGCGATGATGCCCATCGTCCAACTGCCGGGTGTGATGGTGCAGTGGGCTCACGCCCGTGCCGCCATCGAGGGGCTGGACCAGATCATCGCCCTGCCCAGCGAAACGGACGACGCGGCGCATGCGCTGGCGCCGCAGGCGCTGGAAGGCGGGCTGCGTTTCGAGCGCGTGCGCTTTGCTTACGGCATGGCCACTCGCCCGGCCCTCGAGGTGGAACGCCTGGAGATCAAGCCGGGCGAGCGCGTGGGCCTGCTCGGCGCCATAGGTTCGGGCAAGAGCACGCTGCTCAAGCTGTCCTCCGGGCTGTATCGGCCGGTCGAAGGCAAGATATTTCTGGGAGGGGTGGACCTCGCACTGCTCGATCCGGCGGTGGCGCGCGAAACAGTTGGCTACCTGCCCCAGGACTCGCGCCTGTTCAGCGGCACACTGCGCGACAACCTGCTGATGGGCCTGCCCGATCCCGGCGACGAGGCGATATTGCAGGCCGCGCGCCGCACCGGGCTGATCGAGTTCATCGGCGGACAGCCCAAGGGGCTGGCGCTGGCGATCACGGAGGGCGGGCAGGGCGTGTCGGGCGGGCAGAAGCAGCTGATCATGCTGACCCGCACCCTGATAGCCGGACCCAAAGTGTGGCTGCTGGATGAACCGACCGGGGCCATGGATTCGGTGACCGAGGCGCGCATCGTCAGCCTGCTGCGCGAAATCACCGCCGCAGGCACAACCCTGGTGGCGGCGACGCATAAAACCGCCTTGCTGCCGCTGCTCGACCGGCTGATTGTGCTGCAGGCCGGACGCATTCTGCTGGACGGCCCACGGGACGCCGTGCTGGCGAAACTTTCGGGCCGGCCCCAGCCCGCCCCCCAGGAGAAGCTGGCATGACGACCTATCAGACAGCGGGATCAGGCCGGATGTTAATCTGGGGGTCCGCCCTGGCCATCGTCGGATTCCTGATTTGGGCCAACTGGGCGAAACTGGACCAGATCACGCGCGCCAGCGGCCAGGTCATTGCCAGCTCGCGCAACCAGGTCATCCAGGCGCCGGATGGCGGCGTGCTGGCTGCGCTGCCGGTGCGTGAAGGCGCTCAGGTCAAGCGCGGGGAACTCCTGGCGCGCTTTGACAAGACCCGGTCCGAAGCCGGTTACCTGGAAAGCGCCTCCAAAGCGGCGGCGCTCAGGGCTGCCGTCGCCCGGCTGAATGCCGAGATATTCGGCGGCGAACCCAGGTTTCCGCCGGAGCTGGCCAAATACCCGGAGTTTCGCACTACCCAGTTGGCGCTGTTCAACAAGCGGCAGGCCGCCGTGCGCGAGGAAATCAGCGCGCTGGAGCAGTCCCGGACGCTGATCAACGCGGAACTCGAGATGAACCTGCCTCTGGTCAAGACCGGCGATGTGAGCCGGGCCGAAATACTCAAACTCCAGCGCCAGGCCGCGGACATCCAGGGCCAGATCACCAACCGGCGCAACAAGTACCTGCAGGACATCCAGACCGATCTGGCCAAGGCCCAGGAAGATCTCGCCAGCGTCCTGCAAGTCCTCGCCCAGCGCAAGGAGCAACTCGACTACACCGAGATCCGCTCACCCATGGACGGGGTGGTGCGCAACGTGCGCCTGACGACACTGGGCGGCGTGGCCAAACCGGGTGAGGAGATCATGCAGATCGTGCCGCTGAACGACGACATGATCATCGAGGTCAAGGTCAAGCCCGCAGATATCGCCTTCGTCAGACCCGGCCTGCCCGCGACCGTCAAACTCGATGCCTACGACTACACCATCTACGGCACGCTCATGGGCGAGGTGATCTACATCAGCGCCGACACCCTGAACGAAGAGGTGCGCGGCAACGACCAGCCCTACTACCGGGTGCAGATCAAGACGGGCGCGCACAGTCTGGTCAGCCGGCGCAACCAGCGCATCGACATCCAGCCGGGCATGACCGCCACGGTGGAGATCCTGACCGGCAGCAATACAGTATGGCGCTATCTCACCAAGCCGATCACCAAGACCATCAACGAGTCCCTGGGCGAGCGCTGAGTCTGGGAACAACTGTTGAGCGGCGCGAATACCGTGCGCAGGCTAGCTGATGCTGGTGGGCGTGCAGTGCAAGGTGCCGGGAGAGGGAGCCGAGGGCCGGGTGAATGCTGTGGCCGGCGTCGACACCGGGCTGGCGCACCTCGCCGCGCTGGAATCACTCATGAGTTGACTTGAATTGCAAACCCCCCTCTTCAAAGGGGAGGGCAGGGTGGAGATGGGGGAGGGCGGAAAGAAGCAAGGACTCCCCTCTTCCAAGCGCGTGAGAATAAGTGAGATAGCTCCCCTCTCCCACGCGTGTGGGAGAGGGGTTGGGGGAGAGGGAATCGAGGGCCGCGTGAATGCTGGAGAAAGCGAAAGTCTTGCGGAGTAACCAGACCGAAGCCGAGCAACGGCTGTGGTATCACCTGCGTGCGCATCGTTTCATGGGTTTGAAATTCAAGCGGCAGAAGCCAGTGGGCCGCTACATTGCGGATTTTGTTTGTCTGGAGCGCCGGCTGATTATCGAGCTCGACGGCGGCCAACATGCCGAACAGGTGGCCTATGATCGGCACCGGGATGCGTGGTTGCGCAGCCAAGGCTATACGGTGCTGCGTTTCTGGAATAACGACGTCATGCAGCAGTTGGAAGGGGTATTGGAACAGATACGCTGCACCCTCTCCCCCGGCCCCTCTCCCGCAAGCGGGAGAGGGGAGTAAAGGCTGGCTGGGAATAAGATAGCTCCCCTCTCCCACGCGTTGTAATAAATAAGATAGCTCCCCTCCCACGTGTGGGATACCGAAGCGTAGGGGCTTCATCAGAGGGGTTGGGGGAGAGGGAATAAGAATTGCTTTGCGTTGTCCAAAGCTCCATGCATGACGTTCAAGCGCCAACATGACCTGCGCTGTGCTGGACAACGCCACCGCAACGCGTGCCATGACACCCGCGATCACACTGCGACATGGGAACCATATGGGCCGTTTTGGCGTGATGCCCAATAGACGCCCAAAAGGGAAAAAGCTATACTTCTCTCGGTTTCTAGGGCCTGTTAACAATTACCACATGAGTGCGACGGAGGCGATTTGGGCTCAGGGCTAGGAGCGCCGAGCGCGGTTTGCCCCATGGCAAATAAGCGAAGGTGCGACAACGCCATGGGCCCCGAGCGGGCGCTACGCGCTCGCGGTCCGTATTCTGGCCCATTATGGGACGCGCAACGGCAAAGCCGTTGCTCAGCGTCCCGTCCCTCCGGGTTGTGGCCAAAATCGCCGCTTGCTTCGTTGCTCGTCTTGCCAATATTCGCGATATTGGCTGCGACTAGCGTCTTGCCATCGACAATTTTGGCCACAACGCATCTCACGCGGTAATTGTTAACAGGCCCTAGGCACTGAAAAATCTTTTCCTTCTTGTAACGTTTCCGGATAATTCTGCATGACCTCAGGATTGCATCGACTACTGTTCGTTTTGCTGTTCCTGCCCGCGCTGGCGCAGGCGCAAGACCTCGGAGGCGGCACCGGCGCGGGCTCATCCGCCGCTCCCGCCTCATCGGCAGCCCCGGCCCCCGCCGCCCCTGTTCAAACCCCTGTCATTACCAATCAACCAGCCGCCACCCCGGCGGGTCGTCCTGCCTCCGGTGCGTCTATCCCGGGAACTCCGGTTTCTCCTGCACAGGCGCCAGCCGCCTCCCGGCCCGGCGCGGCATCGACTGCCCCCGGAGCGACCGCTCCCAGAGCGACTGCCCCCGGAGCGACCGTCCCGGGCGTGTCCGCGCCCACTGCCATACCTGCCGCTGCCGCCGCGCAGCCTGATACGCAAACCCAGCCGCAAATACAGGCCCAGCCCCAAGCCCCGGGGTTCGTCGACATCAATGAGCGCAACCAGTTCCAGGACTTCGTTGCCCAATCGACCGGCCTCGTGCTCCCCCTGTTCGGCTACAACCTGTTCCAGGGCGCGCCGAGTACGTTCGCGCCGGTGGACCGTATTCCCGTCACATCAGACTATGTGATCGGGCCCGGCGACAGCATCGTCATTCAGGCCTGGGGCCAGATCGATGTCCAGTACACCGCCGTCGTTGATCGCAATGGGCAGATCAATATCCCGAAAGTGGGCACGCTGTCTGTAGCGGGCTTGCGGTTCCAGGACTTGCACGGATTTCTGAAGACGGCGATCGGCCGGAACTTCCGCAACTTCGAACTCAATGTCACGATGGGTGAACTGCGCTCGATCCAGGTGTTCGTCGTCGGTCAAGCTGCCCGCCCCGGCGTGTACACGGTGAGTTCGCTCTCGACCCTGGTCAATGCGCTGTTTGCCTCCGGCGGCCCATCGGCCAAGGGCTCCATGCGCCGCATCCAGCTCAAGCGCGGCACCCAGATTGTCGCGGAATTCGACATGTACGACCTGCTGGTAAACGGCGACAAATCCAAAGACGCCCGGCTCCTGCCCGGCGATGTGATCTACATACCCCCCGTCGGCCAACTCGCCGCGCTCTCGGGCAGCGTGAACACGCAGGCGATCTTCGAGCTCAAGGACACGACCACCTTCGCGGAGCTCATCAAGCTCGCCGGCGGCTTCACCACCACGGCGCAGGGCCAGAAAGCCATCGTCGAACGCATCGTGGATCGCACCGTGCGCAGGGTGGACGAGTTCGCACTGGACCAGGCCGGCCTCGCGCGGAAACTGCAGGACGGCGACGTGATTACTGTCGCCTCGATCACGCCGCGCTTCGACAATGCCGTGCGCCTGCAGGGCAATGTCGCGGCGGCGGCGCGCTACCCGTGGCGCCAGGGCATGCGCGTCACCGATCTTCTCGTCGATCAGAACGCCCTCATCACCACCGCCTATTGGCAGCGGCAGAATAGCGGCGGGTTGTACGCCAACTACAACCGGCGTGAAGTGAACTTCGACTACGCCACGATTCAGCGCCTTGACCGCAAGGATCTCGTGACGCGCATGTATGCCTTCAACCTGGGCAAGGCCATCCGCGGCGACGCGCGCGAGAACGTCATGCTCGAACAGGGCGATGTGGTCACCATCTATTCCTTCGAGGATGCGCTGCCGAAAACCGAGAACGACGTGCTGCTGCGCGGCAGCGTCATCGGCGGCAACCCGCGGCGCTTTGCCTGGCGCGAAGGCATGCGCGTGCGCGATGTCATTCCCAGCGCGCAATGGCTGATCGACTACTACAGTTACTGGCTGCACACCGGCGCCGTGACAGGCAATAACGAAATCACCTGGGACTATGCCAACCTGGTGCGGCTGCAACCCATCGATCTTACCCGGACGCTGGTGCCGTTCAACCTGGGCAAAGCTGTCATCGAGGGTGACGCGCAGAACAACCTGTTGCTCAGCGCGGGCGATGAAATCACGATTTTTTCCAAGAGCGAGATCCAGGTCCCGCTGGCCAAGCAAAGGGTTTACATCCGGACAGAGGGTGAATTCAACCATGCGGGTATGTATCAGGCGCTGCCCGGCGAGACGTTGCGTCAATTGATCACGCGGATAGGCGGCCTCACCCCGAATGCCTACCTGTTCGGGGCGGAGTTCACACGCGAATCGACCCGCGCCTTCCAGCAAAAGAAACTCGAAGAAGCCGTCAGTCGCCTGGAACGTGAGATGCAACGCATTGCCATTACCGGGAGTCAAAACGTAATTTCGGACGCAGACACATCGGCTGTGAAGGCAGATACGGCCGCGCAGCAGGCACTGATCGCCCGGCTGCGCCAGGTGCGTGCGACCGGGCGCATCGTGCTCGAACTGCCCGGCCCGGAGGCGACCCATCCCGGCGCCTTGCCTGACCTCGCCCTGGAAGACGGCGACCGTTTCGTCGTGCCCTCGCGGCCGTCCATCGTCAACGTCATCGGCGAGGTGTACAACGAAAACGCGTTCATTTTCCAGCCCGACAAGCGGGTCTCGGATTATCTGGCCCAGGCTGGCGGGCCTACTGTCGATGCGGAAACCGACAGCCTGTACGTGATCCGGGCCGATGGCTCGGTCATCAGCCGCCGCCAATCGGGCGGCTGGTTCTTTGGCGGCAGCTTCCAGGGCGAACGCCTGATGCCGGGCGACACGGTTGTGGTGCCGGTGCGGCTCGAGAAATTCCGTCTCACCAAAGAATTGAAAGACTGGTCGCAGATCTTCTACCAGTTCGCGCTGGGCGTGGCGGGGATCAAAGTCCTGAAAGGATTTTGATTCCGTGATTGGTAATTAGTGATTAGTGATTAGTGGTTGGTCGTTTAAACCAAATTACCAGGCACTGGGTTTGATTCACCAATCACTAATCACCAGTAACTGTCACTGGTTTTAAGCCACGATTCGCCAATCACCAATCACTAATCACCAATCACGGTTGTTGATTCACCAATCACTGTTCTTGAGTCACTAATCACTGGTTTTAAGCCACGCCCCACGAATTAAATGCCCCCGGCTCTCGGGGCCATTTAATTTGACGGCCTTTCAGCAAAAGGCTATTATAGCTTTATGAAAATAGCCTCAATAACCGAAACAAAAAACCAATTGAGCGCACTGCTTGATAAAGTGCGTCACGGTGAAACCATACTTATCACGGATCGGGATCGTCCAGTGGCGCGGCTGGAGCCTGTCGGCAATGACGATCAAGCTGATCTCAAAGGATGCCTGGCGCACCTTGAGCGCAACGGGATCATTCGGCGCGCGAGCAGCAAACCCTCGAACCTGCTTTGGGAGAAGCGCCCGCCCAAGGTCAAGGAGGGGGCGAGTATCCTTCAGGCACTGTTTTCCGAACGCGACGAAAGCCGGTGAAGTTCTGGGACAGTTCCGCGATTGTCCCGCTTCTGGCAGAGGAGCCGGCTACTTCCTTCGTCGTTGACTTGTACCGGGAAGACCCATTGATAATCGCTTGGTGGGGTACTGGTGTGGAATGCATTTCCGCATTGGCGCGTCTTGAGCGGCAGGGCGCAATATCGCCGGATTCTCTTGCAGAGGCGTTGACGCGTTTGCGGGCGCTGACATCCGGATGGCAAGAGGTGCAGCCGGTCGAGGCGCTTAAGGAAACAGCAATACGCTTGTTGCGCGTGCATAATCTTCGCGTTGCCGATTCGCTGCAACTGGCTGCGGCGATCCTGGCGAGCGACCACCGGCCTTCCTCCCTTGATTTTGTGTGCCTGGATGAGCGGCTTACGGCCGCAGTGCAGCGGGAGGGATTCAACGTGATCGCCCCCGCTAGATAACCACGCACGACCCATTCTTCACAATACCTTCCTTTCAATACCTTCTTTTCAACACTCGCTTGACGGGTACGAACCACGGCCTTTGACACCAATCATGCCGCAAAGCAAATACCCGGAGGGTGCCAATCACTAATCACCAATTACTGATTAAATGCCCCCGGTCCTCGGGGCCCATTTAATTTGACATTCTCCCTGGGATTTGTTTGAATCACCGTTCAACGATTGAACAGGCCATGTACAAGAGGGTAAGCCAGTAATTTTGCCGCTAAACGAGAGTTGCTGGAGATGCTGCCCCATAGCGTAGGTCGGCAATCCTTGCCGACACCTCGGCGGGAAGGGATTCCCGCACTACTGCCCCCTCACCCTGCCCTCTACCGTCGAGCGGCACCGAGGTCCCCCTGAGCACGGGGGGAGAGGGGATTTTGAGATGAGTTCTAATCACTAGTTACCAATCACTGCCCTTAACACTAATCACCAATCACCAATCACCAATCACTAGCAAGACCTGCTGCTATGGACGAATCGCACTACCGATTACTCAAGTTGCTCGAGGTACAGCCTAACCTGAGCCAGCGGGAACTGGCGCGTGAGCTGGGCGTCAGCTTGGGCAAAATCAATTACTGCCTCGCCGCGCTGATCGAAAAGGGCTGGATCAAGGCGCGCAATTTCCGCAACAACCGCGACAAACTCAGCTATGCCTATCTGCTTACTCCGAGCGGCATCGAGCAAAAAGCAACGCTTACCGTGAATTTTCTGCGGCGCAAGATGGCGGAATACGATGCGCTGAAGCACGAGATCGAAGAACTGAAGCGGGAAGTGGAGGGCTGATTACATTGAAAAACCATGATAATCAATGGTATATCGTATTCTGCAAGCCCCGCGGCGAAGAGCTTGCAGTGACTCATCTTGAGAACCAGGGCTATGCGGTCTACCTGCCGCGCCTGATGGGCCGGCACCGGCGCCTGGGCAAATGGGTGGAACGGATCGAGCCGCTGTTTCCAAGGTATCTGTTTCTCAGGCCGCGGGATGAGACGCAAAGCCTGGCCCCGGTGCGCTCTACTTTCGGCGTCTCTGGCCTGGTCAGGTTCGGCGGGCAACCGGCGGTGGTGCCGGATGCATTGATTGAAGAACTGCGGGCGCGGCAGGACGCTGCCGCCGGGATGCACTTGCAGCGCACGGTGTTCCAGCCCGGCGCGACGGTGAAATTCGTGGACGGCCCGTTCACCGGCCTGGAAGGCGTATTCAGCCAGGAAACCGGCGAAGAGCGGGTGATCGTCCTGCTAGAGATGCTGGGCAAAATGAACCGCCTGAAAGTCGACCGCGACTGGCTGTTAGCCGCCGCGTAAGCAGCAAAAATATCCTCTCCCCCCGTGCCCAGGGGGACCTCGGTGCCGCTCGACGGTAGAGGGGTAGGAAGAGGGGGCCGGGTAGAAAGAGGGCCTGAAATTATGCGAAACACGCGAGTGTTATGCAGGGCGGTAGCGTGCCTAAAAACAGTGATTGGTGATTAGTAATTGGTAATTGGTGGATTGCAGCATTAAATGCAGCGATTAGGCTATCAAAATATATCAACAAAAACAATTAATTACGATATTTTTCTTGAGAATGGTTGGCCGAACCACGAACAACGCAACCAATCACTAATCACCAGTTACCAATCACTGCCTTGACACCAATCACTAATCACCAATTACTAATCACTGCCTTTGTATCTACATTGTTGACACACCATAAGCAAGCGCCTAGACTTTCCATGAATTGCTGAGAGGGGTTTGTATCGTGGAAGTCATCGTCAAGAAATGGGGTAACAGCGCGGCAGTGAGGATTCCTGCAGCGGTAATGGAGACCGCCAAGTTGGCGCTCGAGCAGCCTGTCGATATTCGCGCCGAAGATGGCCGGGTGGTTATCGAGCCGATCAATAAAAAGGAATACGACATCGGGCAGCTGGTCGCAGGCATCAGCACGGAAAACAGCCACTCCTCCGTGGACTTTGGCAAGCCAGAAGGGAACGAGGTCTGGTAATGGCGGGGCAGTATGTGCCCAAGCCGGGAGATGTGGTTTGGCTGGAATTTGACCCGCAGGCAGGCCATGAGCAGTCCGGGACCCGTCCGGCGCTGGTGCTCTCACCCGCCGCCTACAACGCCAAGACCAGCATGATGGTGTGCTGTCCGATCACGAACCAGGTCAAGCACTACCCTTTCGAGGTAGTCATTCAAGGAAACGCCAACGTGAGCGGCGCAATCCTGTCCGATCAGCTTAAGAATCTCGATTGGCGGGCACGCAAAGCGCGGCACAAAGGCAGAGTGTCGGACGACGAGTTAGCCGAGACCCTCGGAAAAATCAGGGCCTTATTGGGCATACACTAACTCTTCAAAATCCGTGATTCGTACCCGTCAAGCGGGTATTGTGAAGAATGATTCGTGATTCGTGATACGTGGTACGTGGTACGTGATTCGTGATTCGTGATTCGTGAACGGCCACGAGCCACGTACCACGTACCACGAGTCACGGCTGTTGAATCACCAATCACTAATCACTAATCACCGCTTCTAGCCACGAACCACGAGCAACGTACCACGAGTTTGATATTTGCATGTTGGTCATGTAGGATGGTCATATACCTATACGTTCGGTGGCGGTCTCATGGCCAAATTCAATATCGCTGAAGCCAAGGCGCATTTCTCGGAGCTGGTGCAAAAAGCCATGCTGGGGGAAGAGGTCATCATTGCCAAGGACAATAAAGCTGTTGTCAAGCTGGTCGCGCTGACCCCGCCCCAACAATCGCGCAAACCGGGTTCGGCAAAAGGCCGGATCTGGATGGCGCCTGATTTCGACGCCACGCCGAAAGATTTCAAGGAATACATGTAGTGCGACTTCTGCTCGACACCCATGTTTTTCTATGGTGGGTCGAGGATGCGCCGGCGTTGTCGCGCAAGGCACGGGCAGTGATTGCCGATCCGGAAAACCAATGCCTGCTCAGTCTCGTCAGTTCCTGGGAGATGGCCATCAAGCTCAGCCTGGGAAAACTTAAACTCCCCGACGCTATCGAGCGCTTTATTCCGGAACAACTCGCGGCCAATGGATTCAGTCAACTGCAAATCGATTTTCGTCATGTGGCGCGGGTCGCCGCTTTAGCCTTTCACCATCGCGACCCTTTTGACCGGTTGCTTGTTGCCCAGGCGCTTGAAGAGAAATTGCCGGTCATTACCTCGGACCCCTTGTTTGCGAAATACGGCGTGAAGAGGATCTGGTAGGGTAGGTCGCCAATCCCTTGGCGACGCTTTGTCGCCCCCTCCGGGGACTTGCTTCGCGGCGGGAAAGGATTCCCGACCTACGACCCACGAACCACGAACCACGAACCACGAACCACGAACCACGAAGCATTCTTTTCAATACCTTCTTTTCAACACCCGCTCGACGGGTGCGCTTGACGGGTACGAACCATGCCGCAAAGCAAATACCCGGAGGGTGCGACCCACGGCCTTTGGCACTAATCATGCCGCAAAGCAAATACCCGGAGGGTGCCAATCACTGATTACTAATCACCGCCCTTAACACCAATCATGCCGCAAAGCAAATACCCGGAGGGTGCTAATCACCGGTTCTGGTATCTATTGACGTACCTACGAAAGTATCTACAATGGTAGATACATTACAATGCTTTCTGGGATGTTAAATCATGTCTCGTACAGCAAAACTTTTTGTCAGTGGAGGCAGCCAGGCGGTTCGTCTCCCGGCAGATTGCAGGTTCGAGGGCAAAGAGGTGTTCATTTCAAAGAATGGGGAGCGAGTAGTGTTATCACCCAAGCCTGAGTCGTGGGCCGAGTTCTTGGCTCACGGACCGTGGGCGACCCCAGACTTTATGGAGGGCATCGAGGATCTTCCGGTGCAGGAACGGGAGATGCTTTGATCCCGCTTTACATGCTGGACACTGACACCTGCGCGTTCATTATGCGCGGCCCCTCCGAGAACCTGCGTCAGAAGCTGATCGCGACGCCCATGGAGAAGCAGTCGATCTCGGTGGTGACCCTTGCCGAACTCCTGTACGGTGTCCGGCTTTCATCGAAGCCTGAGCAGAACAGGGAGGCGTTGGGTGCCTTCGTAAAGCATGTCTCTGTTTTCGATTGGCCCGAAAATGCAGCCGAGGATTACGCGGAGATCCGTGTGCACCTTCAGAAAAAAGGCCAAATGATCGGTGCGAACGATTTGATGATTGCAGCGCACGCCCGCAGTGCGGGGGCCGTCCTGGTGACTAACAATGAACGGGAGTTTCGACGTGTACCCGGGCTCGAAGTCGAGAATTGGTTATAGAGTCGCACCCAGCCCCGCCGATTTCCAATCACCAATCACTGTTTTTAGACGCCAATCACCGACTCCATCCCCATTTGACACCCTTTCGTTCCTGCGCTATCGTGTGGATATACGTAATGGATATACAAGAGGTGGGGCTATGAGCACCGTTCAAACTACGCTTTTTAAAAGTAATAAGAGCCAGGCAGTGAGGCTGCCCAAAGAGGTTGCCATGCCGGATTCGGTGAAACGGGTGGATATTATTGCCGTGGGCAATACCAGGGTGATCGTGCCTGCAGGGGAATCATGGGACCTGTGGTTCGCAGGGCAGGGCGTGTCGGCGGACTTCATGGAAACGCGCGATCAACCGGCGGATCAGGAGCGAGCGGCGCTGTAGCATGCTCAAGTACATGCTGGACACCAACATCGTGATCTACACGATGAAAAACCGCCCCGAGCGCGTGCGGGACGCATTCAAGAAGCACGACGGGCAGATGTGTATTTCGTCGATCACTTTGGGTGAATTGGTGTATGGCGCGGAGAAATCGACAGTGCCGGAGCAAAACTTGGCAGACATTGAGAGCATGATCTCCCGTCTGGACGTGAAGCCCTTCGATTCCCAGGCAGCAATTCATTTTGGGCAAATACGCGCGGCTCTGGCAAGAATCGGAAAACCGATCGGCCCCTACGACGCGATGATCGCAGGACATGCGCGTGCGCTGGGTTTAGTGCTGGTCACCAATAACGAAAACGAATTTCAACGCGTGCCAGGACTCATGCGGGAGAACTGGGCGTAAAAAAACCGACCAACGACCCATGCCGCAAAGCAAATACCCGGAGGGTACGAACCATGCCGCAAAGCAAATACCCGGAGGGTGCCAATCACTAATTACCAATCACCGCCCTTAACACCAATCACCAGTCACTAATTACTAATCACCGCCCTTAACACGCTGATGCCGTATAATCATCGCATCACAACATCTGCGCATCAGTTCAAGGAGTCATGATATGAGAACAACGCTGGATATAGACGAAGACGTGCTGATGGCGGCAAAGGAACTCGCCAGGCGCCAGAAAGTGTCGGCTGGGCAGGTGGTGTCCCAGTTGCTGCGGAGAACCCTGACAGGTCAGATCGCGCAAGCCACGGCTTCTGGGTCGGGCGATCAAGGTTCGGAGCCTCGATCTGTTGCGGGGTTTTGCCCCTTCCCGGCGGGCAGGGCTGTCGTAACAAACGATGCGGTGAATCGCCTGCGGGAAGCTGAAGGCGTATGACGTGTGCCCTGTTGGATGTAAACGTTCTGATTGCATTGCTAGACGGCAGCCATGTCGATCATGGCCTGGCGACCGACTGGCTTGCCGGCCACATCGATGAGGGTTGGGCTTCGAGCCCTATCACTCAAAATGGATGTATCCGTATCCTCTCGCAGCCCGGTTATCCCAATCCGGTTCCCGCAGCACAAGTGGCCGCACGGCTTACGGAAGCAACCCGGCACCCGTCTCACGTATTCTGGGCCGATTCCATCAGCCTGTTGCATCCTGGGTGCCTGATGTGGGACCGGGTTCTGAGTTCCCGGCAGGTCACCGATGCCTATCTGTTGGCACTCGCCGTCCGGCAAGGTGGGCGTTTTGTCACCCTGGACCGGAGTATTCCGCTTGACGCCGTTGGCGGAGCACAACCTCAGCATCTCGTGGTTCTATCGTAAAACAACAAGGAATTACCACGAGGCGGAAGCAGCCGCGACCCATGAATCACGAACAACGAACAACGAACAACGAACAACGAACAACGAACAACGAACAACGAACAACGAACAACGACACACAAATCGCTGATCACCACAAGAGCGCGGTCATCGCCGAGCTGTTGTTGCGCACGGTGGAAGAGCAGAAAGCCCGGGAAGCCCGGACCAGGGCGATTGGAATGAGCTCGCTCGCGAAGGGTGGCCATACGTCGCGTGTTGACTTATTACCCTAATAGGGGAATAATGGAAAAAAAGACGCCGCACTACAAGCTTGAGGCGATCTTGGCGCAAATGGTCGATATCTCATCGCTGAGGCTGACGGATACAGCAAGAAGGAGCATCTTATTCGAGCTCGGATGGGAACTTGAAGATGCGTTCAAGCTCGTTCGGTCGTTGACGCGCAAGAATTTTTACAAGTCGATGACGACCGTTCGAAACCACAAGGTGTGGTAAGACGTCTACCACGCCAAGTGGTGTGATATTGAGATATATTTGAAATTTCAGCAGTATGAAGACGCTTACTACTTTACTGTTTCATTCAAGGAGAAGTAACATGCCCAAGCAGAAGAAAGCAGCGTGCCCCATCTGCTTTGAGGGGCATCTCGAACGAAAATCAAAACGAATAACCGACACCTACAAAGGGCGTTCCATTACCTACCTGCAACCGGGTGAATGGTGTGACCATTGCGGCGAAGGGATTCTTTCCGGCGTCGACGCGCTTGCGACCGAGAAACATGTTCTTGAGTGGCGGAAGAAAGTCGATAAGCAGGAATCCATGGACATTGCAAGAATCCGCAAGCGACTGCGGATGACGCAGGCAGAGGCGGCCCGTATCGCTGGAGGCGGCAAGAACGCCTTCAGCCGGTATGAAAAGGGACATGCACGTCCAGTCATGGCGGTATCGGTACTGTTCAAGCTCCTCGACCGCCATCCGGAACTCGTGGCAGAAGTTCGAAAGCTTGCAGCAATCTAGTTCCATGAAAAGCTGGGCCAGGTATATTGCGCTTAATCCCGAAACCGGCACCACCACACAGGGTGAAACGGTCGAAGAAGCTGTCGCCAACCTGAAAGAGGCGACAGCACTCTATCTGTCAGAATTCCCGCAGCCTGCCCCGGGACATCCGGTTGTAACCACGTTCAGCCTTCCCGCGAATGCCTAAGCCGCTGAACAGCGAACTACGAATAACGAGTCACGTCCAACGAAACACGTGATAATGCGGCGCGGAACGAAGGGCTGCGTAGTGCCGATGCATCGCGAGGTCAAAGTTGGAACTCTCGCGGGAGTTTTGCGTCAAGCCGAAGTTTCTCAAGAGGATTTCATTAACGTGGCATGAGTATGATTATCGCCTGCGCTCCACGAATAACGATCAACTAGCCACGAACCACGAAGCATTCCTTTCAATACCCGCTCGACGGGTACGCTCGACGGGTACGAACCACGAAGCATTCTTCATAATACCCGCTCGACGGGTACGAACCACGACCCACGTCTTGACGCACTCATGCAGCCGGAATAACCTTATGAATATGAGCAATCTTCTCGATGATATCCAAGTCAAGGTAGCAACTCTCTCTGCGGAGGAACGTGCCGCACTCGCCCTCCGTCTTATCGAATCCCTGGACGCCGAGTATCCGACGCAAATCGAGGACTGGGAATCGACATGGCTCGCTGAGTGTGACCGCCGCGTCGCGAGATACGAATCGGGCGTGGATAAAGGCGTTTCGCTCGATCAAGCGTTAACTCATGCGCGCCAGCGTTTGCGGTGAAGCCGGTACGGCTGTCGGCGGAGGCTGATGTCGAACTGGTTGAGACGGCTGGGTTCTATGATGAACGGCAGGTTGGACTTGGCGCAGCGTTCCTCTCGGAGTTCGTGAAGGCAACCCAATTTGTTCAGCAGTTTCCGGCCTCAGGGAGATCTATCGGGAATCGGATGCGGCGTGACCAACCGGTTCCCCTATGCAATCATTTACCTTGAGTACCGCGACGAATTCCTCGTTGTAGCAATCGCCCACACTAGCAGAAGGCCAGGTTACTGGAAGAACCGCACGACCAACGACCCCCGATCCGCGAACCACTAGCCACGGTTGTTGATTCACCAATTACCAGTCACTAATCACCAATCACCAGTCACCAGTCACCGCCCTTAACACCAATCACCGATTTATGAAATCGCACAAAGACCTAGAAGTCTGGAAACACGGTATCCAGTTGGTCAAAGCGGTATACCATGCCACGAACGGCTATCCTAAAGAGGAAATGTATGGTTTGGCTTCCCAAATGCGCCGCGCCGCCGTGTCGGTGGTTAGCAACATAGCTGAAGGCGCGGCACGGCAGGGCAACAAGGAATTTATACAGTTTTTGTACATTGCTCTTGGTTCGGCAAGCGAGTTAGATACACAAATCGAGGTGTCAAGGGAAATAGGCTTAGGGGACACCAAGGAGCTTCTTGAAGTGCAAGAGAATTTGGAATCGATATCGAAAATGATTCAGGGCCTGATCCGCTCCGTAAAGAGCCAGGCTAGCAGTTGATGGCTACCAATCACCAGTTACTAATCACTAATCACTGCCTTTGGCACGGGACACCTACGAACTGACCAAGGCATATCCGAAGGACGAGCAATACGGTATTGTCAGCCAAATGAAACGAAGTGCTGTCTCGATCGCGAGCAACATCGCGGAAGGCGCAGCGCGGCAAGGCAACAAGGAATTTCTGCAGTTCCTCTACATTGCCCTGGGTTCGGCCAGTGAACTGGATACGCAGATCGAGATATCAAGAAAAATAGGATTAGGTGATAGCCGCAAACTTGACGAATTACAGAATCATCTGGAAACAATATCGAAAATGCTTCAAGGCCTGATCCGCTCCATAAAAAGCCAGGCTGGCAGTTGATGACTACTAATCACCAATCACTAATCACTAATCACTGTTTTTTGACACCAGTCACGGCCATTAAGCCGCGCCCCAAGGCTGTCGAGTAGGGTGTGTATAATAATAATTCTACGGAGGTCTATATGAATCAAGCACATATTGAATCCAATCCGACTGTGATGATGGGTAAACCGGTTATTGCTGGCACCCGTATTACCGTGGAAAGCATCCTGGAAAAACTCGCGCACGGGGAGTCTACGGAGCAAATCCTGGAAGCGCATCCGCGCCTGAAACAAGACGACATATTGGCGGCACTCGAATTTGCTGCGCAAGCACTTCGAGGGGATGTGATCTATCCGATTGCCGATAAGGCTGCGTGAAGCTCTTTGAGTCCCTAACATAGTGAAACGCGAGATGCGCTGGCACGATTTTGGCTCAGGACGCGAAGCTTTCCGCAGGCCATATCGCGAATATGGGCAAGGGGAGCGACAAGGGGGCGCCGTGACTCGTTTGCCGCAGGCCCGTTTGCGGGAACGGCGCCCAAGCCCCGGTTGCGGGAGTTGCGGCACCCCCCGGCCCCCGTCTCCGCCCCAAAGCTGCGCTCGCCGAGAGCCGGGGGCGACAGGCCAAAACTCGTGTCAGCCCGAAGGGTTGCGATCAAAATCGGCGGCGCGCCGAAGCGTGGAGCAGGGGCCCCGCTTGCGGGGATGCGACCGCGCAGGCGTGCATTAGGCCCGTACATGATGGCGCGCTTTCGTCCCGCTCCGGGGTCGCATCCAAGCATAGAACACTTGGAACCTGCTCCGCCCTGCACGGGACACTTTGTCGGCCGGCTTGACCATATTCGCGATATGCTCTGCGCCATCCTTCGCGTCATCACCAATTTTGACTCGCAACGCACACGTGTTTCACTATGTTAGGGACTCTTCACGAAGGCGTTGACAGGCCGATTGTGCTGCGGCTCCGGGAAGACGGCCACGAGGTGGATTACGTTGCCGAAATGGAGCCTGGCGCTGACGACGATAGGGTGCTCAGCCGCGCTAACCAACACCAAGCCTTGCTAATCACTAATTACCAGTTACTAATCACTGCCCTTAACACCAATTACTAATTACTAATCACTGGTTCTAGTTACCAATCACCGCCGTTCGCCAATCACTGTTTTTAACGCTAATCACCAATCATGAGCGAAGAATCACTAATCACCAATCACCAATCACCAATCACAAGTGTTGAGCCACCAGACGATGACGAGATCAATCTTATTGATCTCGCCATCGTCCTGGCGAAGCATAAGAAGCTAATCCTCGGCCTTCCCTTCCTGGCCGCGGTTCTCGCCGTGATCGTCAGCTTGCTGATGACCCCTATCTTCACGGCGACGACGAAGATCCTGCCGCCGCAGCAAAGCCAGTCGACCGCTTCCGCCATGCTGAACCAGCTCGGCGCCGTTGCCGGGTTGGCTGGCGGAGTGGCTGGCATCAAGAACCCCAACGACATGTACGTCGCTATGCTCAAGAGCCGTACTGTGGCGGACAACCTGATCCAGCGCTTCGATCTGAACAAGCTTTACGGGAAGGAATACCAATCCCACACCCGTAAACAACTGGAGAACGTGTCGACGATCACCTCCGGCAAGGACGGCATAATTTCCATCGCCGTGGACGACAAGGATCCAAAGCGCGCGGCCACCCTCGCCAATGCCTATGTGGAGGAGCTCGATAAACTGACCAATGTGCTGGCAGTGACCGAAGCCGCCCAGCGTCGCCTGTTTTTCGAACGCCAGTTGGAGCAGGCCAAGGTCAATCTCACCAAATCCGAAGCGACTGCCCGGCAGGCGCTGGAAAAAGGCGGCCTCGTCCAGGTCGAAGGCCAGGGCCGCAGCATGGCGGAAAGCAGCGCCCGATTGCGGGCACAGATCACCGTCAAGGAAGTGCAGATCGGCGCCATGCGAACCTTTGCCGCCGAGCGCAACCCTGACCTGTTGATGGCACAGCAGGAGCTGGAAGCGATGAAACGCCAGCTTGCGAAAATAGAGGGTGCCGCTGGCAAACCTGAAGATGCTCAGAAAACCAATAGCGAAGGCATCGACAACCTGGGTCTGTTGCGCGATCTGAAGTACAACGAAACGGTCTACGAACTGCTCGCGCAGCAGTATGGGCTTGCCAAGATCGACGAAGCCAAGGATTCCTCCATCATCCAGGTCATGGATAAGGCCATCGAACCTGATCGCAGGTCCAGTCCCAAACGCGCGCTTATCGTGATACTGACCGCCCTTGTGGCAGGCTTCCTGGCCGTCATATGGGCATTTATTAAGGAGGCCGGCCAAAAAGCCCGCCAAAATCCCGAGCAAGCCGCACGGCTGGACCTCCTGCGCCGCTATCTCCTGGGCAGATAGCGGCGGCGCCCCGGCCGCGACCAGTGGCAGAAATTGGGTTACGCCTGCCGCAGAAGCTGCGGGCTTTACAACTATCCATAATATGGATTACTGCCCTTAACACGAACAACGAACAACGGCCTGCGAACCTCGACCTAGCGCGATGATTTTGTTGGCCATTAGTTATGATGTGGTGTACCTTGCCTATTGATATATGATATCAATTGTTAAAATAGAGCAAGGCAAATGAGGCATGGAATATGTCAACCCAACAAATCTTGATCAGGCTCCCCGAAGACGTCGCCGCCCGGTTCAAAGCGGCAGTTCCCGCGCGCCAGCGCAATAAGTTCATTGCCGATCTGGTGGCAAAAGCGGTCGCGCGCCAAGAGGACGAACTGACCCGGATCGCCGCTGCCGTCACCGACGAGGAACTGCGCAATCCTGAGCTCGCGCAGGAGATGCGCGACTGGGAGGCGACCATAGGCGATGGCATGGAAGAACATGCTGCGAATGAAAAGCCTCGAGCGCGGTGACGTGGTGTGGGTCAACCTGGATCCCACGGTAGGAGCGGAGATCAGGAAACAGCGGCCTTGCGTCATCGTGTCCCGCTCGGTACTCAACGACAAGCGGCTCACGGTGGTGGTGGTTCCACTTTCGAGCAGCAGTACGCCTCGGCCACCGCTCGTAGTATCCGTGCCTTCGGCCGGCGCGAATTCGAATGCGCGGATCGATCAGATCCGTGCGGTCGATAAATCTCGAATCGGCGCAACCTTGGGAAAACTCAACCGCGCGGAGATGGCGGCCGTAGAGCAGAGCTTGCGCACGGTGCTGGAACTCTAGGCCGCCAGTTACTAGAGCGTGTCTCAAAAATACTCCCTCTCCCCGCACTGATGGGGACGGGGTGGCCTAGGGCCAGAGGGTTGGGGAGAGGGGCAATAAGCCAGTCAATTTCACGGTGCAATATGCCAATGTTTTCCTGCCCCCCTCACCCTGCCCTCTCCCCCAAAATCGGGGTAGAGGGGTTTTTGAGATGAGTTCTAATCACCGCCCTTAACACGAACAACGAACAACGAACAACGAACAACGAATGCCGACCAACGACCAACGAGCCGTACAAATCAAGGCTATGCTCAAGCAGCAATTGCTCCGATATAAGACCGAGTTAAAAGGGCATCGGGTTTTTCTGTTTGGATCGCGAGCGACCGGGAAAGCGCGCCCACGCTCCGATTTCGACGTAGGCGCGTATGGTGACGAACCGCTGCCTTTGAAAACATTTTTTGCGATAGAGGACACGTTTGACGATTTGCCCACTCTTTATAAAATTGATTGGGTGGATCTAAATCGAGTCAATCCCGAATTCAGAGAACGGGCAATGGAGCACATTGAGGTTTTATATGAGTGAGAACTGGATCCTCGCGGATTATGAAACAGCCCTGTCACAACTGGAGAGCGCCTTATCGGTGCCTGCAGACAGCGATTTGATCAAGGCCGGATGCATCCAGTACTTTGAATTTTCCTTTGAACTCGCATGGAAATCGATCAAACTCGCATCGTTGTCGCAAGGCTTGCCGGAATGTGCATCTCCCAAGGCATGCTTAAAGCAAGCATTCAGCCTCGGCTGGATTAGTGACGAGGAGACTTGGCTGGAAATGCTCGAGGCGAGGAATCGGATGTCTCATACATACAATGCCAAGCACGCATTAGCGGTGTACGACCGTCTCAGTCATTTCCTGCCGGAGCAAAAGCTACTGCTAATGCGCTTACAAGAACAGCAATAGACGAACAACGACTCACGACCCACGACCCATTCACTTTAATACCTTCTTTTCAATACCCCCTCGAGGGGTGCGCTAGACGGGTACAAACCATGCCGCAAAGCAAATACCCGGAGGGTGCGAACCATGCCGCAAAGCAAATACCCGGCGGGTGCCAATCACTAATCACCAATCACTAATCACTGGGGTAAGCCCGCCCCGGCCTTTGAGCGACATTGACATGGTAATGCGTGTGCATTACCATGCTTCTGTATCTGTTCAGAAAGGAAATGGTCATGTCTGCTACCTTTGAACTCGAATCCACGCTGACCGATCGCTATCAAACGACCGTGCCGGATGCCGTGCGTCGCGCGCTCAAGCTCGGCAAGCGCGACCGCATTCGCTATGTCGTGCAGAGCAACGGCTCCGTGATTTTGCAGCGTGCCGAACAGAGTGACGACCCGGTTCTGGGCTCTTTTCTGGATTTCCTGGCCCGGAATATCGCTGAACATCCGCAGCATTTGCGCGCCATCGATACCGATTTGGCCAAGCGCATGCGCGCTCTGACCAAGGGGGTCAAGGTCGATCTCGAGGCCGCGCTGAATCCCGCAGACGAATGAGTCTGCCGGAGGCCCCGTTGATTGTTAATGGCTGGAGCCTGTTTGCCCATCCTTTGTTTCTCCACCAGGTCGAAGAACTGATCTCCAGGGTTGAAGCCCTCAAGGCCAGGGACCCCAAGACCAACAAGCAGAAAAACAGCACCAAGCGCCTGGCGGCGATCGCCAGGCTCGCGCTTGAAGTCATCCCCGCAGATCCCACGCGTCCGGAATACCGTCAGGGCGATACTCTGGGCGCCGACCGCAAGCACTGGTTTCGCGCCAGGTTCTATCAGCAGTACCGATTGTTTTTCCGGTTCCACGCGGCGCAACGCATTATCGTCTACGCATGGGTCAATGACGAAGACACCAAACGAGCCTACGAGAGCAGCAACGATGCCTATCGCGTGTTCCGCAAAATGCTCGATTCTGGCCATCCGCCCGAAGATTGGGACACCCTGCTCAGAGAAGCGCGACCCGTGTCGAAGCGCATGGCCATCCTCCGCTCCGAAAAAAAACGAGAAGGATAGTGGCGACACGAACCACGATCAATGAGCCACGGTTGTTTGATTCACCAATTACCAGTCACTAATCACTGATTCTAGTTACTAATCACCGCCCTTAACACTAATCACCGCCCTTAACACCAATCACGAACCATGAGTGTGACGAACATCCTTCCTGTCCTGCTTTGCGGTGGCTCGGGTACGCGCCTGTGGCCATTGTCGCGCAAAGCTTTTCCCAAGCAATTCGTGCCGCTGATCAATGGCAAAAGCTTGCTGCAACTGACGCTGGAGCGCGTAAAGCACATCTCGCCGCAGATGCAAACCGTGGCGAGCGACGAGCACCGCTTCCTCGTGCAGGAGGCAGCAGAGGCCGCGGGCGTCAGCGCGCGACACATACTGGAACCCGTCGGCCGCAACACGGCACCCGCTATGGCGGTTGCGGCGCTCAATGCCCAGCCGGATCAGCTTTTGCTGTTCGCTCCGGCAGACCACCATATTCCCGATGCACAAGCGTTTGCAGCCACAATTCAGAAAGGTGTGCCTTCTGCCCAGGCGGGTTACATAGTCACCTTCGGGGTGCTGCCCACGTTTCCCAGCACTGCCTATGGATACATAAAAGTCGTGAATCACGATCCACGATCAACGAACAACGACCAACGAAGCATTCTTTTCAATACCCGCTCGACGGGTACGAACCACGAACCACCGGTTTTCAATGTCGCCCGCTTCATCGAAAAGCCGGACGCCGACAGCGCCCGGCAACTTCTCCTGGCCGGCGGTCATTATTGGAACGCCGGCATCTTCCTGGCCAAGGCCAGCACCATCATCATGGCGCTTGAACAGCACGCCCCCGACATCCTTACGGCCTGCCGCCTGGCCACGGCGCAGCAAACCGAGGACGGCCTCTTTATCCGGCTGGACCCAGAGGCCTTTGCCGCCTGCCCAAGCGATTCCATCGATTACGCCGTGCTTGAGCATCACGACAAGGTCGCCATGGTGCCCTTTACCGGTCAGTGGAGCGACGTGGGGAGTTGGAACGCCGTGGCAGAGCTCACCCCTGCCGATGAAATGGCCAACCGCATTCATGGTCAAGGCAGGGCAGTGCAAGCCAACAATACCTACATCCATGCCCCACATCGACCCGTGGTCGCGCTGGGGACCCGGGATCTCCTTATCATAGACAGCCCGGACGCACTTCTGGTTGCGGCCTGCAGCCATGCTGAGCTGGTCAAGACGGTGGTTGCTGAATTGGAGGCAACCGGCGCTCCCCAAGCCACGCAACACCGCCGCGCCGCCCGACCATGGGGGGCATACGATTGCGTTGATGTGGGCGAGCGCTTCCAGGTCAAGCGTATCACTGTCAAGCCCGGCGCCAAACTTAGTTTGCAAATGCACCACCACCGTGCAGAGCATTGGATCGTGGTCAAGGGTACGGCCAAGGTCACTCGTGGGGAAGAAACATTCCTGTTGTCCGAGAACCAATCCACCTACATCTCACTGGGCACCGCTCACCGTCTGGAGAACCCCGGCAAGACCCCATTGGAGATGATCGAAGTCCAGTCGGGCAGCTATCTGGGCGAAGACGATATCGTTCGATTCGAAGATAACTACGGTCGGAGTAAGTAATGACCATTGGCAAGAACGCTAAAATTTACGTCGCCGGCCATCGCGGCATGGTCGGTTCCGCTCTGGTGCGCCGACTTCAGCAAGGCGATTACACTCGCTTAATTACCCGAACCAGGAAGGAACTCGATCTCCTTGATCAGCGAGCCGCCTTTGATTTCCTTCAGTTGGAAAAACCCGATTACATCTTCATCGCCGCTGCCAAAGTGGGGGGCATCCTTGCCAATAACACCTACCGCGCTGACTTCATCTTAGAGAACCTCACCATCCAGAATAATCTTATCCTCGGTGCTCTCAAAGCAGGTGTAAAGGATCTCTGTTTTCTCGGTTCGAGCTGCATTTACCCGCGCGACTGTCCCCAGCCGATCAAAGAGGAATACCTCCTTACCAGCCCACTGGAGCCGACAAATGAACCCTATGCTATCGCCAAGATCGCTGGGCTAAAAGCTTGCGAGAGCTGCAACCACCAATACAGTACTCGATACGTTACTGTTATGCCTAATAATCTTTACGGCCCCAACGACAACTACGATCTTGCGAATAGTCATGTGCTGCCCGCGCTCATTCGAAAGACGTTGGAGGCAAAACAGAATGGTAAAAGTGAACTCGTTATCTGGGGTACCGGTACACCGAGGCGTGAGTTCCTTTACGTCGACGATATGGCGGATGCCTGCATTTTCCTGATGGAACAAGGAATTGGCGACGGCATCTACAACATTGGCATCGGAACCGACGTTCCCATCCGGGAATTAGCTGAAATTATTATGGATGTCGTCGGATTCAAGGGGAAAATCGTGTTTGATAGCACCAAGCCTGATGGCACTCCACAAAAGTTGCTGGATGTTTCGAGGATGACGAACCTGGGCTGGAAAGCTAAAACGCAACTCAAAGAAGGTATTGCTAAAGCTTATGCTAGCTACCTTTCAACTTTGAACTGATCAAAAAAAAGTAAAGGATCCACGCATGCAAAAGGTTGCGCTCATTACAGGAATTACCGGCCAGGACGGTGCCTATCTTGCCGAATTTTTGCTGGGCAAAGGGTACGTCGTCCACGGCATCAAGCGGCGCGCCAGCTCGTTTAACACTCAGCGGGTAGACCATATCTACCAAGACCCGCATATCCAGAACGCGCGCTTCAAGCTGCATTACGGTGACCTCACCGACACCAGCAACCTCGTGCGCATCGTGCAAGAAACGCAGCCTGATGAAATTTACAACCTGGGCGCCCAGTCTCACGTGGCGGTCAGCTTTGAGTCCCCCGAATACACCGCTGATGTGGACGGCATGGGCACCCTGCGCCTGCTCGAAGCCATCCGCATCCTCGGCCTCGAAAAGAAAACCCGCTTCTACCAGGCCAGCACCTCCGAACTCTACGGCCTCGTTCAGGAGACTCCCCAGAAGGAAACCACTCCTTTCTACCCGCGCAGCCCCTATGCCGTCGCCAAGCTTTACGCCTACTGGATCACCGTCAACTACCGCGAGGCCTACGGCATCTACGCCTGCAACGGCATCCTCTTCAACCACGAGTCCCCCGTCCGCGGCGAAACCTTCGTCACCCGCAAAATCACCAGAGCACTCGCCCGAATCAAACTTGGCCTGCAAGACTGCCTCTACCTCGGCAACATGAATTCGTTACGGGACTGGGGCCACGCCCGCGACTACGTCGAGGTGCAGTGGCTAATGTTGCAACAGGACAAACCCGAAGACTTCGTCATCGCCACCGGCGTGCAATACAGCGTGCGCGACTTCGTCAACGCCGCCGCGAAAGAACTCGGCATGAAAATCCGCTGGGAAGGCGAGGGCGTAAACGAGATCGGCATTCTTGACTCGGCACTCAGTGCCAAGTCTTTACCAATCACTAATCACGAATCACCAATCACCGGAAATATAATCGTTCGCGTTGATCCCCGCTATTACAGGCCAACAGAGGTAGAGACGCTATTGGGTGACGCTTCCAAAGCACGCGAGAAGTTAGGTTGGACGCCCAAGACCACCTTCGACGAACTCGTCGCCGAAATGGTCCGCGAAGACCTCAAATCCGCCGAGCGCGACGAACTCGTCAAGCACCATGGCTACAAGGCCATGGATTATCACGAATGACCCATAGCCCCCGGAGTTTTCACACTGTCTGGCATCACGCCACCGTGACCCGCGCTCGTCGCGAGCAGTTGAGCGGCCACAAGGGTGCCGTAGTCTGGTTTACCGGCCTTTCCGGCGCCGGAAAATCGACTATCGCTCACGCTGTCGAAGAGCATCTGCACCAACTTGGCTGCCACACCTACGTTCTCGATGGCGACAATGTCCGCCATGGCCTGTGCGGCGACTTGGGTTTTTCCATCGAGGATCGCCATGAAAACATCCGCCGTATTGGGGAAATGACCAAGCTCCTCGCAGATGCAGGTATCATTGTCCTCAGCGCATTTATCTCCCCCCTTCGCGCCGACCGCGATCGTGTTCGTCGTCTCGTCGGCGCCGACTTTGTGGAAATCTACTGCCGCTGCCCCATCGAAGTGTGCGAAGCGCGAGACGTTAAAGGTCTCTACAGCAAAGCACGTACAGGCGAAATTAAGGAATTCACCGGCATCAGTTCGCCCTATGAAGAACCGGACAACGCGGAAATCGTCATCAACAGTGTCAGCATGTCGGTGGAAGAGAGCGTGGCAACTGTGATGGCATGCATCCAGGTCCGCGGCATCATCGCTTCGCCAAAGATGTCCGTCTAACGCGACGAACTCCTCAAGAAGCATGGTTAGAAGGCCATGGATTACCACGAGTGAGTGCCGTCTCGCCAGCGCCGACTTTCAAGCACCCAATAAGCATTGAAAATCACCGTCAACGGCACCGGCTACGTCAGCCTTGTCTCTGGCACCTGTCTCGCGGAGGTCGACAACGACGTCCTCTGTCTCGACGTCGGCGCCAACAAGATCCGTATCCTTCCGGAAAGCGATATTCCGTTCTACGAACTCGGCCTTGAGCACATGGTGCAAAAGAACGTCGCCGTCGGCCGGCTGCGCTTCACTGCCGACATTGAGGGAGAACGCCAACTTAATTTCGTTGCAACCCCGCGGGATGTTCTTAACAACGCCGATGCACTCATCATCGTGACTAAGTGGAAAGCCTTCAAGAGCTCAGGCTTCAGTGTCATCAATTCACGCCTGAAGAACCCGGTGATCTTCGACGGACGCAATCCGTTTGAGCCTGCCGACATCAATGCACTGGGGTTCGAGTAATACGGGATTGGGGACGGAAATAACATTGTATGCCATTGATTCTGTAGGAGTTAAATAATGCCAATTTGTGGAAGGACGGTTGTTGCGCTTATTCCAGCGCGAGGAGGTTCAAGGGGAGTTAAAAGAAAAAATCTTCGTGTTGTAGCAGGGCGCCCGCTCATTGAGTTCACTTTAATGGCTGCTAGTAAATCTCATTACATCGATAGTGTTCATGTCTCTTCGGATGATGACGAAATACTAGGCTGTGGGCGTGCATTAGGTGCCAATACAGTTGTACGTCCAGCGGAATATGCTTCCGACACAGCCTCTGCAGTAGAGGTTGTAAACCACTTCTTGACTGTGATTCCAAGGCAGCTACGCAAGCAGGACCCCTATATTGTGTATTTACAGCCTACTTCGCCATTACGAACTGCCAGTCACATTGATGAAGCGCTAGAGATGATGGTTGCTCAGAAAGCGCATACGCTTGTAAGCGTGACAGAGCTAAAGGCATCTCCTTTCAAATCTTTCGTATTAGATTCCAATAGGCGCCTTCAATCCTTGTTCGATGAGAAATTGTCGAACGCGCAGCGTCAAGATTTACCTAGTGTGTACATTCCGAATGGTGCGATTTATGTGTTTCGGGTATCGGACTTCATTGAGCGTGGAGGGTTTCCGTCGAACGGAAGTCTGCCTTTTATAATGAGCGAAAAGGATAGTGTTGATGTCGATACTGAAGAAGACATCCACCGCTTGAAAAATATTCTGGAGACAAGTAATGGCTGAATTTAAAATTGCTCATCGCTTGATCGGTGATGGCCATCCCCCAGTTGTTGTTGCTGAAATCGGTATTAACCATGAAGGTTCGCTTGAAACGGCTATTGCCATGGTTGATGCTGCTATCGATGCTGGTGCAGAGATAATCAAACATCAGACGCACATCGTCGAGGATGAGATGTCCGACGAGGCCAAGTCGGTAATTCCAGGTAATGCGGATGTTTCTATCTATGAAATAATGGACCGTTGTGCGCTTTCGGAGGAGGAAGAAAGATCGCTGATGAACCACGTTCAGCAGCGCGGGGTAATTTTTATTAGCACCCCATTTTCGCGTGCAGCAGTGGATCGTCTGGTCGAATTCGATATTCCGGCTTTTAAGGTTGGCTCTGGTGAGTGCAACAACTATCCGTTGATCAAACACATTGCTCGTTCCGGCAAACCTGTCATTATCAGCACGGGAATGAATTCGATTGAGTCGGTACGTCCTTCGGTGGAAATTTTGCGAAAGGCCAAAGTGCCATTTGCGCTACTACACTGTACCAATGTGTATCCTACACCGCCTAACCTTGTTCGACTTGGTGCAATCACACAGTTGAAAGAAGCCTTTCCTGATGCGGTAGTCGGTCTATCAGACCACACGACGTCGAATTATCCTTGTTTGGGTGCTGTGGCACTTGGCGCTTCGATTCTTGAGCGACACTTTACGGACCGGATGGATCGTCATGGGCCAGATATTATTTGCTCTATGGATACTGTCGCTTTGAAGGAATTAATTGAGGGTTCTAACATCATCTTCGCTGCTAGAGGGGGGGAGAAGGGGCCCGTTGATGCGGAGGCTTCAACGATTGCATTTGCATTTGCATCTGTCGTGGCTATACAAGATATCGCCCCGGGACAAAAACTGAGTGAAGAAAATATCTGGGTTAAGCGTCCTGGTGGCGGCGATTTTACGGTGATGGACTATGAATCGCTTCTTGGAAAAGTCGCTACGGCTCCCATCCGTCGTGGATTTCAAATAAAAAGAACCGATATCATCTTGGCTTGATCATGTCTTCAGTACAAAAAATTCGGAAAGTGGTATTTTTGACAGGGACGCGCGCAGATTTCGGTAAGTTGAAATCGCTGATGAATCGTCTTCGCAATGATGTGGATTTTGAATTGCACGTCTTTGTTACAGGAATGCATATGCTATCCAAGTATGGCTACACCTGCGAAGAGGTTGAGAAAGCTTATTACCGGAACATACATAAGTTTATCAATCAGAATGCCAGTGACAGCATGGATCACATATTGTCGAAGACCATATCTGGACTTTCGGATTATGTTAAGGAAATCAAGCCTGACTTGATAATCGTTCATGGAGACCGAGTCGAGGCACTTGCAGGGGCAGCGGTGGGGGCATTGAACAATATTTTAGTGGGGCATATCGAGGGGGGGGAGGTTTCTGGAACAGTGGATGAGCTTATTCGCCACGCGGTTTCAAAACTATCACACATTCACTTCGTTGCAAATGAGACAGCAAAGATTAGGCTGAATCAGCTTGGCGAGCGCAGCGAGACGATACACGTCATTGGCTCACCGGACGTTGATGTGATGAATTCTGAAACCTTACCGACGATCGAGGAGGTGAAAAGGTATTACGGTTTAGATTTTTCTGAATACGGAATATTGATGTTTCATCCCGTGACTACAGAGTCGGATAATTTGCAGCATCAGATCAGAACAGTAGTTGATCGGGTGATTGAGTCTGGATTTAACTACGTTGTGATTTACCCAAACAATGACTTTGGAACCGACATCATTCTTGGAGAGTACCAACGCTTAAGAGGGTTGAAACAAATACGGATATACCCCTCTATGCGGTTTGAGTATTTTCTAACTCTTCTGAAGAATGCCCGCTTCATCATGGGTAATTCCAGTGCTGGAGTGCGAGAGGCCCCACATTTTGGGGTTCCGGCAATCAACCTGGGAACGCGGCAGAACAATCGGGTAAAGTGCGATAGCGTATTGAACGTAGTAATTGAACCAACACATATCAAAAAAGCCTTGGAAGATGTCGGATCAATGCTTAGGCAGGCTCATGCCTTGTTCGGGAACGGTGGTAGCGACGAGCGCTTCCATGAGATTCTTAAGAATCCGAAGTTCTGGGAAATAGAAACCCAGAAAAGCTTTGTGGATCAGGTAGTGTGATGAGGGTTATTGCGCGACTTGATGTCAAGAACGAGTTCGTCATCAAGGGAATTCATTTGGAAGGGTTGCGCAAGGTTGGAGACCCAAACCGGTTGGCCAGAGCTTATTACGAAGCAGGCATTGATGAGATCGTTTTCATCGATGCGGTAGCCAGTTTGTATAACCGAAATAATCTATTCTCGGTGATTCGAAAGGCATCAGAAGAGGTCTTCGTGCCGATTACTATCGGAGGTGGTTTGCGCAATCTGGCCGATATTGAGCAAGCGTTAGATGCGGGGGCCGATAAAGTTGCGCTCAATACCGCCGCCATCCGGGAACCAGAATTGATTGAAAAAGTGGCCAAGCGATATGGGAGCCAGTGCGTAGTTGCCTCTGTGCAAGCCAAGCGAACAGCAAGCGGCTGGGAGGCGTACATGGAAACGGGGCGAGAGAAAACCGGGTTGCAGGTGCTTGATTGGGTCAGGCGGTTACAAGAACTTGGTGCAGGTGAACTGCTGCTCACCTCAGTAGATCAGGAAGGCACAAAATCAGGTTTCGATGTACCACTTGTGCGTGCGGTGAACGAGGCCGTTTCAATTCCAGTCATTGTCAGCGGAGGCTATGGACAGCCCAGACACATCGCTGACCTTCTCGAAGTTACTGAGCCGAGCGGGCTATGTTTCGCTTCCGTGCTGCATTACAAAACGACTTCCGTTGATGCCTTGCGAAAAAGTATAGAGGTAGCAAGAGCGAGCAGGGTGAAATGAAGAACATCGTTGTTCTTGATTATGGACTTGGCAATGTTCGAAGCGTGAGCAACGCATTACGGGCGATCGGGGCTAGTGCGGAGGTTTCGCACGATGAAGCCACCATCTTGCGTGCTGATGGCCTAATCATCCCCGGAGTCGGTGCATTCCCACATGGTATGGCAAATTTGGTGGAGTCAGGACTTATTCCTGTGATACGCAAATACATTGAATCTGGGCGCCCCGTGCTTGGCATCTGTTTGGGTATGCAGTTGCTGTTCGAGAAGGGGACTGAGTTTTTTTCAACCGATGGCTTAGGTTTGATCCCCGGTACAGTAAGTATCATTCCGATCCTTCCTAACGAAGGACGGTTGCCTCATATCGCTTGGACTACGATTCGTCCATCCGAGCAGGGCCGTGAGACTATGTTTGACGGGTTTTCCGACAAAGAAATGCGTTTCTATTTCTTGCACAGCTACGCCGCAACTGGCGTGAAAACAGAGAATCTCAGTGCAACCGTATCTTACTTGGGGCACGACATCGTTGCGGCTGTGCAAAATGGTAATGTCTGGGGTACCCAATTCCACCCTGAAAAAAGCGGTCCGTCAGGGTTGCGTGTGTTACAAAATATTATTTCAAGTTCCGATGGACAAAAATTATGAAGATCCAGAATATTGACAACGACCTTCATCAAGAAGCAGAGGCTTTCGATAGTCAAATTGAAGAACGTATTGCTAACGGACACGTTCCGGATATCAGGCTTGCTGAGCCATGCGACTATTTCTACAACAACCCCTGGCGCCGTCCGGCGTATGTGAAACTTGATTTTGGTGAGCAATTTGAAGTTATTCGCGATTCGATCATCGGTTCCCTTGATAAGAAACCGGGCGAAATACGGATATTGGAGGTCGGCTGTGGGCCCGGATATTTGAGCTTGGAGCTTGCGCGTAATGGATTCAATGTGATTGGCTTGGATATCTCTGCAAGATGCGTTGAGATTGCATCCAAATTTTCAGCACAAGATCCATGGGTTGATCAGCGAGGAACACTCGACTACATTTCAGGTGATTTATACTCCTCACCAAAACTGCAAAATGATTCATTTGATGTCGTGGTGTTCTTAGGAGCGCTCCATCATTTTCCAAATCAGACAGCTACGCTGCAAAGAGCAAAAGAACTCATTCGGCCAAATGGATTAATCATTGCCCATGAACCTGTGCGGGATAGGGTTACTCCGGGTAATGCCGCGTTTGTGCATTTATTAAGCACGCTACTATCCATCAACAGCAACTTTTATAAGCATCAAGAGCTATCTGTCGACAGAAATCAACTCATGGCAGAGGTAGATAAAATATACAACTCACTCAGGTATGAAAACGAAAATGGTGAAAAGGTCCAGTCCATCAATGACAATGAAGCTGGATATGCTGAAATGTATCCCCAGTTAAGCAGTTTTTTTCAGCAAGAACGATTTGAGTGGCGATATGCTTTTTTCCATGAGTTTATCGGAGGGCTTCGTTTTGATGAAGAAACTAATACTCTTGTTGCGAAATTCTTGAGAGAAATGGACCGCATTCTTGTTGAAACTGGTGTGCTTAACGCAACTGAATTTTTATTTGTTGGACGTAAGGTAAATTGAAAATGAGTCAAGCCTATTATGGACTTCCTGAAAACGTAGTATTTTGTAAGCACTGTGTGATTTCCAACCAACGTCCAAGTTCGACGGTGGAGTTCAAGCACAAGCAGGAAGAAAATAAAGCAACGATAGGGTTTGATGATGAGGGTGTGTGTGATGCGTGTCGTTACCATGAAGTGAAAGAGAAGCAGATTAATTGGGAAAAGCGAGAGCAAGCGTTGATTGAACTGCTGGATCAACACCGTCGTAAAGATGGAGGGTATGATGTGATCGTTCCAGGGAGTGGCGGAAAAGATAGCGCCTACACTTCGCACATACTCAAATACAAGTATGGGATGAATCCGCTTACGGTCACTTGGGCTCCGCACGAGTACACCGAGATTGGATGGAAAAATTTCGAAAACTGGATGCATGTCGGCGGCTTGGACAACATCCTGTTTACACCGAACGGACGCCTGCATCGCTATTTGACCCAACAGGCATTTCTCAATCTGCTGCATCCTTTTCAGCCGTTCATTGTAGGCCAACGCATCATCGGCCCGCTGATGGCAGCCAAGTTTGGTGTGAAGTTGGTGATGTATGGTGAGAATCAAGCCGAGTATGGCAACAATCCCGATGACAACCATGTTCCCACCATGGATCGAAAGTTCTTTTCAGTCGGCAATCCAGAAGAAATGATATTGGGTGGCAAGCCAGTCAAAGACATCATCTCCGATGGCCAGTTTCAGCTGAACGATTTCGTTCCCTACATTCCACCGAATGCGGATTATCTCGAAAGCAAAGGTGTTGAAGTGCACTACCTCGGTTACTACCTGAAGTGGGATCCGCAAGAATGCTACTACTATGCTGTCGAGAACACTGGTTTTCAGGCCAATAGTGAGCGGACGGAGGGTACCTACTCAAAGTACAGCAGCATTGATGACCGTATAGACATGTTCCACTACTACACGACACTCATTAAGTTCGGTATCGGTCGCGCAACTTATGATGCAGCGCAGGAGATTCGTAATGGAAAGATTACAAGAGAAGAGGGGGTGCATCTGGTTCATAAATATGATCAAGAATTCCCGCAAAAGTATTTCAAAGGATTCTTGGATTACATCGACATTTCAGAAGAAAAATTCTTTGAGACTGTTGATAAATTTCGCTCACCTCACTTATGGGAAAAGGTTGATGGTAAGTGGATATTGAAACATCAGGCCGAATGATCCTATGCACTTGGTTTCGTCATTGTGACGATGACCTCCTGCCAGTAAATAAAGTAGGAGCATGAAGACCAAAGGGCTGATGAAATCAGCCGGTATCTACACAGGGTCAAATATCGTTACAGCGGCGATTCCCTTCTTGCTATTGCCTATACTTACCCGTGTATTAAGTCCTGCTGACTACGGAATAGTCGCCATGTTCGGCATTATGGTTTCCATATTTTCCGCATTTACCGGGTTGGGAGCACAAGGAGCGTTGGAAGTTCGTTATTTTGAGCAGGAAAGAATCGATCTCCCTCGATATGCTGCAAGCTGTTTGCTGATTCTGATGGCCAGTACGGCTATGGTATTGCTTTGTACCTTCTTATCCAAGGGGATATTGGAGTCCATGTCCGGCGTACCCGGCGATTGGTTAATGATTGCGGTATTGGTTGCCGCCATGCAGTTCGTGGTGTTAGCCAGGCTTTTACTTTGGCAGGTTTCCAAGCAAGCGTGGAAATATGGAGCCATGCAGATCGGACAAAGTGGGCTGAATGCGGGGCTGTCTCTTTGGTTAGTCCTGGTGATCGGTCTTGCATGGGAGGGTCGCACATTAGGTATCGTGATAGCCTCAGCCATCGTAATGGTCATTGCTGCTGCAAGTTTGTGGCGCGACGGGTGGATTCGGTCGCCGATCAGCTTGGAATATATCAAGGATGCGCTTAGGTTCGGTGTGCCGCTTATTCCACATATGCTTGGAGGCTTGCTAATCGCGGCAGTTGATCGGATCATGGTCACCAATATCCTGGGCGTTTCTCAAACCGGGATATATACCGTTGCTATGCAAATCGGGATGGTGTTGAGCCTTCTTACAGGTGCATTTAATCGGGCGTATGCACCGTGGCTGTTTGAGCACCTTAAAAACCGGGATGGCGCTCAAAAAATTCAAATCGTTCGCTACACCTACCTCTATTTTCTCTTACTTATAGTTATGGCACTGTCGCTAGGTCTATTGGCGCCTGCAATTCTTTCCGTGCTTGTAGGCGAAGCGTTTCGTACAGGCGCTGAAGTCGTAATATACGTGGCAGCTGGATTCGCGTTCGGCGGAATGTATTTCATGGTGACGAACTACGTATTTTTGGCTGGTGCAACGGCCCGATTGGCTATCATCACACTTACCTCAGGCGTGATCAATGTGGTCGCGACCTACCTGCTGATCAGTAAATTTGGTCTGGCAGGTGCGGGGTATGGTTTTATGGGTTCTCAAGCCGTGTTGTTCCTGGGGACATGGTATCTTGCCAATAAAGTATGGCCAATGCCCTGGAAAAAAGCTTTGACTGAGTGGTGAGGTGTCAGTGTTCTCGCTCCACTGCATACATTTATTAGGTTACTGATATGTTTCGCATACTCGTCTCAGTATCATTCCTTCTCTTTTCTTTTTCATACGCTGAGGCTTCGGACTGGGAATTTAGGGTGACCCGCGATGGCGGCGATGTTCCCATACCGTGCGCTGATACTCGAGTGCGATGCCTAGATAAGCTATCTTTGCAAGGAGCGATAAATTATCTCAATCGTGGAGAATGGCGGCAGAAGATTGAGGGTGACATGCCGAATGTTCGAATCATGCTTGAGGGCGGGGTGTATCGGCTGGATGCTCCACTGCTGATACGTTGGGGCAATGGCAAGGCAACAGTAGGGAGACTTACGATTACCGGACCCAAGCAAGAGGGGAGCGAACCAGCGGTTCTGTCGGGTGGAAAAGTGCTGAGTGGATTTACCAAGCTTAAAGGCGGTGAGATGCCAGCTCGAATGCCAGTTCTGGCACGATCCCACGTAGGATCGATCCACTTGAGCGAAACGCTCGTTTTATCTTTCGGTTCCCCTATAGAACGAGGTTTCGGATATCCAATTGCTCCGCGCTCCGAGCTGTTCTTTCGTGGGCAACCGATGCCGATAGCCATGTGGCCGAATGATGGATTTGCCCGCATCAACATACCTGCAACTGCGCGTGACAAAGAGAGAATGGGGCGCTACGTCGGACTGGATGGTAAGTCATTGATCGATCTGGCCGACGAACCGGAACTATCAGCTTATGGATATTTTGCGCGTGATTGGGCAGACGAGGAGATTCGTGTGGAGGCGGTTGATGTCCCAATGAATGTGCTCATATTGAGAGCTATACCGAAACGTGGTGGCATTCGCGCCGGGCAAAGAATTCGCGTGCAGAATGCGTTGTCGGAGTTGGATCAACCAGGCGAATGGTACTTAGACCGAACGACATCCACTCTGTATTTCTGGCCATTAGCACAAGTAAAGGATGGCGATTTGGAAGTGTCGGTAACGGATACTTTACTGCGCTTTGAGTCCGCAAAAAACGTGAGAGTTGAAAATCTGACTTTCGAAGAGGCACGTGGTGATGCAATTCTGCTGAAGGACAGCGAGAACGTAGTGATTGAACGTTGCATCATTCGAAATGTTGGCAACCGAGCAATGGTTATTTCCGGCGGGCGCAATAGCGGATTGAAAGAGGTTGAGATCGATCAGACAGCTGAGGGCGGCGTCGTATTAGATAGCGGAGACCGAAAGACACTGACACCGGCCGGATTGTTCGTGGAAAAAAGCAAAATCCAACGTTTCAGCAGATTAGGCCGAACCAACCGACCGGCAGTCGCGATCGAAGGTGTCGGAAATAGAGTAGAAGGCAATGTGATCGCTGATGCACCTCATGCCGCAATCATGTTCTGGGGAAACGATCACCGGATTGTGTCCAATGACATATCCAGAGTCGTTTTGGAAACCGATGACGCGGGCGCAATATATACAGGCCGGGACTGGACTGCCCGTGGTACGGTCATTGAGGATAATTTCGTTCATGACATAGGTGGAATGATTCAATCAAAAGAAGGAGTGATGGGTATCTATCTGGATGATATGGCGAGCGGAATCGTGGTTCGTGGAAACGTTTTTGCTCGGGTTTCGCAACCGGTATTTATTGGTGGTGGCAGAGATAATGTGGTGGAAAACAACTTGTTCTATTTTAGCTCACCGGCAATTCATCTTGACGCAAGGGGCCTGGGTTGGGCGCGTGCAAGCGCACTTGATCCCAACGGTACGCTTCAAAAGCGATTAACTTCGGTGCCGTTTAATCGTGCGCCATATTCGGATCGCTATCCTCACCTAAGTAATATTATTGATGATGAACCGGCTGCACCGAAGTACAATCTTGTGCGAAACAATATGTTTGTCGCGTCAGAGCCATTCGGTATCGATAAAGACGCAGAGTCAGGTGTCCTGCTGGAAAATAATCGGGTTGAAAGTGATGGGATATTTCTGAAATATATGCCCCCAGAACAACGTACGCGTCGCGAACATTTTGAATTTAAGAAGAAATAGTAATTTACGCTGAAAATATCTGGTCCAGTTTTAATCAATGCTTGCTCAAGCTTAGGAATATGGCCATTGACTTGAAAGAGCTGTTAAAGACTGCGATGTCTTTAAAGAGAGTCGCGATGCGCTCGCGCTTTCGAGTGAATATGCCGAAGCTGACGAAGCCTAATGTGCCTTGCGTGGTGTTCGGAAATGGACCATCACTGGATGGAGATATTCGCGACAAGTTAGATGTTATCCAAAAATTGGACACATTTTGTGTTGGTCGCTTTCCTGAATCGGATTTATACAGGATAGTACGGCCAAAGTACTACGTTATTGCCGATCCAATGTGGTGGTCATCAGCGGCGCCGGATAAAACCATTTTAATAAGGAAACGCCTGTTTGATCGAATGATTAGCGATACCTCTTGGCCGTTGTTGGTATGCGTTCCATTCGAAGCCAAGGAATTCCTGAATGAGATTTTCTCAAATTCACAGAATATCAGCTTGTTGTTCTATAACAATGTTCCGCTTTGGGGAAGAGAGAGTGTTCTGAATATGCTTTTTGACCGCAACTTAGGTATGCCACCTGCGCATACGGTGTTGGTCACCGCCCTCTTTTTGGCGCTCCGAATCGGGTACAAAAAAATATTCCTCCTTGGCGCGGATCATTCTTGGCATGAGACATTGGCTCTGGATGATGAAAACAGAGTCTGTATAAAAGATGTGCACTTTTATGACAAGAATGTCGGGCTGCAGCCTTTTTCCATGGATGGTTCAGATGAAAGAATATTTACAATGGATACCCTCTTTCAGGTGCTTGGTAAAATGTTTGAAGGACATAGGAGGGTTGCGGACTACGCCAAAAATCTAAAGGTTGAAATCATTAATGCGAGTTCGGTAACTTACATTGATGCGTATAGGAGAAAGAATATTTCCGCTATATTAACTGATCTGTCCAAATCACTGCTGTCCGGATGTTGAACGACAGAAACGCAATAATTGGTTGATCTGAAATAGATAACTCATGATTTTTTCTGGTCTCGATTTGAACTTCTCTGCGGCAATTTGCGATCCTGCGAGGAACTTACTCGCAGGGGACTTCGATGCACTTGGGCAAATTGGTGTTCGCGCAAGTCACGCAGCATTTGCCGCTGACGACGTTTCGCCGTTGCGTGGCGCGCTATGGCGGCGAGCACAAGGTCAAGAGCTTTTCCTGCCTCGATCAATATCTTTGCATGGCCTTTGCCCAACTGACCTATCGCGAGAGCTTGCGCGACATCGAAGCGTGTCTGCGAGCCCAAGCGAGCAAGCTGTACCACATGGGGATCAAGACCCGGGTATCGCGCAGCACGTTGGCTGATGCCAACGAAGTGCGCGACTGGCACATCTATGCCGAGTTTGCACAATCGCTCATTGGAATAGCCCGCCCCCTTTATGCTGCGGAACCCTTTGGCGTCGATCAGAAGGAGACGGTCTACGCGCTCGATGCCAGCACCATCGATTTGTGCATGTCGGTGTTTCCTTGGGCACCGTTTCGCTCGACCAAAGCAGCCATCAAGCTGCACACGCTCTTGGATCTGCGCGGCAACATCCCCACGTTTCTGCACATCAGCGACGGCAAGCTTCACGACGTCGATGCTCTGGACCTGTTGCTGCCAGAACCGGGTGCCTTCTACATCATGGACCGAGGCTATCTCGATTTCGAACGGCTCCATCGCCTGCACGAAGCAGACAGCATCTTTGTGACGCGCGCCAAATCCAACCTCAAAGCCCATCGGCGTTATTCCCATCCGGTCGATCGAAGCACTGGCTTGATTTGCGATCGAACCATCGCGCTCGCCGGTTTCTACTCGCGCCAAGACTTCAATAGGCCACTGCGCCGCATCAAGTTCAAAGACCCCAAGACCGGCAAACGGCGGGTGTTCCTGACCAACAACTTCGCGCTGCCGGCGATCACTATCGCCGATCTCTATCGATACCGGTGGCAGGTCGAGTTGTTTTTCAAATGGATAAAGCAGCATCTTCGTATTGGACTTGACCCGTTTCAGTGGACACTCCATTGTCACAAAGAGAGGTGTTCGAAATGGCAAACAAGCAACGGAAGTACCCGCCGGAGTTCCGGCGCCAGATGGTCGAGCTGGTCCGGGCCGGGCGTAAATTCGCCGATCTGGAGCAGGAGTTTGGCTGCACGGGGTGGTCGATCCGGCAGTGGGTCAAACAGGCCGAGCGGGACGCGGGTCGAGGAGACGGCGGCCTGACGAGCGAAGATCGGCAGGAGTTAAGCCGGCTGCGGCGCGAGAACCGGCAGCTCAAGCTGGAGCGGGAGATCCTGTCAAAAGCCGCGGCCCGGTTTTTGCGAAAGAGAGCACCGCGACACCGAAGCGCTCTTCGGATTCGTGAAGGCAAACCAGGCCCGAAATCCGGTGGCGCTCATGTGCCGGTTGCTCAAAGTCTCCAAGAGCGGGTTCTACGCGTGGGAATATCGGCCGCTGTCAGCACGTGCGCGAGCGGATATTGCGCTGACTGCACTGATCCACGGTATTCATCGCCGCTCCCGAGGCGCGTACGGGGCACCTTCGATTCATGCCGAACTGGCCGACGATCACGGCATTCACGTTGGCCATAAGCGCGTGGCGCGATTGATGCAGGCCGCTGACTTGTGCGGCGTCACTCCTCAGTGCTTTGTGCGCACCACGATAGTGGATCCGACGACGGGGCGCGCGGTGGACTTGGTCGAGCGGCAGTTTGCGGCCGCGGGGCCGGATTGTCTGTGGGTCGCCGACATCACCTACATTCCGACATGGTACGGCTTTCTGTATCTGGCGGTGGTGCTGGATGTCTGGTCGCGCCGCATTGTGGGCTGGGCGATGGAAACGCATCTGCGCACCGAACTGGTGATGAGCGCGCTGAACATGGCCCTGATGCAACGTCGGCCACAGGGGGTGATCCACCACTCCGAACGGGGCTGCCAATACACCAGCTACGCATTTGGCAAACGGTGCCGTGAAATGGGCGTCATGCCGTCCATGGGATCGGTCGGCGATGCGTACGATAACGCCATGGCCGAGAGCTTCTTCGCTACCCTGGAACGTGAACTGCTGAACCGGCGCCGGTTCAAGACGCAGACCGAAGCCCGCATGGCGGTGTTCGAGTGGCTCGAGGGCTGGTACAACCCACATCGTCGGCATTCTTCCCTGGGCTACTTGTTATCCGTTAACTACGAGAGGAGACTACTGACTCGCGAGACTGCGATCGTTTAGGAAACCAACCGTCCACGAAAGCGGGGCAAGTCCATATCAAAGTCTTCTTCGGCACCTCGGAGAACGCAGTCAAGACTCAAATCAGGATCACAGTCTCGGTCTATGTGCTCGTCGTCATCGTCAAAAAACGGCTCAACCTTTCGGCGAGCCTCTATGAAATGCTACAAATTTTGAGCCTAACCATGTTCGAGAGAATCTCATTGGATCAACTGCTTAACCACATCGTCACCGAAGACATTCCGTCCCTTGACGCTAATCAGTTGAATCTATTCGACTAACGTCCGGACACTACTGAGATGCTAACTATTAAAAATGACCATAAATGGAGCGCTTGCCCATTATGTCTTTCAAAAGATATTGAGTACTTGGGAAAGATTGACTACAGAAAACCTGTGATGTTCTCAACGCACCTAATTGAACTGCAGGAGGTTTCATCAATTTGCCAATGTGGATCATGCAAATCTTGGTTCACTCAGAACATTCTGCACGAGAACGATGCACTTGAGTTGTATAAAAATGGGGAATCGAACACAAAGTGGTTGAGACAAACTGGCTTTGTTGAAGAGAAGCCTAGAAATATTGTTCATCGATTGAAGCAGTATTTCATTGAGGGTAAAAGGGTTCTGGATGTTGGTTGTAATATTGGCTCATTATTAGATTTTGCGGGTTCGAAGGGGTGTTATACGTTTGGGGTCGAGCCATCAATAACGAGTCAGGCGATATTGTGTGACAAGGGACATCGCTCATTTTCTTCAATTGATGAGGTAAGGGGTCAATTTGATGTCATCACTGCATTTGATCTTGTTGAGCATCTTCATGATCTACTGGGGTCTATTATAAAATTTAAACAGTTATTGGTTGAGGGAGGTGTATTGATACTTCTCACAGGGGACGTAGATTCGCTCAGTGCGCGCTTGACCAAAAATGATTGGTGGTATCTGAAGGCACCTGAGCATATTGTTTTCCCATCAAGGCAATTTTTCCGGGAGTTAGATGATTTTGAACTTCTTTCAATTGACGGAACGTACGCTTCTGTTGGATACATGAAATCCATTTTCTGGGTATTGGCTCAATACTTCAGAAAAAAAATATTACTTGGTAATTACCAAGGGTTGCCCGCGCTCGGCCCCGATCACATGCTAGTTGTTTTGAGAAAAATTTAGAATTGGTTATTACGAATAAGATGAATTGCCCAATATGTGATCATCAGACCCCATCGCCTACCCTCAGACTTTATGATGATCGCTATGGCTATCCGGGAAGATTTCAACTGTTAAAGTGCCGTAATTGCGGACATGTGTTTTTGGATGGTGATTTTTCCCCTGAGTTATTGGGCAATCTCTACTCTAATTATTACCCTCGCTCAGCACTAAATCTGGAAGATTTTCAGCCGCATCAAGAAACCCATGGGTTCAAGGCATGGTTGAATGGGGCGAGAAGTGGCGCATTTCGCTGGGTTCCTCGTAACGTTCGAGTTCTCGATATTGGCTGTGGTTTTGGAGAGTCCCTTGGATATCACCAAGCTCGTGGGTGCGACGTGTATGGTGTAGAAGCGGATATGAACATACGTCGTGTGGCGGATAAGTTTGGTTTCAAAGTTCATGTGGGGCTGTTTGATCCCAAACTATACGCTCCCAATTCGTTTGACTACGTTACGATGAGTCAAGTGATAGAACATGTAACTGACCCAGTGGAGACACTACGCGGAATTGCCCAAGTGCTAAGGCTCGGAGGGGCAGCAATTTTGAGTACTCCCAATGCAAATGGTTGGGGAGCAAAGATATTTGGAAGTCGCTGGATCAATTGGCACACGCCTTATCATTTGCAATTCTTTTCAATTCGCTCGTTGGAACTTGCGGCTGAGAAGGCAGGCCTGATTGTGGAAAGAATTGAAACCGTGACCTCTTCGAGTTGGCTGTGTTACCAGTGGATTCATCTGTTAAGTTACCCGGGGGAAGGTGCCCCATCTTCATTCTGGAGCGTGAAACCACGTAGTCTATGGCAACCTAAGGTGTTGATGAACAAAATCATAATGGCAACCCAATTGATTCTGTTGCCACAGTTGATAACAAGATTTGTAGACTTCATTGGGCGTGGTGACAGTTATTTAATTGTACTCAAAAAGGTTGTTGAGCATGAAGAGAATGCGCAAGTCTGAAAATGTTTAACATCCCGCTGATTTCGATATTGGTGTTTCCTTTGCTCGTGTTGGGACCGTTATTTCCCGCGCTCCCGATTTCCACATCGATCACGATGCGCCTTGCTATAGGCATTGTCATTTTTTCTATTGTCTTAGCTTGGTATTCCAGGCGTGCTGAAGCAGAAAAAATACTTGTCTATATTTTGTTTTTTGCCCTGTTGATATGTATTGTCCCCATTGTCATAAAAGAATACGACTCATTCATTCTCGCAATTATTCTAAGCGGTTTGCTTGGGTTCGTGGCTTTCCGGTATTTCAAATTATCAATGCCACTTCTTGGAGTATTCGTTTTTTTATGCCTGTATCTCGTTTTGTATTACTTGCGGAATGGTAATTTAGAGGAGGCGCTATATACAGCGATTAGTGGCGAAACTGTTGGGGCTTCAAGAAACTTTGTTGGGGTTGTCCTGTTGCAGTATTACCTTATCTACTACGCGGTATGCATTACCAATCGCATCAAACCACATCACTGGCCAATGTTTGTAATGCCCATGATTGCAATCATGTCTGCCGGGGTCTCATCAACGGTGGTGGCAATCGCGCTGATGTTTGGATACCTTGTGGTAAATCTTAGGTTAAGACTGAAGCACGGTGTCTTGGGTTTGGTATTTATTGCCCTGGTTGGGCTTGTGGCATCTCGATGGGTAGAATCAACGCTCTTGTTCGAACGGCTGACATCGGGCCAGTTCGTTATGAGCAGAGCTTTATTGTGGACAGATTTCTTCGACAAACTTGACACTCATAGCATTGTCGTTGGGTTTCCCAAGGAGGCTAGTTTTATCGATCATGAAGTGAGCCTGAAAGAGGTTGAGAATCTACATAACTCGTACTTGAATCTATACAAAAAAGTGGGGATCTTTTCTTGCTTGTATTTTGGGCTAATCGGTTACGTTGCTTTCGCCTTATTTGGAATTAACAAAATACTATTTATGATTTATTTCGCCAGCTTGATTAGAGCTGCAACTGACGGCTATTACTTCACCTCGTTCTTGGTAGATTTTATTATCTTTTACCTGTTCATGCTGACCTCTTTAGGTAAAAAGCTCTCGATTAGCGTGAAGCGCTTGAGGCAAGAGACCAGAAAGCAGGAATATGTTCGTGCAGTTCAATGAGATGCGCGTCTGCTTTGTTATCGCCTGCCACAACCGGCGACAGAAAACACTAAATTGCATAGCTTCAATTGTTCAGCAAGTGAGGGATACCTCGATTGAGGTGAGTGTGATCCTGCTTGACGATGGAAGCACAGATGGAACGGCCGATGCGGTGCTTGAGCAATTTCCGGCAATTAGGGTGATTCGAGGTTCTGGCAGCCTTTATTGGAATGGTGCGATGCGACAAGCATTGAGCTTGGCGATGGAGGGCGATTTTGATTACTACGTTTTGTTAAACGATGATACGCATCTTTATCCGAATGCTCTCGGTGTCCTGATTTCAACGCATGAGCGATTGAGTAAGGCGGATCGTGCCCTATTGATTATCGTCGGCTCAACACAAGATCAAAAAAGCGGGCAGCTTACTTATGGTGGATGGCGGCAAGTGAGCCAATGGAACCCGCTGAAGATGGTCAAGGTGATGCCGCAGAGTGAGGCGGTACTGTGCGATACAGTGAATGGCAACTGTGTTTTGCTTTCACGCGGCGTTGTGAAGCTTGCCAAAAATCTGGATGGCAGTTTTACGCACAGCATGGGGGATATGGATTACGGTTTCCGGGCGCGAAAGTTGGGCTGCAAGATATGGGTTGCCCCCGGTTTTGTAGGGACGTGTGACTTGAATGCCGGGAAAGGAATGTGGACGGATGTTCGTTCGCCAGTGCAAGAACGGTGGAAACGGATGATGGGCCCCAAGGGACTACCTCCCAAAGAGTGGTTGGTCTTTACATATCGGCATGGCGGCTTGTTGTGGCCGCTATTATGGATAAATCCTTATGTGAAGTTTTGGATCAAGGGGCTATTGCGTTTTTGAGGGGGCCGTAATGACATTGGAAGTTGGCATGATGCAGTGCCCTTGCGTTTCTCACAGGAAAAAGCTGGTGCAGGCCTTTGAAGAAGGGGAGATTGATTTTCGCGTTTGCACAGAGTGTGGCATCGCTTTCCGGGAGAGATTTCCTTCCCTGAGTGAACTCGAGGAAATTTATCGACAAGCTTATGTCGAAGAAAAGATTGGCAGTGGCAATACAAACCAAGAGTCTGGTGGTTATGCTGCAAGATCCTATGCGGAATTTATTCGGCGCTCTTTGTGGCGGACTGGTGCGCGGGTGCTGGATTACGGCGCGGGTAGTGGCGCTCTCGTTGAGAGGCTTCGTGCTAATGGCGTGGAGGCAAGTGGTATTGAATTTTCCTCCGATGCCCGGCGCTTCTGCAGGGAAAAGCGCGGGTTCTCACTGATGAGCAATCTTGACGAAGTTCCAAATGATCATTTCGATACCGTCAGTATGATCGAGGTGGTTGAGCATCTCACAGACTTACAGGGCACGCTCGTGCAGCTGCATCGTGTTATTGCTCCCGATGGAAGTCTATTGGTCACAACCCCCAACCGGAAAGGCCTGCGGGCTCGTATAGAAAACGGACATTGGCGCGAAGCACAAAAAAAATTCCATTTGTTCCTGTTTGATTGGCCGAGTCTGAAGTTTCACTTGGAAGCAGCGGGATTCCATGATCTCAGGCGCGTTGTGTTTAGTCCTGTCCAGCGCCCGGGCTTGAAAACTCTGGTAGCGGTGCGTCTGATGCAAGCACTAAGGGTTTCAGGAACGCTCAGTGTGATTGCGAAGCGTTCGAAATGAATGCGGCCCCCTTAATTGTGGCGCATTTGGTGAGCGCTGTTCGTATTTATAAACGTTTTGTAAGTCCAGTGTCATTTATCGCACGACGTTTCATAGCTCTAGCTGGCAGGGATGTTTGTTTTTCAGTGCCGACTCCGCGTTGCTTGGACCTTGGGGCAGGAACTACTCCCTACGAGTTTGAGATTCGTAAGTCGTTTAACATAAATCACTACATCCCTGTTGATCTGGTTCCGTCCACGCGCACAAAACTGATCGCCGACGTATGTCAATTGCCGATACCAGATGGCCAGATACAATTGGCGGTGGCCTTTGATGTGATTCAGCATGTGCCAGATCCTGAACGGATGTTGGATGAGATTACACGGGTGCTTCTGCCCAATGGCTATGTACTGCTTACCTTTCCGTTTTTGTACCCAGAATGTGACGCACACGATTTTCGTCGCTGGACGATGGAAGGAATGACACATGCATTGAATAGTAGAGGATTTGAGATGATCCATACTGATCGCCGGGGGGGGGGCTTCTTTGCCGTGGCATGTGCTGTTACCTGGGCGATTCAACATTTAATTCCTGGCCAGAGAAGGGGGTGGCGCGCAAACCGTTCTTGGTTGGGTGTTACGCACGCTGCACTAGTTATGGCATTAACTGTTCCCGTGCAACCTTTTTTATGGATTGCGCTTGGAATTGATTATTTTCTACCCCCCGGTGGTTACTACATGGGTGGTGCCGTTTTTGCACGCAAGATTATTCGGCAGAAATGATATTAGTTACGTCTTGGGATGATGGTCACCCGCATGATGAGCGAATTGCCGACATGCTTGCTCGGTATGGCTTTAGCGGTACGTTCTTCGTACCGGTCCGCAACAGCGAAGGGCGCCCCGTCTTAAGCGGTTCAGCGTTGCGCAGGCTCTCGCATTCTTTCGAGATTGGTGGGCACACTTTGGATCACGTTTATCTGACAGGCCTTGATAAAAAAGAAGTGCACCACCAAATTCGCTGTGGAAAAGAAGGTGTCGAGCAATATCTTGGCCGTGAGATTAAAGGTTTTTGTTATCCGGGCGGACGTGTGAACGCTTCTATACGTGACGCAGTGCTTGAATCCGGATTTTGTTATGGCCGCACCATAGAGAATCTCCGCATCGATTGCAATGGTAGCCCCTATAGTTTACCAACCACATTGCAATATTTTCCTCATACAAAGGATATATTGGTTAAAAATTTCTTACGGTATGGTTCGTGGTCTAGGCGTGCAGCAACGCTCAAGCTGGCAATTCAGGCTGAAAACTGGTGGGATCGTCTTCCGGTAATTGCAGAATCGATGGCTCACACTAATGGAGTTCTGCATATCTGGGGTCATAGTTGGGAGGTCGAAAAATATGGGTTGTGGAATAAACTGGAACAAATGCTGAAAAGAATGTCTTCGTTACGACCGGCATCTATGACCGTATTAGAAGTATCTTCAGAAGGTTGCAGGTTGGGAAGGTAACTCATGCAGATATCCAAAAATAAACGTCGTAGTGTTTTAGTGATTCTTGCGAATGTAAAACAGTATCGGAAGGTGTTTTATGAGCAGCTTTATGAGGCGTTGGCTGCATCTGATGTCGACTTGACAGTCATGTATAGTGATTCAAACACGCTTGTAGCTCTTAGACGCGATGATGTCGACCTATCTCCGCCACTAGGAAAAAAAATTCCCCGCTTGTATTTGTTCAATAATCGGCTCTTTCTTCAATTCCCGCCGTTGTCAGCAATCTTTCGAGCAGACCTCATTATTGTTGTCCAGGCGACACGGATTTTACTGAACTACCCATTGTTGGCACTATCGGCGCTTGGCCTCAAGCGCATCGCATTCTGGGGTCATGGCAAAAACCTTCAAGGCGACCCAAGCTCCATTAGTGAACGCATCAAGCGTCGTCTCGCAAATGCCTCAGACTGGTGGTTTGCTTATACCGTAGACACCCGACAACACTTGGTATCAATTGGAGTTTTGCCGCGCAAAATTAGCGTGATAGAAAATGCCATCGACACTGCCGGCTTTCGCAAAGAAGTAAGCTCAGTGACGCCAGCGGATTTGGCTTCTATGCGTATGCGATTAGGGATCAAAGATAATGATCCAGTGGGACTCTATTGTGGCGCACTTTACCGGGAAAAACGTTTGCCATTTTTGCTGGATTGCGCTGGCCTCATCGCTGCAGCAATACCGGGATTCCATTTAATTGTGATTGGTGGCGGGCCTGAGGCCGATTTCATTAGTCTTCATGCGGCATACTGCCCGCATGTGAGTTATCTAGGCCCCCTTGTGGGAAATGATAAGGCAGTATGCTTTCGGATGGCCCAGGTTTTCTTGATGCCAGGCTTAGTGGGGCTGGCAATTTTAGATAGCTTTGCGGCGAATCTACCGCTGATAACAACAGTTGATGCATTGCATAGCCCGGAAATTGCGTACTTGGAGAATGGTGTGAACGGGCTAATGTTGTCAGGAGATAGCCAGGCATATGCGAATGGGGTTGTAGAGCTATTGCGCGACACACAGCGACTGAAGCTTCTTTCCATAAATGCCGGACTAACTGCGGCACGTTATACCATTGAAAACATGGTGTACAACGTTACTAGCGGTATATTGGATGCATTGGGGCGTAAGCCGGGCCATCGTGCCGGTGGTATATAGAGGAATGAAAATGGCACAGCTCAAATCTATACTGAGAACTTTAATAAACCCACTGAAGCTCTTACTCCAATCAAAAGCAGAGCGTCGACATGAATTGGTTGGGCCGGCTACGGATGAAAAATGGCAAGGTTTTCCCGTCGTTTACAGGTCGTTAGATTTCTACATCGAAGCTGGCTTTAAGAACGGATTAAGAGTTTCTGACCCAGGGACACTGAAAAGTTTTGGGCACATAACAGGCATTGAAACCCAAGATATTCAAAGGATGCTTAGGATTACAAAGATAATACCAACGACCACAGTAAATTAATGGCCCAGTAATTTTATTTGTTTCATAAAAGGGAAATTACTTTGGCACTCCAGAACAAAGTTCCTAACCATAGTAAAACACTCAGAATCCTCCACGTGATATCTCATTACGAGCTTGGCGGTGCGGAGAAATGCACCTTTGAACTTGCGCGTCTTTTTGATGGCCGTGTAGAAATGGGAGTGGCTGCAGTTTTAGGAGATGACAGCAGTGCTGTTGGACAGAGCATGACTCGGGAGGCCAAAAGAAAAGGCATTGCTGTATTCAACGGGGTTAAGTTACCGTGGAAACTGGGTGGTTTTTTGGCTGCTGCTTGGAGATTGCGGCGCATAGTTCGAGAATTTCGCCCCGATATCGTTCATCTCAACACAGAAATCCCTGAGTTTGCTTATGTTTTATGTTTATCCATTGATAAATCGCTAAAGAGTATTCCCGTTGTTCGTACGATTCATAACACTGTTCTTTGGTCTCGTTGGGAACGTTTAGGTGCGTGGTGTGAGAGTAGGCTTGGTGATACGCCTGTAGTTTATGTAAGTAATGCTGTTCGCGAAAGTTTCCAAAGATGGAGAAGCGCATGTGGGTTAAAACCAGTCACTAGCGATTCGACTATTTATAATCCAATTACAGTCCCATTAACTCGCGAGCGTCTATTTAACTTACGAGTCCAAAAAAAAGATATTCGGCTATTGTTTGCTGGCCGTTTTGAGTTTCAAAAAGGGTGTGATCTGTTGCCTGCAATTCTAAGGCAGATTAAGGTACCACCTGATACACAGTTTTCTCTGTTTATTTATGGTGAGGGGATCGAGGAAGGCCTGTTGTCAAAGCTTCGGGACACACCTCCACCCGGTTGGCTAGTTCAACTGGCTCCTCCCCTGCCAAATCTGGTTGAGCTTCTTTCTGATTTTGACATATTGCTATTTCCATCACGCTTTGAGGGTTATGGGCGTTTGGCGGCCGAGGCGGTTCTTACGGGGATACCTGTTGCTGCATTTCGTTTGCCAGTCCTATCCGAGATTTTCTCCCCTGATTATCCTTGGCTGGCGCCATTTAATGACAATGATGTGTCAGGTTTCGCTGATAACGTTTCAGCTTTATTGGCGTCATTAGAAGATGCGCAAACTATCGTGGATAAGGCACGAAGCTTGCTTAGTGTAAAGCTTGACTCGGAAAAAACAGTTTTAGCCTATCTAAAGTTTTATGAATCGCTAATTAAATAAGAGAGTCTATGAATATTGGCCTTGCGACTTTTGAAAATATAAGCCCTGCTCTTGCTTGCATTTACTCACTTCCACGAAGTGGTAGTACCGTCTTAATAACGGAGTTAGATCGCTTGAAAGGTATTGTTTGCCTTCCTGAATCCTATTTTCCTCAAATACTTGAATTGCTTTCCCCTGATGAATTGTCCGATCCAAGCAGATTGGCTGCATTTTTTCTTGCTAGCTCCCCGTCCGGATCATTGCTTTCATTTGAAGAGGCGCAGGCATGTATGGTTCCAGCCGATCACGCGAAAACACTAGTCCGACTGGGATTGGCTTGTGCGCTTAAAACCAATCGTGAACCGTCTCAAGTTGCGATTGTTATTTGGAAAACCACTCGAATTGTTAGCAGGTGGAAATTGTTTGCAGAGGCGGGTGGACGCTTTCTTGTTTTGCGCCGGAACCCGCTAAATGTGTTTGAGTCACAATTTCGAGTGGATTTTGGCTATTACAATCGTAATCCTCTTCGCTTTGCAGCCTTTCAAGAGAGCTATGAGGCGATTTTTTCAAGACTTCCGATAGATATCACTTATTCCGTAGACTACGAATCAATTCCAGAGCAACTTACTGCGATACAGTCATGGCTTGGTGTGGGGGCTGAGCATTGGATTGGAGGTGAATCCTCCATGGCAAAGACGCATGCAAAAGAAGCTTGGCATAGTGGTCTTATGGATGGTTTCCAAAGTCATGACTCAATGAAAAGGCAAAACATTTCAACAAGGCAGCGTTTATTGTTAAAAGCAGGGCAATCTATGGCCAAGCCGATTCGTCCGATTCTAGTGCTTTTGAGAGATTATTATGATAGACAGATTATGAAACAGATACGTATAGCGGCAGATGAAATCCTTTTAAAGGAATCACGCTAAGAAAATTGGCTCTGCAGACTCGGGAATGAAATGCGGATCCTGTTAGCACATAATTATTATGGCTCATCTGCGCCATCAGGCGAGAACCAGGTGTTTGACGCGGAAAAGACTTTGCTGCGGGAGCGGGGCCATGATGTCGCCGAATTTACTCGCCACAGTGACAAGATTCGTGCGAAGGGCCTAGTCGGCGCGGTACAGGGCGCACTGGCAACGCCCTGGAACCCGTGGATGGTTCGTGCTGCGCGCAGGATAGTGGATAGCTTCCAGCCTGACATAGTGCATGTGCATAACACCTTTCCTCTGATTTCGCCTGCTATTTTTTATGCAATTGGCAGCAGCGCAGCGCGGGTGTTGACGCTGCATAACTACCGCCTGTTTTGCCCAGCAGCCATTCCCATGCGGGCGGGTCAGGTCTGCACCGAATGTCTGGACAGCCGCTCCGTGCTGCCCGCTGTGCGGCATGGCTGTTATCGGGGCAGCCGCCTAGCAACGCTGCCATTGGCGGCCAAAGTGGCATTGCACCGGCACTTGAACACATGGTCGAAGCAGGTCGATGCCTTTGTCGCGCTGACTGAATTTCAACGTGAGCGGATGATCGTAGCCGGTTTGCCTGCCGACCTGGTGCATGTCAAACCGAACTTTTACCCCGGCGATCCAGCCATCGTGCCCTGGGCAGCTCGCAGGCCGAGCGTGATATTTGCCGGACGACTGACGGCCGAGAAGGGGGTGCTGGCGCTGGTTCGGGCGTGGTTGATGTGGGGTGCATCGGCACCGGAATTACGCATCGTGGGTGATGGGGGCCTGCGTCGCGAACTGGAGCGACTGGCCGCCATGGCGCCGGAGGTGCCGATTCGCTTTCTCGGGCAGTTGGCGGGTGCTGCGGCACGGGACGAGATTGCCCGTGCCCGCCTGCTGGTATTGCCGTCTGAATGTTTCGAAGGTTTCCCCATGGTGGTACGGGAAGCGTTTGCTTTTGGCACACCTGTGGCGGTGTCAAATATCGGCCCGTTGCCTTCGATTGTGCAGCAAGGCGAGAACGGCGTGGTGTTTGCGCCGGACGATCCGCAGTCGCTGCTGGCGGCAGTGCGCGCGGCCTGGGGGTCGACGGGAAAGCTGGAATGTTTGGCTGCGGGGGCACGGCGGTCTTTTGAAGCTTTGTATACCGAAGAGGCGAATTACCGGATGTTGATGGCGATTTATGAGCAGGCAAAGGAAGTTGGATCGTCAAGAAAAAAGTAAGCTGAAGATTGAAATTATGTGAGTGCGTAGAGTTGAGGCGAATGTTCATGAAGATATTGGTAACGGGCGGGACTGGGTTCATCGGTAGCCATACCTGCGTGGAGTTATTGGGCTCGGGTTATGAGGTGGTGATCGTTGACAACCTGCTCAACAGCAAAGCTAGTGTGCTGGATCGGGTGGCGGCAGTTTCAGGCAAACGCCCGGTGCTGGTTAAGGCGGATGTGCGTACCCGGGAAACCTTGCGTGGTATTTTTACTGAGCACAAGGTTGATGCGGTGATCCATTTCGCGGGGTTGAAGTCAGTGGGTGAGTCAGTCCAGAAACCCTTGCAGTATTACGACAATAACATCGGCAGCACCTTAGCGCTGTGTCAGGTGATGGCGGAGTTTGATGTGTTCAAACTGGTGTTCAGTTCGTCCGCGACCGTTTATGGCGTTCCGGCGAGCGTTCCGGTCAGTGAGGATTTTCCGCTTAAGGCGACTAATCCTTACGGCAGGTCGAAGCTGATAAATGAAGAAATCCTGCGCGACCTGTTCGTGTCCGATGAACGTTGGCATATCGCGATGCTGCGTTATTTCAATCCGGTGGGCGCGCATGAGAGCGGCATGATCGGTGAAGACCCAAGCGGCGTTCCCAATAATCTGATGCCGTATCTGTCGCAAGTGGCAGCGGGCAAGTTGAGTGTGTTGTCGGTGTATGGCAACGATTGGCCGACCCCGGATGGCACCGGGGTGCGGGATTACGTCCATGTTTCGGATTTAGCCAATGGCCACAAAAAGGCACTGGAAAAGCTCGGTCAAGCGGCGGGTGTCTTTACCTACAATCTCGGTACCGAGCGCGGCTACAGCGTGCTGGAAATGATCGCTGCTTTTGAGCGTGCGACGGGGCAGCCGGTGCCTTATCGCATCGTGGGCAGACGGGAAGGTGACATCGCCATTTGCTATGCCAAAGCTAGCCTGGCTAAGGCGGAGCTTGGCTGGGTGGCAGCGCGCGGCTTGGATGAGATGTGTAGTGATTTGTGGCGATGGCAACAATATAGTGATAAGAGCGTGCAATGACGTATCGGAATATATTGAGTTACACCGTTTATTCCGGGTCGCTTGAGCAGTGTGTGGATTCTGTAGTGTCGCGGATCACTAATAATGTTTCTCCATGCTGGCTGGCTTGTATCAATCCTCATTCCTATGTGGCCGCATTGGATGAAAGTGAATTTTCAGATGCATTGCACGGAGCTGACTGGTTGATTCCGGATGGTAGCGGCATTGTGCTTGCGTCTTATTTACTTGGTGGGAATATTCGTCAGCGCATAACGGGCAGTGACATTTTTTATGCGTTGAATTCCAAAGCGAATGAGCTTGGCAGACTTAGTGTTTTTTTTCTTGGTTCCACTCCAGATCGCCTGGAGGAAATACGGGTAAGGATGGAACGGGATTATCCACAAGTTCGATTCGCAGGAAGCTATTCGCCACCATTTAAGCAAGACTACACCGAGAAAGAGTTGGAGACGATGATCGCAGCTATCAATCGGGTTAGTCCAGATATTCTTTGGGTTGGGATGACGGCACCAAAGCAGGAGAAGTGGATTTATCAGAATTTGCATCGATTGGATGTGCGCTTCGCAGCAGCGATTGGTGCGGTTTTTGATTTTTATACTGGGCGAGTTAAACGATCTCACCCAATTTTTCAGAGATTGGGGCTGGAGTGGCTACCGCGTTTGCTGCAGGAACCGCGGCGTTTGTGGCGGCGAATGTTTGTTTCGGCACCCATTTTTTTATGGAATGTATTGCGCGCAGCGGCCCGGCAGCGCTTTCTGGGTGATGGCCGTTAAGCGATTTATCCCGCGCGGCTTGGTCTGGGCGCTTGGCTTCGTATTCTTGATCGGGTGGTTGCCGTTACCCGATGCATGCCTGCGCTTGTTTGAAGATCGGCACGCGAAGCCGGATAGCTCGTTGGCCGCATATGCGGGTATTGTCGTTCTGGGTGGCGCCTTGTATACCGGCAGCATCTGGGAAACACGCAGAACGGTGCTGCTGAATGAGGCGGCTGAGCGCATGACGGAACCTGTCGCGCTTCTACGCGCGTTTCCACATTTGCAATTGGTCTACACCGGGGGGGAAGTTGATCCCAAGTCAGGCAAGGCGCCGCAGGCCAGGCAGGCAATGCTGTTTTTCAAAGGAATGGGCATTGAGGAGCCTCGTGTGATTTATGAACATACCTCAACTACGACGTACGAAAACTCGACATTCACGGCGGTCTTACCTGGCATGGATATTCATCGACCTTGGTTGTTGTTGACCTCTGCCGCCCACATGCCGCGCGCCCTGGCGACATTCCGGCATACTGGCTGGAATGTGACTCCGTATCCTGTGGACTACCAAACAGGTGCAAGCACGAGCCTGACCAAGTATTCCTTGGTAAAAGGTCTGGGTCGCTGGCAAACGGTTTGTTACGAGTCGCTGGCGTGGATTTTGTATTTGGTCAGGGGGCGGATTTGATCACTTGTGCGATATCCTCACCGCTCAAGCTGCCGGTATTGCGCCACGTAAAACACGCAGAAGGCACCGACGCAGGCAATGAGCGTGGGCGTTTGGGGCCAACTCTGTTGCTCTCGCTGTAAATGCCGCAGCCCCCGGAGTTTTAGCCGAAGAGGGACAGGCCCTTGGTGCGGTGTTGGTGCATTACTCCACAGACTATGTGATTGATGGCCAGAAGATCAAGGGCCGTGATTAGTAATTGGTAATTAGTACCTCCCAAGGGGTATTGAAATGAATAATTGGTGATTGGTGAATCAAAGGCCGCGATTCGTGAGAAAGGCCGTGGTTCGTGTTACGTGGTTCGTACCCTCCGGGTATTTGCTTTGCGGCATGGTTCGTGAATCGTGACTAGAACCGGTGATTGGTGTTAAAGGCAGTGATTGGTAATTAGTGATTGGCACCCTCCGGGTATTTGCTTTGCGGCATGGTTCGTACCCGTCGAGCGCACCCTTCAACAGCCTGAAGAACGAACGGGTGCATGTCACGCGCTATGCGACCCGCGCCGAGGCTATGGCCGGTCTGTTCGATTACATCGAGGTGTTTTATAACCGGAGTCGTCGCCACTCCACGCTCGGCTACAAGTCGCCGATTCGGTTCCTGCAGGACCGGATCAAGGCTCAGTATGAGCAGAAAATGGCGGCTTGAGACCGCACCCTTGGGAGACGAAAAACAGAGGGAAGCTCAAACTTCTTATCCAATTGATTGGAAAGGTGTTTTGCTCAAGGTAGTGCCATTGGGTGGCGTCCTCTTTACGCGCAGAGTTGTCACTTGACAACTCTTCAGGCGAGTGCTACTTTTCGAATCGAGAGTTCATGGCAAGAACATCACACCCTAAGAAAGAAGTAGAAGGCGCCCTGCGACATGCGGAAGCGAATGGATGTCGATAATTGCAACCCGCGCAATCGCGCGGTGGAGGGCAGTGCCACCGGCCAGGAGAACGACGATGACTGAATATCAATTCACCTTGAAATTAGCCCTCAAGAGCCCTGAGGCGAACATTGACGAGCTCGTTGAGCGTCTGGGTGAAGCAGGCTGCACAGATGCCTTGGTGGGGATTGGACAACCAGGTCGAATCGGTCTCGACTTCACGCGAGAAGCAAAGTCCGCTTCGGAAGCTGTACTAAGCGCCTTCGCTGATGTCAAGCGAGCCATCCCGGATACAGAACTTGTTGAGGCTGCTCCTGATTTTGTTGGACTGACCGATATTGCGAAGCTCCTGGGTTTCAGCCGGCAGAACATTCGGAAGTTGGCAATCCAGGTGAATTCGGTATTCCCTCCTCCGGTACACGAAGGGACGCCGACTATCTGGCACCTTGCAACTGTTCTCGACTGGCTAAAGAGCCGCGGAAACTATGAGATAGAGGATAGTTTGTTGGAGGTGGCCAAGACAAACAGACAGTTCAATCTTGCCAAAGAGTTGCATGACCTGGACTTGGAACCGGCCTTCCAGCGGGATATGCAGCGTCTGCTAGCCGTCTGAGGCCGTCTCCGGCGGCTGGTGATTGGCGATTAAAACCAGTGATTGGTAATTAGTACCCCTCAAGGGGGTATTGAAATGAATAATTGGTGATTAGTGGGGCATGAACCCCGCCTTCACCGCGTCCAGAATCACCAGTTCCACGACGGAACCGTCCTCGGCGTAGCTGACATTCACATTTCAGTCTTGCGACACCTCACGGGCAACGGGTTTGTCACTCAGGTGGATTTCCAGAATGTCGTCCTGCGGATAGTAAATTGTCTTCATGGTCCGTTATCACTATCGACTTCCCGAAGCGCTTGCTGAACATGTGAAGTACATCCTATCACGCACCACGCGATATTTCATACCACCGGGCGCTACGAGAGACGCAGCATCCTCATTGCTGCCGATTTCGTTGGGCTCAGCCCACGCTATCCGGCTCAGAAGAGGATCAGAAAACGCGCAGCATCATCGGTCAACAGGTTCGTGATATCACCGGCATGCACGCGCATCAACTGCTCGATGGTTTCGGTGGAGCAATTGCCCCTTCTGATCCATACTACCTTGGGTGGCGCGCCCGAGAACACGCTGCGCTCGTGGAAATCGGAATCCTTCGACACGATGATGAAGCTGTTGGCGCGGGCGTAGTTCCATACGGCGGCGTCGTCGGCCCTGTCCAGTCCGACATCCAGAACGTGCGCCGATTCGGGAAAAATGTCCGCCAGTCGGCTTGCAAGAAACGGAGAGAGGTTCTGGTCGAACAGCAGCTTCACGCCTTGGCAACGAGCTGGCCGCGCTCGCGATCAGCTGCGTAGGCAAGGCACGCATTGATGTCCTCGCGCGTCAGGTAAGGGAAGTCACGCAGCACGTCCTCGATACTCATGCCCGATGCAAGGTAGTCGAGCACGTCGTAGACCGTGATGCGCATCCCGCGAATGCAGGGTTTGCCGCTTCGTTTGCCCGACTCGATAGTGATGATGTCGCGATAATTCATGGAAGCACTCCTCAAGCCAGCCGATCAGTTGCTGATTATAGCCGTAGTCTACCTCACGGATGCGGCGTGATGGCGATGATCGTGATCTCGTCCTTCTTTGGACCGTAGCACCAGAAGACGCGGTAGGCGCCGGGCGTGCGGTTCTGAACGTACGCCTCGAAGACCTTCGTGTCAGGATCGTAGGGGTTCTCGATTGAGTCGTATTCGTGTGTCTTGAGGCCCGGGTGGCGCGGGTTTGCCTGGAGGAGTTCAACGCACTTTACGACTTGCTTGAAGAGACCCTCCTGCTTCGAGGTCTTTGCTTTCCTGGATTTCTGCCGGTTCTCGAGCGACTTCCGGGCCGCCGCTTCAAGCTCGTGAAAGGTGTCCGCTGACGCCTCAAGCCAGACAAGCGTAAAGGGCATCAGTCCTTAACTCTTAAGCTGCTCGGCGAGTTTCGCAGCCGCTTTCAGATCCGGCGGGTTCTTCGTGATGTTGCCCTTGCGGGCCTGGTCAAGTCCACGCCGCACCGATGCCAGGGCTTTTGGGTTTTCGTAGAGCCATACTTCGCGCTCCGGGATCACGCGCGCGAGCCGGATTACGACCTCGTCGGCGCTCCGGTGCTCGACGATAACAGCGCGGTTCGCGAAGTGGCCGCCAAGTGTCACTCGGCCCTTGGAATCGGTGTTTTTGTGGCGGGTTTGGGTGTGGGTTGCCATCTCGTAAGTCTCGCTTATTGTGGGCTATTGGTCAAGTGGGTATTTCCCACTCCACTTGTATAGGGGACGCTACCCAATGATTTGCGCCGTGATTCGTGAATCGTGAATCGTGATTCGTACCCTCCGGGTATTTGCTTTGCGGCATGGTTCGTGGTACGTGGTTCGTGGTTCGTGAATCGTGATTCGTGATACGTTGAACCCCGGTCAAGCTGCCTTCCGGTCGCCGCCCTGAAAGGGCATGAACTCCGCCTTCACCGCGGAGCCGTCCTCGGCGTCGCTCCTCGCAATGACAGGGGGAGCTTTGTTTTTGCTTGACTTACCTGGCTTGCCAATTAAAATGGTGTTACCTTTTAACACTTGGTGCTGCCATGAAAACGTCTGCTATCGAAAAACCACGTTCTCCCGGTACGGTCACGATCAAACTCGACCCTGCTGACCGCGACCGGATTGCTTCGCTGGCTGCCATGAAGAAGCGCACCCCGCATTACCTCATGAAGGAAGCCATTCTCGAATACGTGCAGCGTGAAGAAGCGCGACAAAATTTTATCAAGGCCGCCGATAAATCCTTCGAGCACTACAAGGAAACGGGATTGCATATTACGCTCGATGAGTTCAGCGCGTGGGTAGATGACGTACAACAGAATCCTGATGCGCCCATCACGGCATGCCACACGTAAGACTGTCTGCACGAGCGCAATCCGATATATACCGGCTTCACACATTTCTGCTCGGTAAAGATTCAAACGCCGCGAAACGGGCCGTGCTTGCGATCCGCGAGGCGTTTATGCCGCTCAAACAATCTCACATGATAGGCAGGCCGGTGGAAGACTATGATGATCTTCGTGAGCTTGTGATCGACTTTGGCGCCACTGGCTACCTTGCCTTGTACCGCTTCGAATCCTCTTTGGATGTCGTGACGATTCTCGCTATCAAGCACCAACGAGAAGACGGCTACAAGTAGCGTCCCCTTTTCAGACCCGCTTCCGCGATCCGGCAGGCACCGCTTTCCATTGGACGATCTGCCGATAGCTGACGAAATAGAAGACGCAGTAGGCGATGGCGATGCCGATCAGCACCGGTGTTGATTGCCAGAAGAGGCAACCCAGCACGGCAGTGACGATGGCATGCAACCAAATATACTTAGCAACACGGTTGTTGGCATCGAGCTTGTTCAGGCGGGCGCCGGAGCGAACACCACGCGGGACTACGTTGTCGTGGATCAGTTGATGCAGGTGCTTGTTATCCGGCTGCATCGCGGAGAGTCCCTGCATGAACTTGCGACGGTAGATGGAAAAGAAGGTCTCGAACACCGGGTAGATCAACAGCACCAGCGGGAACCAGGGCGAAACTTCCGGGTTGCGCACGACCAGCAGCACAGACAACTCGGCCAGGATAAAGCCAAGCAGATAGGCGCCGGCATCCCCCAGAAAGATTTTGCCGCCGGGCCAGTTCCAGGCCATAAAACCGAACAAGGCCCCGGCCATGGCCAGGGCAGTAGTAAAGATCAGGTTGTCGCCGATCAGATGGGCAACAAAAGCCATGGCGGCAAGCACGATGATCGCGAATCCGGTGGCCAGCCCGTTGTAGCCGTCGATGATGTTGATGGCGTTGGCAATGCCGCCAACGGCGAAAATGGTGAATATCACCGCGAAGGGCAGCCACGATAGCGCCTGATCAACGCCGGGGATACCCAGCCGGTTGAGCGCGGCTCCCAGCAGCCAGGCGGCGGCTGCACCGGAGAGCATGGTGAGCAGCAGGCGATCGGACACACTGACTTTCTTGATGATGTCTTCGACCAGGCCGCCGACAAAGGCTGGAACACTAGCGATCAGCAGGAGCCCGAATTCGCGTTCACCCGGCAAGGCGTCGGCGAAGAGCATGATTCCTCCGGCCACCAGCAGGCCGACCATGACCGCCAGCCCGCCGATGCGGGGCGTGGGTTGGGCGTGATTTTTCTGCGGGCCGGTGCCGACGTGGTCATGCGAGAGATGGGCATGCAGGTGTTCGTATTTGACGATGAGCCAGCCGGAGAACCAGGCGGCGGCGAACGCGGCAAACAGGACCACCAGGGACCATAGGCTGAGCACTGACCGGGCATCGGGCTTCATGCGCGGGGTGTTGGCGGGATAGCATTTGACCGGATTGATCCCGGCGGCAGACTGTTTTTCGGTGGCCTGGCAGCTCGCGAGGGCGAGATCCATGTTGGTGGAGCGGAAGATGAGGACGCCGTTGGCCATGCGCCCGGAAGGCGTGCTCAGCGGGTCGTTGCTGAGCAGGTTTATTTGGGTTTGATCCAAGGTGCTGTCGCATTGGATGAGTTTGACGCGGCATTGCGGGCACTGTTTGAGCACCACCCGCGCGATGTTGCCGGTAAGGGCTTCACAGTTCTGTAATGTTGGGCGGCTGTTGAAGAGAAAGCTGAGCGTGAGAGGTCCGCCAGAAGCATCTACATCGATATCAACCTCAGGGTAAAAGGTCTGGGGGCGCTGGGTGATGGCGAGTGCGAAGAAGACCACCAGCAGGCCGGCGATGATGAATGATGGGAGGCGTATTTTCATGGGAACCTGGAGGCCGGCGATAGAGGGGCAGTGCTGCTGGTTATAGGTTTAATCGTCACCGCAAACACCATAATAACGTGGTACGTGGTTCGTTGTACGTGGCTCGTGCTAACCCCAGTGATTGGTGACTGGTGATTAGTGATTAGTGTCAAAGGTCGTGGGTCGTGGGTCGTACCCGTCAAGCGGGTACGCTTGACGGTCACGAGCCACGTACCACGTACAACGAACCATGCCGCAAAGCAAATACCCGGAGGGTACGAATCACGCTCTCAGTATTTGGAGTATCTTATTGATATTATTCAATAATATACCTGTTTCAGGCTATTTATCATGAGGTGGAATGGGGTTATATTTTTTATTAAAAGTGTGTATTATCAAGGGTCCGGGATGGTGTTCGTTGTTATTTTTTACGGGAAGAGGCGCCTTACAAAAAAATAAAACAAAAACGAAATAATAATTCGTTTGTGGTGTTAGCACTGATTATAAAACCTTTCCTAAGAAATGACGGAGTAAGTCAACATGAAAAAGACAATATTGTTCATTGCGTTATCTGGGTTTTTTGCGACCTCTTCGCTCGGCTTTGCGCAGCAAGCCCCGAAGGCTGTGGTCAAGGGCAACGCCCAGGTCGCCCAAGCCAAGACTGATGATGTTACGGGTAAGGGTACGGGTACTGGCACTGGTTCTGCAGGCGCAAGTGGCGCCACCGGTGCGGCGGTTGGCGGAGTGACAGTCGGCACCATCGCCGCTATTGCCATTGGCGTGGCTGTTGTCGCTGCGGTGGCGTCGGGCAGTTCATCCACGACCACGGGAACTACCGGCACCACGCCGTAATTCATCAACACGCACGCTGAAAAAGCCTTAACGCGAGTTAGGGCTTTTTTTATGGCGTTGTTCGTACTCGGATTGAGCGTTTCGAGAGTCATCCATTATGAAACGCTCAATAGTTGTAAAATATCTTCCTGTTGAAGTATTTTCCATCGCGCATGCCGTGCCGCCGCGCGTCATGTTTTTTCGTCCTTCTTGGGTCTCCGGGGAAAAGTCATTGCAATGATACGGAAGACGCAACGCTATCTGCCTGCTCGGGCTGCGCGCCTGGCCCTGGCTTAGCAGCAGTGAAGATGCGTAATCCCGCCGCGGCAGTCTTGTTGGTCTGTGCGCTTTCTGCCTGTACTTCCGGCATGAACGCGGTCGTGCAAACCGTGCAGTATGCCGTCAAGGGCCAAGGCGTGGACAGCGCCAGCCTGAATCCGAATTTTCGCTACCTGAGAGTCACGATCGAGGGCCGGGTCGCATTGCTTGCGCTGGGCAACGAAGACAGTCATCCGCAGGGCCCGATCGAGGTGTGGTACAGCGCTCAGCGCGAGGTGCTGCGCCTCCAGAACGGGCGCCTCGTCGGCGCTGTCGGCCTGACCACGGAGTGGCGCAATGTCGTGCTGCCTGAACTGCCGTCATGGTCGGCAGTTGCGCAGGCCCGGGAACCCGTTCCATGGGTGCGCGTGCGCGACATCATGCCGGGCTACCGCTTTGGGGTGCGGGACACACTCTTGTTGCGCATGGTTCAGCCGCCGCAAAGCAGTGCATTGAAGGGCCCCGACCCGCAGAGCCTGAGCTGGTTCGAAGAACGTCTCCAGTCTGATGTCCCGTCCCGGTTTCCGGCAACGCTTTTCCCCGGACTCTCTGCTGACAGACCGCTGCCCCCCGCCCGGTACGCCGTGGCGTTGCAAGAGGGCAGGGAAACCGTCGTCTATGGCGAACAGTGCCTCGCGCCGGACCTTTGTTTTAGCTGGCAGAAAATTCAGTGATTAGTGATTAGTGATTAAAACTCATCTCAAAAATCCCCTCTCCCCCGATTTTGGGGGAGAGGGCAGGGTGAGGGGGCAAACAAACATTTGGCATATTGCGCTGTGAAATTGTCAGGTTCGCCCCCTCTCCCCAACCCTCTCCCCGCCGGCGCGGGGAGAGGGAGTGTTTTTGAGATGCGCTCTAGTAACTCAAAAGCCGTGATTAGTGATTAGTGATTAAAACTCATCTCAAAAATCCCCTCTCCCCCGATTTTGGGGGAGAGGGCAGGGTGAGGGGGCAAACAAACATTTGGCATATTGCGCTGTGAAATTGTCA